>JAJZTT010000172.1 GCA_021848705.1 Pseudomonadota bacterium
GATTCGGCAAGCGCGGAATCGAGGGAAAGATCCGGGCGATCCGTCACGCCCGCGAGAACGGCGTTCCCTATCTTGGCATCTGCCTCGGCATGCAGCTCGCAGTGATCGAGTTCGCACGCCACAAGGCGAACATGCCCGGCGCGAACAGCACCGAGTTCGAACCGGAAACCCCCTATCCGGTGATCGCGCTCATCAGCGAGTGGCGGACCGCGGACGGCAAGCTCGAAACCAGGAGCGCAAACTCGGATCTGGGCGGCACCATGCGCCTCGGCGGTCAGGAATGCAGGCTGGCCGAGGGAACGCTTGCCAGGAAGATCTACGGTTCCGACACCATCGTCGAGCGCCATCGCCATCGTTACGAGGTCAACAACCAGTATCGTCACCAACTCGAGGCGGCCGGGCTCAGGGTGAGCGGCGTCTCGACGACCAACGATCTTTGTGAAATGATCGAACTGCCCGACCATCCCTGGTTCGTGGCCTGCCAGTTCCATCCCGAATTCACTTCCAATCCACGTCGCGGCCATCCGCTATTCGAATCCTTCGTCCGCGCAGCCCTGGAATTCAAGGAAAACTGATCCATGAAGCTATGCCATTTTGATGCGGGTCTCGGGCACCCGCTCTTCCTGATCGCAGGTCCCTGCGTGATCGAATCGCGCGAACTCGCCATGGAAACCGCGGGTCGACTGAAAGAAATCTGCAACGAGCTTGGGATACCATTCATCTACAAGTCTTCCTTCGACAAGGCGAACCGCAGTTCTGCGAAATCCTTCCGGGGGCCCGGCATGGAAGAGGGATTGAAGATTCTCGCGGAAGTCAGGGAAAAGATCCGCGTTCCGGTATTGACCGATGTGCACGAGGCGGACGAGATCGATGCGGCGGCAGCGGTGGTCGACGTGCTGCAGACGCCAGCATTCCTTTGCCGCCAGACGGACTTCATCCAGAAGGTGGCCGCCTGCGGAAAGCCCGTCAACATCAAGAAGGGGCAGTTCCTTGCGCCCTGGGACATGAAGCAGGTCGTTGAAAAGGCGCGGGTCGCAAGCGGAGCGGACAATATCCTGGTCTGCGAAAGAGGCGCTTCCTTCGGCTACAATAATCTGGTGTCGGACATGAGATCGCTGGCCGTGATGCGCGAAACCGGATGCCCGGTGGTGTATGACGCCACTCATTCGGTCCAGCTTCCCGGCGGGCAGGGGGACAGGAGCGGCGGGCAGCGCGAATTCGTCCCTGTGCTGGCCAGGGCCGCGGTGGCTTCCGGGATTTCCGGCATTTTCATGGAAACGCATCCTGATCCGGATCAGGCGCTTTCCGACGGTCCCAATGCCTGGCCGCTCGGGAAAATGAGAGCGCTGCTCGAAACACTGAAAGAACTGGATGCCCTGGTCAAAAGCCGGGGCTTCATCGAACACCAGCAACCAGCTGAGTCATAAACAATAGGAAAGGTAAGTTTTAGCATGAGCGCCATCATCGACATCATCGCCCGCGAAATTCTGGATTCCAGGGGCAATCCCACCGTGGAAGCGGACGTACTGCTCGAGTCCGGTGTGCTGGGGAGGGCTTCCGTCCCTTCCGGCGCATCGACCGGCACCAAGGAAGCCGTGGAACTTCGGGACGGGGACGCAGCCCGCTTCATGGGCAAGGGCGTCCTGAAGGCGGTCGAGTTCGTCAACACCGAGATTTCCGCAGCGCTCATCGGGCTCGACGCATCCGAGCAGTCCTTCATCGACAAGACCCTTTGCGATCTGGACGGAACCGAGAACAAGTCGAGGTTGGGTGCGAACGCGATCCTCGCGGTCTCCATGGCGGTCGCCAAGGCGGCTGCAGAGGAATCCGGCCTGCCGCTTCACCGCTATCTGGGCGGGGCGGGCCAGATGACCATGCCGGTGCCCATGATGAACGTCATCAACGGCGGCGCGCACGCCAACAACAGCATCGACATGCAGGAATTCATGATCATCCCGGTGGGCGCGCAGAGCTTCCGGGAAGCGGTTCGTTGCGGCGCAGAGGTGTTCCATTCCCTGAAAAAGCTGATCGACAGCAAGGGAATGCCGACCACCGTGGGCGACGAAGGCGGATTCGCCCCCAGCCTGGAAAGCAACGAGGCCGCGCTTTCGCTCATCGTCAAGGCGATCGAAAATGCCGGCTACCTGCCCGGTTCGGATGTGGCCATCGGAATCGACTGCGCCAGCTCCGAATTCTACAAGGACGGGAAATACCACCTCGAATCCGAGGGACTCGCGCTCACTTCCGAGCAGTTTTGCGATTATCTCGCCACCTGGGTGGACAAGTACCCCATCATCAGCATCGAGGATGGCATGGCAGAGAACGACTGGGACGGATGGAAGATCCTCACCAGACGTCTTTCCGGTTCGGTTCAACTGGTCGGAGACGATATCTTCGTCACCAACACCAGAATCCTTCGCGAGGGAATTCGCCAGGGGATCGCCAATTCCGTGCTGATCAAGATCAACCAGATCGGCTCCCTCACCGAGACCTTCGCAGCCATCGAGCTGGCCAAGCGCTCCGGCTACACCGCGGTGGTTTCCCATCGCTCGGGAGAGACCGAGGACACCACCATCGCGGACATCGCGGTCGCCACCAATGCGATGCAGATCAAGACCGGCTCGATGAGCCGTTCCGACCGTCTCGCCAAGTACAACCAACTGCTCCGCATCGAGGAAGAACTCGGCGACATGGCTGTGTACGCGGGCCGCGAGGCATTCTTCCAGCTGAGATAAATGTCCGCCCTGCGCCTAACCCTGATCGGCCTGCTTGCCCTGATGCAGTATTCCCTTTGGCTGGGGAAGGGGAGCTGGTTTCAGGTCCGGGATCTGGACCGTCAGATCCTGGCGCAGGAGGTGGAAAACCGCAGGATGGCGACGAGAAACGCCGCCATCTATGCAGACGTCCTCGACCTGCGGCAGGGTTCAGCGGCGATCGAGGAACGAGCCCGCAGTCAGCTCGGCATGATCAGGGATGACGAGGTGTTTTTCCAGGTGCTCCGTCCGGAGACTTCTTCTGCAAAATGAAGGTCGAGATCAGGCCCTCCCTGCTTCTTGCCTCGATCCTCTTTCTGGCGCATTTTTCCGCGATCCTGCTGGTCCTTTATCTTTCCCTGCCCATCCTGATCGTGCCATTTCTCGTGATCGGCATGATCCATTCGATCCTGCGCCATGCGCTGCTCGCGCTCGGGGATTCCGTGGTTTCCGTGGATCTCGGGGAAGACGATTGCACTTTCTTCACCAGATGCGGCGAAGCAATCCGCGCGAAGCTGGACGGCAGCACGTTCGTCTCGCCATGGCTTGCCGTCCTCAACCTGAAGAGGCGGGTTGCGCTCATCCTGCCCGATTCGCTGGGAAGCGACGAATTCAGGAGGATGAGGGTCTGGCTGCGCTGGAAGCCCTGATCACATCATTTTCCAGGTGCCGTCGGGCTGCCTGCAGGCCTTGCCCCGGATGGATTCGTTTTTCCCGTCGATGACCGCCTTCGTGGTGAAATCCCGGCAGGGCCCCTCTGCGGTCTGGTAGGTCCGGGTGGGGGTCACGGTGTAATCGTTCCCGGTGTCCGGGTTGCGCCAGGAAGAAGATTGTCCGGACGGATTGTATTCGATGGCGTGCGCAGTCTTCAGCCGGTCGGTTTCGTCCATGCTTTTTCCGACCATGCTCCCTAGGTAGGCTCCGGCCAGGGTGCCTGCGATGATCGCGACATCCCTTCCGGTTCCTTTTCCGACCTGAGCGCCGAGCACTCCGCCCAGCACGCCTCCGGTGACTGTTCCGACATCCTGCTTGGTTGCCGGACTGCTGCAGGAAATCAGGGAAGTTGCGAGCAGTGCGGCTACGATTCTGGTTTTCATCTGGTTCTCCCTTGCGTTGCCTGACCGGAGTATAGGCGAGAAGGGAGAAATTGCACCTTCAGTTCATCCGGATTTCGCCCATGACTTCTTCTGCGGCATCGATGACGAGAGAATGCAGCGTGACGTCGAACCACTGCCAGAAATGCTTCAGGGTTCTTTCTTGCGGCCAGGTGACTTCTTCCTCGGACCACTCCGCAAGCTCGGCTTCGAAAATCTTCCCGTAAATGTGATCGATCGCCTCAAGCGCATCCTCGATTTCGTCGAAATCGGGGATGAGATAGACGGTCGAATCGGCACGCAACTGTTCCAGCGTGATGTCGATTCCGGAACCGGGAAGGTTCCGGATCCATTCTAGAAAGGGTTCCTTGGGCTTGACGATGACCACGCTGCGATCGACTGAATACATTCCTGCTGCTCCTTGTTTGCTTGCAGGACCATTGTAGCCGATCGCCATGTAAATTGTATGAACAGAAATTTAACCTCCAGTGGCCGACATGAAGCGCACCAGCTTGCCGGGAGCTTCCCTGAATTCGTGCCGCTCCGGCTTTCTCGAGATGGCAAGATGCAGCGCGGAGAGGATTTCCTCGTCCGATGCCCCCCCCCTCAGGAGCGGCCTGAACTCGAACCTGTCCTCCTGACCCAGGCACAGGTGCAGGCTTCCGTCCACGGAAAGCCTCACCCGGTTGCAGGTTTCGCAAAAGTGCTGGGAAATGGGGGTGATGAAACCCAGGCTGAAGGTTCCGTCCGGGCTCTGGAGATAGCGTGCAGGCCCTCCTCCAGGCATGAGCGCTGGAACCAGGCCGTATTTTTCGGCGAGCCGGTTTTTTACCGGCTGGAGATCCAGGAAGCCCTGGCTCCTTCCGGTTTCCCCCATCGGCATGGTTTCGATGAGGCGCAGCACCAGATTCCTTTCCATGCAGAATTTCACCATTTCCTCGATCTCGAGATCGTTTGCGCCCGAGATGGCCACCATGTTGATCTTGATGAGGGAAAAACCGGCATTCCTTGCGGCATCGATTCCTTCCAGCACCCTGTCCAGCACATCCCTTCCGGTCAGGCTGAGGATCCTTTCCCGGTCGAGCGAATCGAGGCTGATGTTGAGACGATCGACACCGGCCTCCTTCAGATCCTTCGCCCGGTCGGCAAGCAGGGTGGCATTGGTGCTGAGGGAGAGGTCTTCGATTCCGGGCGTGCACGAGATCCTCCTGGCGAGTTCCGGGAGATTTTTCCTCAACAGAGGCTCTCCGCCGGTAAGCCTCACCCGCTTCAGTCCGCATCCGGCGAAAATGTTCACCAGCCTGGAAATCTCCGCGAAGTTCAGCCAGTGTTCCGGTTCCTCGAACTGCCTGTGCCCCTTCGGCATGCAGTAGCTGCAGCGGAGATCGCACCGGTCGGTCACCGAGATTCTCAGATATTCGATCTTTCGGCCGAATCCGTCCTTCAATTCCATGGTCACGACTTTTCTTTCCGGTCTGGATTTGACAAAATATAACATTTCTTCTCCCGGGCTAAAAAGTAGTTTATGGAAATATTCGGATTTGCCGGATATTCAGGGAGCGGCAAGACCACGCTCATCGAAAAAATCATCCCGATCTTCGTTTCGGAAGGTTTCAGCGTTTCGGTCGTG
>JAJZTT010000173.1 GCA_021848705.1 Pseudomonadota bacterium
CGTTCTGCGTGCAATCTTGGGCAGGAGATTCATGTTCATGTAGGGAGATTTTCCGGGCTTGTCGAAATGCTGCTCGGGATGCATCGGGTCGTACCAGTACAGGATCTTTCCGGAGGATGCGGCGGGCTTTGCTGCGGGCTCGGGTTGTTTCTCGCGGTGCCAGAAAAAGAACGATGCGAGCAGCAAGATCGCCACGGATAAAACGGACAGGAATTTGGTCATGGTGTGGCTCCCGGAAGCATTGCGTAATGGAGTCGTGCCGAGGCGAGGCTCAGGCTGCTTTCCAGTTCGATGGCTCTGAGTTCCGTTTCGATGCGCTCCCGGCGCGCTGCGGCGAGGTCGGCAAGGTTTGCTTTCCCGGATTTCCACTCGGCCTGGATCAGGTTGATTTTTTCATCGGAGAGCGGAATCAGCACCTTCTGCTGGCGTTCGAGCGAATCCTTCAGGCGTTGATACTCCGCTATGTCGGATTCGAGCGTGGCGTTGTGTTCCCTGACTGTCGCATCCCGCTCTGCGTCGAGTGCTTCCCTTTCAGCGATTTTGGCAGCAATCTTCGGATCCTGGCGCGATTCCGGAAACATCGGAAGCGCGATGGTGAACTGAACGGAAGCCATGTTGCCGAATTGAGGAGCGCGTTGCTGATAGGCGAGTTCCACACCCCAGTCCGGAATTTTTTCAGCCTTGGCTTCCCTGATTTCGGCATCGATTTCGCTGCTTCTGGAATCGAACAGCATGAGTTCGGGATGACGATGGAGCGCATGGGAGAGCATCGCGTGATCGACTGGCCAGTCCGGAACTCCCCCCTGGAGAGGGGCATCGGCTGCCTTTCCGATCCAGCGTTCCAGTTCCGCGATCGCCTTCGAGCGGCGCGCCACGAGATCGCTTTCGAGATTGTCGATCGCCATGGCTTCCTGGCGAGGAGCGAGGCCGTCAGCAAGCGATCCCTTCCCGGATGCGATCCTGGCTCGCACTGCGGCATCGAAAAGCCGGTTTTCATCACGAAGCGAACCGACAAGCCCGATCTCCTTCTCTGCGGTATTTCGCGCAATCCAGGCTGCTGCAGTTTCCCGCAAAACATTCAGCTTTTCGATCTGCAACTGTGTCGTGGCGACGTCAGCTTCCGCCCGCGCGTCGTCCACCTGCGCACTTCGTTTTTCCCTGTTGGGAAATTCCTGCATCAGTCCGATCTTCCTCATCGTCATGAAGTCTTGCGTCAGGCTGAATTGCCCGGGTCCGCTGACAGGGAGGTTCTCGATGCCGAGTTCGAGCTTGGGATCGGGAAGATGGCCTGCCGACTGCTTCAATGCCTCGGCCGAAGCAACGTTGGCTGATCGCGCCTTGAGTTGCGGCGCGCGAGACTCGGCAAGTTTCATGGCCTCTTCGAATGTCAGCGCATGGCTGATGGTGCTTGTGCCGAGCAGCGGTATGGAAAGCGCCACAAGTCCGCCGAAACGGCGTATGAAACATGACATGAAAATCTTCTCCTGGGTAAACGAAAAAAGCCGCCGGTGGCGGCAGTTTCAACTCAAGAGCCTAATTCCTGAAAGACTGGTGGCGGATTCGCAGGGGAGGGAAAGCACCCGCCAGTCTGCATGGGCGATCATGAGCTAATGCCTCGATCAGGGCGGGTTGTTCGAAAGGCGTTGCAGGGTGGAATAGGGCGAAAACAGGGGCTGGAACTTGGGAAGCCTGGGAAGGTGCGGATTTGTCGCAATGCAGCTTGCAAAGCAGGGAGGGCTTCTGGTGCGTGCCGCCTGGGCTTTGGCTGTCATGCAGGGAGGCGATCTCGTGCGCATCCATCGGACAGGAATAGGATGCCACCGCGAACTGGCACCATCCCAGCATCGCGAGACAAAATACTGCAATCAATCGGCGAAGGCTTCTTGTCGGCATGTTCGGAATCTAGGCGAATGCAAGCTGGATGTCAATGCGGAATCAGCATTCCGATGTCAGCCCGGGGATTCCATTGCGTCGGTACGATTTCGCTGAATGCCCTCCTGCGCATCCCCTTAATATGATAATATCGATACAATATGTAAAAATGAAATCCGATGGCGCGAATGCCCGGAATCGCCCAAGGACATGCCGGAAAAAAATGAATCGTCTGACTTCCCTCGTTTCTGCGGCAGGTTTCACCGTGTTCCTCTTCGCGCTCTATGGAACGACCGAGTCCGGATGGGCCCCTGCCGTCACTGCCAGGCAACGCGGAAGGATTCGCGGCGCATTTTTCGTCCTGTTCGGAGCGGTTTCGGTCATTTTCCATCTGAATACCGCTGTCGGCGTCAACCTGGATATCAGGGCGAGCATCGTTGCCGTCAGCCTGTTGTTCGGCGGAGTGCGAGTCGGCATGCTGGTGGCATTTGTCGAAGCGATCACCCGTTACTATTGGGAAGGGGATGGCTGGGTCGTGCCGGAGCTTCGCATTCTTGCCGACTTTGCGTGCACCCTGATGGCATTGCAGGTTACGGAAAAAAATCGCTCCGGCACGGCAAGGATTGCCATTATGGGCCTGGCGGTCGGTCTGGCCGATTCGCTCTCCCTGCTGTTCATCCAGCCCTTCTCGACAGGAATGGAAACATTGCTGGCTTACGGGCCCGTGCTTTTCTCGTTCAACCTGCTTGCCACCTTGCTGTTCGGCGAGTTGCTGCGCCAGCAGGACATCCGGTTGGCCTCTAGTCAATCCCTGGTGGAAATGAACAAAAAACTGAGGACGCAGTTCGATCAGACGATAGAATCCCTCGGCTCGGCGATGCTGTACCGCGATCCGACCACTGCGAATCATCAGCGCAGGGTGGCTGATTTTTCTGTGGCCATCGCGAAGGAAATGGGCCTCGACGAGAATCAGCAGGAATGCCTGAAAACCTCTGCGTTGCTCCATGACATCGGGCAGATCGAAATTCCCGCGGAAATACTCAACCGGGGAAGGCAACTCAGCATGGAGGAATTCGGCCTGATCAAAGCCCATCCGGAAACCGGACGGGACATCCTGAAGAACATCGATTTCGCCTGCGAGGTTCCGGAAATCGTTTGCCAGCACCATGAGAATTTCGATGGAAGCGGGTATCCGGCAGGGTTGCGCGGGGAAGAAATCCTGCTGGGGGCCCGGATCATTCGGGTGGCGGACTCGCTCGAAGCCATGCTCTCCCACCGTCCCTTCCGCCAGGCCAGGGATGTCCCGTATGCGCTCTCGGAATTGGAGTCCGGTTCGGGAAGCAGGTATGACCCGGATGTGGTTCAGGCCTGCAAGCGGCTGGTGATGATGAGAAAAATCGATCCGTGGAATCGGGCTGCGTAACTGATGGAGGATGCATGAATCCGAACTTCGGAACGATTCCGGAACAGGCCGGCCTGTTGGGCGAAGAAAGTTGTCGCTACGTCATCGACCAGATTTCCCACAAGATTCTGCTCAAGAACCTGAAATCCGAATTCATTTCCTGCAACGGGAGCTTTGCAAACGACTTCGGACTGCGGCCCGAACACGTCGCCGCGAAAACCGATTTCGATTTTTTCCCCGTGGAGCTTGCCAGGCGCTATCGAGCGGACGATCGAAGGGTCATCGAATCCGGGGAACGCCTGGAACTGGAGGAGCCATACACGGTAGACGGCAGGACAGGATGGGTGAGCACGTCGAAATCACCGATGCGCTCCAGTTCAGGCGAGATTGTCGGCGTGCTGGTGGTGTTGCTGGACATTACCGATCAGAAGGAGGCGAGGGAAAGCCTCTCCAGGCACAACTGGGCGCTCAAGGCGTTGAGCGATGGAAACAGGGCGCTGGTGTATTCGGAATCGGAGGCGAGGCTGATTGCTGCGGTATGCGAGGCCATCACTGCGGAAAACTGCTATCAGCTGGCCTGGATCGGATGGAAGGAGAAGGATGAAGAAAAAAGCGTTTCCATCGTCGCATCGGCCGGATGCGCCGGGAGCTACGCGGAAGGATTGAAGATTTCATGGGGAAACAATGCGTTCAGCCGCGGCCCGTCAGGAATGGCGATGCGGACAGACGCGATCTTCATGGAAAATGATTTCGAGCGGTCCGAGGCATTCCAGCCATGGAGGGAAAAAGCCATGGCTTTCGGCCTGCGCTCTTCGGCTTCCCTACCCATCAGGATCAATGGAGAGGTTGCCGGGGTTTTGTCGGTCTATTCGCGTATCCCCAGCGCATTCACCGAATCGGCTACGAAGCTGTTCCAGGAACTGGTGAGCAACCTTTCCTACGGAATCGAGTCGAGGAGAACCAAGGATGCCTATCACCGGGCCTTGCAGGAACAGATCAGCCTGGCGAACCGGGCCGAGCGGGCGCTCGAAGACTCGCTGCTGGCGATTGCCGCCACCCTGGAACAGAGGGATCCTTATACGGCAGGACACGAAAAAAATGTCGCCGAACTCGCCGTCTCCATCGGCAGGCAAATGGGATGGGATGAAAGGCGTCTCCAGGGACTGTATCTGGCAGGGATCGTGCACGACCTGGGCAAGATACACATCCCCGTGGAGATTCTCACCAAACCGGGCCGCCTGACGCCTGCGGAATACGCACTGATCAAGACGCACCCGGAAGTCGGGTACAATATCCTGAAAAACATTCAGTATCCATGGCCGATTGCTGAGATGGTCAGGCAGCATCACGAATATCTGGATGGATCCGGTTATCCACACGGACTGAAAGAAGGGCACATTCTCGACGAAGCAAGAATCCTGACGGTCGCCGACATTTATGAGTCGATGTCGTCTCCGAGACCGTACCGCGCCGCGCTGGGCAGAGACAGCGCAATCGGGGAAATCAGGAGATTGCAGGGGATCAGGCTGGATCCTGCCGTGGTGAAGGCATTTCTCGAGGTGGTGTGAGGCCGCCTCCATCCTGTAATGGAGCGCATCGCAATGATTCTGAAAGATCCCATTCCACCCCTTTTCATCCCGGACCTGGAAGCCTTCCCGAAATGGCTTTCCGTGTGTATAGACAGCCTGAACGATGCCATCGTCATCACCGAGGCGGAACCCGTCAATGCGCCAGGTCCGAGGATCGTCTGGGCCAACAAGGTGTTTTTCGTTCGCAACGGTTATGCACCGGAAGAACTGATCGGACAGAACCCGAGAATCCTGCAGGGGCCGTTATCCGACAGGAAGGCGCTGGACAAGGTGCGTCGCTCCCTCGAAAAATGGCAGCCGGTGCGTGCGGAAACGCTCAATTACCGCAAGGATGGCACCACGTACTGGAATGAATTCGAAATCGTTCCCGTAGCGGATGAATCCGGCTGGTTCACGCATTGGATTTCCGTCCAGAGGGACGTGTCCGAGCGCAAGGAAATGGAAGCAAGACTTGCAGAGCTTGCCTCGACCGACTCCCTGACCGGAATGCTGAACCGCCGTTCTTTTCTTGAAAAACTCGCCGATGAGCTGGACAGGCTCGACAGGCGATATTCGAACTGCATGGCGGTGATGATGATCGATCTGGATCATTTCAAGAAA
>JAJZTT010000174.1 GCA_021848705.1 Pseudomonadota bacterium
AGGTTTCCCTCGTTGATGACACTCGCCGTCGATCCGTTCCGGCTGAAACTGTATTGTCCCGACAGGAAGTCGGAGTCCTTGATCCCGAGGGTGGAGGCAACCAGCGATCCGACATTCACACTGGCCGTCCGTCCAAACAGTATGCCGTTGGGATTGACCAGAAATATCTGCCCGTTGGCGCTCATATGTCCGTAGATCTGGCTGGGATTGGCGGAGACCACACGATTCAATAGAACGGACGATGAACCTGGCTGGATGAACTGGACGGAAGCACTCTGGCCGATATTGAATGAATTCCAGTTGATTGCAGCCCGACTGGTACCCTCGGTCACCGTCATCGCATTGCCGATCGTGCTGATTGTCGCCTTGCCCAGGCTCACCACGCCGCCGGTCGGTAGTACATTCGCCCCCAGAGGCGCAGCACCGCCCGTCGAGCAGAACGATATCGATAAAACAATGATCGAAGGGCGAATGCCTCTTGCAGTACGTGAAGAACACTGTTTGCCGCGCCTACGGGCAATTTCCGATACGGCAACAAAAGTACGAGTCGTGGCGTTCCAGATGGATAGGTAAATGCGATTCATATTAGCATTCTCGTGTTTATCGTGATCGGATGCTTATTCGAGCGTTTTTATGATCTGGATCCAGCCGGTCGGAATATGCCTGCTGCCATCGCTGTCGGCCCCAGTCAGGGGATTGGCGGCCGGGTTACCGCCCAACCGCCAGGCGACCGACGACTTGATTATCCAGGTTTTCCAATTCACATTGACACCGAAGCCCGCTCCACTGAGCGAATAGCTGTTGGGCGCATTGGTGAGTGCCTGCCAGCCATACCAGAGATTCTTGTTTTGCGTCACACCTCCTGAATCGTAGAATGCAAAACCCATGATCTGTTTGCTGTAATTTTTGCGCAACTCAAGGTTGAACAGGTAGCCGGAGTCTCCTCCCGCCTCATTGACCGGATAGGCGCGAACGCCGCTGGGACCACCAAGATAGAACTTTTCGACCGGGTCCAGGTTTTTCCCTGCGTATTGCATGGTTAATGCCGCATAAAGGGAAATCGTTCTGGTGATTCTTTGCTGCCTGTTGGCGTTCGCCCCCAGCTTCCAGAAACTGCCTTGTGTATTCGCCGATATCAAATCATTTGCGAGATTTGCCGGATCCCCATTCAGGTTGAGGCTACCCTGATAAAGGGATAGAGCAGCTACGCTGAATCCGCCTCCCAGCAGGTCATCAAACAGGTTGCCGGACAAGTTGAACTCACCTACATTCTCCACCTTGTCGCTTACCGTGCCTGCGACTGTCTGGTTGACGAAGTGTCTGTGATCAACGGTAGCCGAGAGCGAAGCGTTCTTTTCACGGCTACGATAGAGTGGATATCCTGCCATCAGCCCAAATGTCGAAGCCGTTCCGTAAGCATGGAGAGCAGCGAAATCGCCGACCAACCAATAATTCAAGGACGAGGCATTCGCGCCAACCCGCAGTCCGTCATAGCCAATGGGATAGGAATAGCCAATCCGCAGATAGTCCGTCCCTTCCGACTTCAGTCCTCTCAACGATATTTGATCCCCCTTCCCGGAGGGGTCATTGACGTTCAGCATGACCGTTGCCTGGGCTGCACCCGTACTTCGCATGCCATAATTGTTCACATCGACACTGCCATCGACCAGCGGGCCATCTTGAACCTTGAGGCGAAGCGCCGTTTCCCCGGACTTTCCTCCCGGCTCCAAGTTCCCAGAAGCGAACACTCCGGGTACTTCGTTCAGCAGCATCAAGCCGCTCTCGATTGAGTCGAATCGAGCCGGCGCGCCTATAGGCTGGGAAGACTCGATGATTTTTTGAACCACTTCGCTGGAAATGCGCAGCTTTTTTCCCTTGCTGTCAATTCTGATCGAAGAAAGATGCCCCTCGATGATCCTGATTTCCACTACGCCATTTACAATATTCTGGGGTGGAAGGTATGTTCTGACCACGTAGCCCTTCGAACGGTAGATCTCCGCAACGACCTGCGCCACCTTTTCCAGTTCGGTAAAGGTAAGTTCGTGACCAATGAATTGCTTCAGTTTTTCGGTGACGAAGGATTCCGGCAACAATTTGGAACCGGTAATGTGGAAAGCCTTGACGAGCACTACGACCCCCTCGCGCCGAACAGACGGTGCGGGTTCCTTGGGAAAAATTTCCTGCTCGGGTGGGGTAGCGGGCTGCCGGATCTGTTTTTCAATTCCCTGAAGCAGCGTGCCGGCTTCAGGAGGCGGTGCTGAAAGCGCAATCTTGCTCATTACCAGAAGAGAAAGGCCTGCGAAATATCTTTTTTTCTTCAATTATAATCCCCCCCACAATCCATCATTACAACCTATCGGCATTGAAGTAATTTCCCATCACATTCATCAATGTGGTCATCACGCATTTGATGCATGGAAAGATTGACCGCCGAAGGCTCGGGTAGCTTTTCGAAAGAAAAACGCCCAAATCCATGAATTAACCTGTTCTTGTACAGGCGATAGTCAACCAGATTTCAGGAGATTTTACAATCTGTATTTTCCTTGATTATCCAATAAATGCATGGGGATAGAGAATTCAGATAACCGCCGCCAATGACAGTAAAACAACGAAACATATCACCCCGGTCTTTCCCCATAAATTAGAATTATCAAAGTCCATTTTCTTTCCGTTTCATTCAAAAAGCTCCAGGTGATGCCGAAGCAAGCGATAACTGACGAAAAGTGAAGAACAAACTCATTTTCCAAATCCGTTTGGCTATAACGATGGTTGCGATATGCGGTTCGATGCGCCGGGCGGCTTTCCCCGGCGGGGCATTTACGACGACCGTCGACCGGGTGATCTGCAATTCAATGGGTTATTCGAAGTTTTCTCGATGCGCCGAGAATGTGAAATTCGGCGAAAGGCTGATGGCCGCATTGAACCGCTACAGGAATCGGGCAATAGAAAGCGCGCAGGCCATCGAAGTGCTGATCGGAATGGCCCTGGAACTTGGCGACGAAATTCTCAAACAGATCGCTCATGAACTGACCGACAAATTACGCAACAGCACCACGGTGGACTGGCAAAAACGCGAAAGCTGCGTGCGAGACTGCGCACTCTGATTCGCATCACCTTGCAGCGCTACAGGTATCCACCCGACATGCAGGAAGGGGCGATCCACCTCGAACAGGATCAGGCAGAACGGTTGCCTGAAGTATGGTCGAAATAGACAAGTGGCCCATTACCAGTTCTCGGCATCATTTCGCCGTGGTACACGAAGAAAGGAATTCGAAAGTCGCCTCGTCGCCGCAATGCGCCACATTGAACCGGAACCAGGGGGAAGGCTCCTGGTGCGGCCTGAACATGTTTCCGGGCGCGAGCATGATTCCCTTCCTCGCGGCGATTCCCGCGATCTCGGCGGAATTGCATCCTTCCTCCAGCTTCGCCCAGACGAACATCCCGCCTTCCGGCTCGCAATGCAGCGAAAAACCGAGCGATTCGAGCTTCGAAATGACGCTCTGCCTGGAAGCCAGAAGCTTCGACTTCAGCTTGTCCATGTGCTTCCTGTAATGGCCCTCGGTGAGCAGCTGGTACATCATCCTCTCGCTGATTTCCGAGGTGGTGAGCCCGGTCAGCAGCTTGACGTCGCAAAGGCTCGCCGCGAGATCGGGCCTGCAGGCGAAATACCCCACCCGCAGGCTCGCGGAAACCGTCTTCGAATAGCTGCTCACGTAGATCACCCGGTTGAGCTGATCCAGCGTCGCGAGCCGGGTCGGGTTCGAGGGATGGAAATCCCCGTAGATGTCGTCCTCGACCAGGATCAGGTCGTATTTTTCCGCGAGCTGGAGCATCCTGTAGGCGACCGCCTGGCTGATGCTCGCCCCGGTCGGATTGTGCAGGATCGTGTTGGTGAAGAAGAGCCTCGGCCGATGCTCCCTGATCAATTCCTCCATGATCGCCGTATCGGGCCCGTCGGCATTCCAGGGCACGCCGACGATCTTCGCGCCGAACGACTTGAGCCCTCCGAACAGGATGAAGTAGCCCGGATCGTCGACCAGGACGGTATCCCCCGCCCGCACGAAATACCTCGATACCAGATCCATCGCATGGGTCACGCCCGAAGTCAGCACGATCTGCGAGACGTCCGCGCCGATGCCCATGTTCGAGAGCTTGTTTCTCAGCAATTCGCGCAACGGAAAATAGCCCGCGGGCGTTCCGTAGGCGGTCATGAATTCCCCGTGCCGCATGGATAGCGCCCTCATGCTCTTCCGGATCCCGGTCTCTTCCATCCAGGGGGCTGGCAGCCACCAAGCGCCGGGCATGGTGCTGCTCGATCTGTGCTCGAGGGAATTTCTCAGCAGCCAGACCACGTCCACCGCGCTGTCCGGAACATAAGGCCCTTCGGTCGGGAGATGGGGCGCCTTGCGCTGCAGGACGTAAAAGCCGGAGCCCTGCCTGGATTCCAGGTAACCCATGGCCACCAGCCTGTCGTAAGCCTGGACGACCGTGAAGCGGCTGACGCCGTGATCCTGGGCGAAATTCCGGATCGAAGGCATCCTGGAACCCGCCCTCAGCGCTCTTTCGTCGATCATTTTCCTGACCGAATTCGCGATCTGGTCGATGAGCGGAAGGGAATCCCCAGGATCCAGACTGATCATTGGCATGGCTGTTCAACCTGTACAGTATTGACGATCGATTCCTGAACTGTACATGTATTGTCCGCTGGTTATCCGTTAATGTAAACCCCGTTCGGATTTCATGCGAACGTCACCAACAGACAGGAGATACTCAATGAATGCTTTGGCCATGCACCAGCTGATTCTGCCATTTGGCATCGGATTTGCCATCGGCATCGTCCTCTTCATCGTGCTCGAGCGCATCGGGCTGATCGACAAGTGGCTGGGGCTGGAGTGAAGGGATCGCCCGGAATCCGGGCGATCCCCGGGATCATCCCTGGGAATTGACGATGTTGCCGGTCATTCCGACGCCCTGCAGATTCTGCGAAAGCGTCTGCAGCAAGCTGGTCAGGGAAGACTGGTTGCCTGTTGCGCCCTGAGTGCCGATGAGGTTCTGGTAGCTCTGCTGAAGCGATGCATCCACCGGACTCATCGACGTACCGGAGGAAAGTTGCTGGATCAGGCTCTGCAGGTTCGCTTCCATCTTTCCGATCCCGCCATGATGGCTTCCCATGGCGCCAGCTGCAGCAGCACCGCTGCGGTCATTGTCTCCCGTCTGGTTTTGTCCCGAGGACTGGGCATGCAAAGCGGCAAAAAGATTTTGCATGAAGGACTGGAGCGCCTGCTGCGGAGACTGTGACGCTCCGCTCGATGGGGTGGTCGTTCCACTCGAAGTGGATCCGACCGTGATACCCGATTGCGACAATGCATTCATCAATGCCGAAGCGAAAGTGGAATTGCCTGCACGACCGGCGCTGCCATCGCCATCTCCGTCTCCACCCATTGCGGTGGAAGATCGG
>JAJZTT010000175.1 GCA_021848705.1 Pseudomonadota bacterium
CAGGGGCTGCGCGCCGGTGGAGACGATTATCTGGTCAAACCTTTCGCTTCCGACGAGATGGCGGCAAGGGTCGAGGTTCTGTTGCGCAGGAAAGAGAGGCAGTTTCCCCAGACCGTGTTGCGCATCCTGGATCTGGAACTCGACCTCGTGGCAAGAACGGTCAGCCGGCGTAAAGTCCAGCTTGATCTTTTGCCAATGGAATTTCGCCTGCTGGAATACATGATGCGCAATTCCGAGCAGATTCTCACCCGCACCATGCTTTTCGAGTCGGTATGGGGCTATCACTTCGATCCGGGCACCAATATCATCGACGTGCATATCGGGCGTCTTCGCCGCAAGGTGGATAGCCCCGGCCTGCCACCCCTTATCCATACTGTTCGCGGATCGGGATACATCCTCAGTGAACATCGCTAAGTTTTCCCGGACGACGACATTCCGGCTGACGCTCATATACAGCATATTTTTCACGGTATGCGTGATCATGCTGATGGGATTCGTCTACTGGAAGACGGCCAGGGAGATGACCCGCCGGGTGGACCAGATTTTGATCCTGGAAATGCAGGATTTCGTTGACACCAGAAGCGATCTTCTTCCCGGAAAAATCGAAGAGGGCATCGGGCGCGATCAGCGGCATATTTATTTTTATGGGCTTTTTGCAAGCGATGGCAGAGAGATAGCGGGAAATGTCTCCGGCATTCCGCCTGATTTGCCAAGAAATGGAAGAATCTATCAAACCAGCCTGATCTCCTCTTCGCTTCCGCCGCTTGTTGCCAGGGCTGCCGTCATTCGTCTGGACTCTGGCAATCTGCTGCTGTTGGGCCATGATGTGCAACAGCTTGCCGAATTTCGGGGGATCATGAAAGGCGCGTTTTTTTGGGGGGGGTCGCTGACTGTGGCCTTGGGGCTGATATTCGGCCTTGTTTTGAGTTTCCGACCCTTGAGTCGTATCGAGCAGATTCAGCGCGTGTGCGAACTGATCATGCGGGGCGATATCAGGCAGAGGTTGCCGATTTCCGGGAGGCGAGACGAACTCGACATGCTGACTGCCATTGTGAACAAGACCCTGGATGAGATCGAGAGGCTGATGTCGGAGGTCAAAAGCGTTTGCGACAACATTGCGCATGACTTGCGTACGCCGCTGACAAGGCTGCGTGCGCTGATTTATCGAGCCCAGCAACAGGTCGATGCGCCAAATGCCATGCTGGAGCAGGTGATTTCTGAAATGGATTCCCTGCTGTTGCGTTTTCGGGCGTTGCTGCGCATCTCCGAAATCGAAAACACGCAAAGACGGGCGGGCTTCAAGGCGGTACACCTGTCCGATATACTCGAGCAGGCAGTCGTTTTCTTCGAGCCCCTTGCAGAGGACAAGTCTATCGACCTGTCCATGTCGGCAGAAAAGCTTGCCCCAATTCAGGGTGACGGGGAGCTCCTGTTCGAGGCGATCGTGAATCTGCTCGATAATGCCATCAAATTTACGCCCGTAGGGGGCAAGGTCGTGGCGCGTCTTTCGCAAGGCAATGGCGGTGCAAGGATAGACATCATCGATACCGGTCCGGGAATCGAGGCGAGCGAAAGGGCTGCTGTGCTCAACCGCTTTTATCGCGGGGCTAACGGTCAGTGTGCCCCGGGATTCGGGCTCGGACTCAGCATCGTTATGGCGGTTGTCAGGCTGCACGATTTCGAGTTCGAATTGGGCGAAGCCGATTCCGGCACATGCGCCACGATATTTTGCAGGTCATTCACATTGCATCGATTTATCGAAAAACCCTTGTGATGCCCTTCCGCCTTCCCCGGGAAATGGGTGGGTTAGAATATGTGAATTTATTTTCACATCCGATCAAATCGGATGATCATCGGTTATGATTACGTGCGTTGGGCGGCAGGTAACCGGATGCTGCCCATGATTTTGTGGTTGCTGCCATGATTTTTCAGAATCTACCTGCAGACGGTGTAACATATTCTATTTATTCCGTTTCTTTGACTGGATAAGCTAATGGTCTGGATCGTTCGGGTCGCGTTGAGCCGACCTTACACTTTCATCGTACTTGCCTTGTTGATAGCCATCTTGGGGCCGCTCGTCTATGTGAACATGCGCACAGACGTTTTTCCCGATATCAACGTGCCGGTGGTCAGCGCTGTGTGGACCTACAACGGGATGGCTCCCGACGACCTGTCCAGTCGTATCGTCACTTATTATGAAAGGCAGTTGACGACTACGGTGAATGATATCGAGCATATCGAGTCGCAGTCGCTTTTGGGTGTTGGCATCGTCAAGATTTTCTTCCAGCCGAATGTCAACATCAATGCGGCGGTCAGCCAGGTGACCGCGTTGTCCCAGACGGTTCTGAAGCGCCTGCCGCCGGGAATTACGCCGCCCCTGATTCTGAGCTACAACGCATCAAGCGTGCCGATACTGCAGCTTGCGCTTTCCAGCAAGACGCTTCTGGATAACCAGTTGTTCGACATTTCGAACAACTTCATCCGCCCGCAACTCGCCGAGGTCGAGGGCGCAGCAATTCCTTCGCCCTACGGCGGCAAGAACAGGCAGGTTCAGGTCGATCTGGATTACAAGGCCCTGCGTTCCAAGGGATTGTCCCCTGACGATGTGATCAACGCGATCGGGAAACAGAACCTGATCCTTCCGGCTGGCGTCGAGAAGCTCGACAAGTTCGAATACAATGTGCTGCTCAATGCGAGTCCCCTGGTGCTCGACGAGTTGAATAATCTTCCCATCAAGGCAGTCAACGGCGCGATGGTTTATGTTCGCGATGTCGCTCATGTGTGGGATGGTTTTTCTCCACAGGAGAACATGGTGCGCGTCAACGGGCGTCATTCGGTGCTGACGACCATTCAGAAAAACGGATCAGCTTCGACACTTTCCATTATTTCGCATGTCAAGAAGCTGCTGCCCAGGATCGAGGCTGGCGCGCCGCCTGGCCTCATCGTCAGGCTGGTCGGAGACCAGTCGATATTCGTGAAAGGAGCGATTGCCGGGGTGATCCGGGAAGGCGTGATCGCTGCTGCCCTGACCTCCCTGATGATACTGCTGTTTCTGGGGAGCTGGAGGTCGACGATCATCGTGACCATCTCGATTCCTTTGGCGATAATGTCGGCAATTATCGCCCTTTCGGTGACCGGTCAGACGATCAATGTGATGACGCTGGGTGGACTTGCACTCGCAGTCGGCATTCTGGTTGACGAGGCGACTGTAACGATCGAGAGCATAAACTGGCATCTGGAGCACGGCAAAATGGTCGAGGAGGCCATTCTCGATGGTGCGAACCAGATCGTGGTTCCGGCATTCGTTTCCCTGCTGTCGATCTGCATCGTGTTCATTCCGATGTTCTTCCTGACCGGGGTGTCCAAGTACCTGTTCATTCCCCTGGCCGAAGCGGTGATATTTTCGATGATAGCTTCGTTCATTCTTTCCCGGACACTGGTTCCGACGATGGCGAAATATCTGCTCAGGCCCCATGTGATGCACCATGAGGGGGGCGAACATCCCGCCCCGTCGAAAAATCCCTTTGTCAGGTTCCAGCACCGGTTCGAAGCAATCTTTATGGTGGTTCGGGCAAAATATCGGGATCTGCTGCTATTGGCGCTATCGTACCGCCGAACGTTCATCATGGGCTTCATGGGCTTTGTGCTGCTTTCCTTTGCGCTGGTGCCCTGGCTTGGCGAGAACTTTTTTCCTGCAGTGGATGCAGGACAGATCAAGCTGCATATTCGGGCGCAGACCGGAACCCGGATCGAGGAAACGGCAAGACTTTGCGACGAGATCGAGCGCGAGGCGAGACAGTTGATTCCGGTTGCCGAAGTCAGAAATATCGTGGACAACATCGGGTTGCCGGTCAGCGGGATCAATCTGACCTACAGCAATTCATCGCCGATCGGCCCGGGGGATGCGGACATCCTGATATCCTTGAACGAAGGGCATCATCCCACAGCGGACTATGTCAAACTCCTGCGCAAAAAACTGAAGCAGGATTTTCCAGGGGTGACCTTTGCATTTCTTCCCGCGGACATCGTGAGCCAGATCCTCAATTTTGGTCTGCCTGCACCGATCGATGTCCAGGTGATCGGGTTCAACCGGGATGCCAATCGCGTTTATGCATCAAAGCTCATGAGCCGTATCAAAAATGTTCCGGGCTTGATGGACTTGCGAATCCAGCAGGCGTTCAACCAGCCCGAGCTTCATGTCGATGTGGACCGGACTTTGGCCCGTCAGCTCGGATTCAGCCAGAGGGATGTCGCCAACAGCTTGCTGGTCAGCCTGTCCGGAAGTTTGCAGACACAGCCGAATTTTTGGGTGAATCCGGATAACAAGGTTTCCTATCCCCTGGTCGTGCAGGCTCCTCAGTTTCGCATGGACACCCTGAATGATCTGCATAATATTCCGGTGACTTCAAGTTCCGGCGCTCAGCCGCAAATTTTGGGGGCGCTTGCCAAAATTTACATGGGTCAGGGGGAGGCCGTGGTGTCGCACTACGACGTTCAGCCCACCATCGATATATTCGGCTCGACTCAGGGACGGGATTTGGGAGACGTGGCGCGGGACATTCAAAAAGCCATGAAGGATACCGCCAAGGATGTTCCAAAAGGTTCGTTTGTCGTGATGAGGGGGCAGATCAAGGCCATGAACAGTGCCTACAGCGGACTTCTTTTTGGCTTGCTCGGCGCTATCGTTTTGATTTACCTCTTGATCGTGGTGAATTTCCAGTCGTGGCTGGATCCTTTCGTGATCATCACGGCTTTGCCTGCCGCTTTGGCCGGAATCGTGTGGATGCTGTTCGCAACGCACACGACGCTGTCGGTGCCGGCGCTCATCGGATCCATCATGTGTATGGGTGTTGCAACTGCAAACAGTATTCTGGTGGTGAGTTTTGCGCGGGAACGTCTCGATAATGGCGACAGCGGTATCACCGCCGCCATGGAGGCCGGTTTTGTTCGCTTCCGCCCTGTGTTGATGACAGCGCTTGCCATGGTTATCGGCATGATCCCCATGGCACTGGGTCTCGGCGACGGCGGTGAGCAGAATGCCCCGCTGGGCCGCGCGGTGATCGGCGGGCTGCTGTTCGCCACCACCGCAACGTTGTTTTTTGTGCCCGTAGTGTTCAGCCTCGTTCATTCCCGTCAGAATCTGGGTGAACAGGCAAATTCCGATAGATTGATCCCGGAGCCGTCATAATGTCCAATGAAATAATTCCTCTTCGTAGCAATGTCCCCCGTCGACTGCGCCTTGTCGGTTTGGGTTTCCTGATAGTTGCCATCTCCGTTGCCACAATAGGCATTGTGAGCAGGTATGGCCATGAAAAGGAATTGCGCAAGGAAGTGGTGGAGGGGAACATCACTCCCGTCGAAGTGGTGAGGCCGCAGCACGGTCCGAGTGACCAGGAGCTGATTCTGCCTGGAA
>JAJZTT010000018.1 GCA_021848705.1 Pseudomonadota bacterium
ACCGAGCAGGAATGAAAGCAGTGCGGAAGGAATATTTTATAAGGGAAGATTGCTTCCGTTCCCGTCGCAGTTTCTACGACGGTATCTTCTGAAAAGTGGTCCGACCACTATTTTCAGCCAGGCAGGAAATGGATGTGCCCGCGCCCTTCGGTAATATTTTGGGACGGGGAAATGTGTTAATGCAAGACCTGCATCCCTGGGAAATGTATGAATGCGAGACCTGAGATCGTTCCGTGGGGGTCTGACCACCATTTTCGGCCATGCAGGGAATGGAAGCGCCCGCAACCACCGGGACTCCGAATTACGTATTGCGTCCACGGAACTCGCCGACCCCGCTTCCCGCTTCTGAAATCAGGCCATTGCCCTGCAAAATCCTGCAAGAAACGATGTTGACTCCAACCGGAAGAATTCATATTCTTGGAGAATGGCAAACATCGATGCATTTCCGGTCTGGACAGGCATGGGAAGAAGCACGAAGCTACTGCTGGTTGCAAGGGAATGAGCATGGCCGATCTGGACGTGACATGGGACGTTGCCAAGGCGCAATCGAACATAGCCAAACATGGCGTCACCTTTGCCCAGGCGGCGACGGTGTTGCTCGATCCTTTGGCGCTGACTGTATTCGACGAAGCGCATAGCGAAACCGAGGAACGGTGGTTTACCCTTGGTCGAGCAAGCGGTGGCAAGCTGCTGGCAGTGTCACATACGTTTCAGCAGGCCAGCCCGACCAGCGTGCAAGTTCGGATCATTTCGGCGCGTGAAGCCACGCGCCGTGAGCGAAAACTGTACGAGAACGAACCCGGATAGGTAATCTCATGAGCCAAAACCAAGACGACGAAATGCCCGCGGAAATCGATTTCTCGAAAGGGGTACGCGGCAAATTTTTCCAACCTGGAGCGACATTGAATCTGCCGGTCTATCTCGATGTTCAGGTGCAATCCCGGCTTGCGGCCCTGGCAGATGCGAAGGGGGTGGATTTATCCAAGCTGGTCAACGACCTGCTCAGAAAAGATATCGAACTCATCGAAATGGCCAGATAGACATTTTTTCCGCCAGCCAGATCGCCGGATCGTAGTCCCGGTTCACGGTCGAGACCCGTTTCCACGTCATAATGCTGGCCGGGGAAGTGAATAGGGTTCTGACCACCAATTTCGTCCATGCGGGGAATGGAAGCGCCCGCAGCCACCTGAACTTCGAATTACATATTGCGTCCACGGAACTCTCAACGCTGCAAAGTCGGGCAAGTTGGGCGGCAATTGATGTTCCATGGTGTGCCAAAATGATTGACATTCTGAAATTGGTCAGTAAAATTGCCACATCGCAGAACATCAAGGAGTCGGCATGGCACAGTCTTACAAGGCGACGGCAAAGCAGAACCCTGGGCGGAAGGCATGGCTTGTTGAGTTTCGGCACCCGCTACGGACCGATGCCAACAACAAGCCTGGCAAGAAGATTCGGAAGGGGCTCGGAACCGAGGACGCGCAGGAGGCGTACCGTCTGGTTGAGCAGCTCACCGGATTGCTTGCTGATCAATCGCTTTGGTCAATTGGCGCCCAAGCTGATGCCGCAAAGCGCTACGACAGCAAGGTTGTCGAAATCTTCTACGGCGAGATCGCTCCACGGGCCGGCGTGCCGCTCAGCTTGCGGGACAAACTGCTTCCTCTTCCCGGACATGCAGAAGGCTACGCACGCATTGCCTTGATGGGGGTGCCCGGTGCCGGCAAGACGACTTTGGTGCGCCAACTCATCGGTACGCACCCGGAAACTGAGCGTTTCCCCTCTACATCGGTCAATAGAACCACGACGTTTCCCACCGAGGTTGTCATGCGTGACGATGGCCACTATGAAGCCGTGGTCACGTTCATGTCCGAGCATGAAACCAGGTTCGAGATCGAGGAGTCGCTTTCCGCGGCGATTGTCGAGGCCGTGGACGGTGACACGAAGAAGGTGGCTCGCGCGCTCCTTGAAAAGAGCGATATGCGCTTCCGATTGAAGTACCTCCTCGGGGACTTCGTTCAGGACGTCGATTCAGAAGTGGATCCCTACGATGACGAGGAAAGCGTCGATGCCGACGATTCTGATGCGGGATCCAGCCTAACGGCGGAAGAAAAAGCGCAGAGCCAGAAGACGCTTTCCGGCTACATCAGCCGCGTCGTTGACTTGGCGCAGCGGCTCAAGACCGAATTGGAAGCTGGACAGGGGCAGATTGAAGCAATGCCACCGGAGGATCGCAGCGCGGCGTTGGATCTGATTGAAGAACAGGCGGTGGCCTCGGACGAGTTTCTTGAGCTGGTGTCCGACATCTTGGACGAGCTCAGGACCAAGTTTGTACATGTCTGTGGCGGCCAGTTTGAAAAAACCACGACGGGCTGGCCGAACGCCTGGCACATCAAAGCCAAGGCCGGGGAGCGCGACAGCTTCCTAAAAGCTGTCAGATTCTTTTCGGGCATCTCCTACCAATCCTGGGGCAAGTTGTTGACACCCCTCGTGAATGGCCTGCGGGTCGTCGGTCCATTCAAGCCGATCTGGGCTGAACAGGCAGCCCGTCTCGTTCTAGTCGACACGGAAGGGTTGGGCCACAAGGCCAACACAACGGCGGATTTGCCGGAGCAAGTCCTGACGCTGCTGCACGACGCAGATGTCGTCTTGCTCGTTGACAGCGCAAAGAACGGCATGACCAATTTCGCCGCCGGCAAAGCACTGGAAGGCGTTGTGAACACGGGCCACACGCGCAAACTGGCAGTGGTCTTTACACACATGGATGCCGTCAAGGGCGACAACCTGAAGGGACAGGCAAAGCTTGATCATGTGTTCGGCGGCCTGCGCAACGTCGTCGAAAACCAGTTGGCCAAGAATGTCTCATCTGATGCGGCGCGCTACCTTCTTGATCACCTTAGCAAGAACACCTTCTATGTGGGCCGAATTGACGAGGCCGATCCCAAGCCCGCTAAGCCAGAACTTCTGAAACTGCTCGCGCACCTGTCGTCCGCACAGCCTCTGGTGTTCCAGCCGGTCGCATTTCCGGAGTACAGCCACGACAATCTTGTGCTGGCAATCCAAGAGGCGGCAAGGGACTTCCGGCAGCAATGGCAAGGCACCTTGGGTCTGGCAGCGCACGCGGAGTTCAAGCCCAAGGCATGGCAGACCATCAAGGCCTTGAGCCGTCGCTATGCCGAAGGCTGGGACGATGGCTTCGTATTACAGCCGACATCCAACTTGGTCGCAGCCCTGTCATCGGCCGTATCGCGATATCTGGAGACCCCTATAGGCTGGAGCGGAAGTCCCACCTCAGAACAAAAGCGTGAGACCATTGATCGCATCAAGACCGCAGTCACCAAACAACTGCCGAAGCTCAGCTCGCGTCGCCTGCGGGAGCAACCCCAACCTGTCTGGCATGAGGCGTACTCACTCCGTGGCGCTGGCAGCACGTTCGAGCGACGGATGCGGATAGAGGGAATCTACGAGCGATGGGTTCCCGTACCGGACGCTCGCGGCGACCGACTCGTGTACGAGTTTCTGAACGAAGTAAAAGACGTCGTTATCGGAGCAGTGGCTGCGGTCGAACAAGAGGTTCGCGCAGCTGACGCGACTGTGGGCGCAGAGCAGTGATCAGGCGGGATTTGCGCTTGATCATGCCGAGCAAGCCGCTGGCAAAGTCCGCAGCGCAACCTGACCGTGGATCGGAATGAGGGGGGAGTCGGCATGACGACGCACTTGACTACGCGACTGGTTTGGCATGATCGGGGATGGGACGGCCACGTTTGCGACAACCCGAGCAAGAACGCCTATTGCATCGTGCAACAGCACATCCGGGATGGACGGGACGACGATCGGGAAGGCAATGCGGCCGGCGTACCTTTGGACGAACTCGCCGGATGGCAGCCCCCGTGCTCACGTGACCCGGTCGCCTTTTCGTCCCGTGGCTTCACGATAACGCACAATGACCCGCTCGAATTCCGACAGTTGCCTCCGGTCCGCGAGGACATCCCGCCCTACTCCGTCTGCCCGTCGCCCTATCGATGGATGCGGGAGGAAAACTTTCGCGTCATTTGCGAGGACGAAAGCCTCGACATCCGCGAGTCGGATGAAAAGGGAAAAGAGTTCGGCTGGGTTTTTGAACCCGACCGGCAAATCGAACTGCTCAGGAATTTTTGGGGGAAGCTGGAGAAGGATAAGTCGCTCATCTTCTTCTACTGCAACCACGGGAATCCGCTCGACGAGAGCCAGAACCGCATCTTGCTGGGCGTCAGTCGCATCTCGCAGATCGGCCCCCAGATCTACTTCGGGACGAAGCCGCCAAAGTATTCGGACCAGTACCCGATTTGGTCCCGCTGCATCACGCATGACTTCGAAAACCAGGGCTTCCGGCTTCCCTACCACGAATACCTGAAAGCCGGCCACGACCCCAAGAACATCCTTTGCCTCGTCCCGGAAGGGGCAATGCTCAACTTCTCATATGTCGCTGAGCAGCTTGGCGATGATCTGGCCGTCGGTGCGCTGGAACGGTTGGTGCAGTCTTTGCAGGCCGTCAAGGACGAAGCAAAGGTGGCAGGCGACTGGGACCGGCATCTCGTCTGGCTGAACGACGTTCTCTCCGAGGTCTGGCAGAACCGAGGCCCATTCCCGGGTATCGGCAGTGTGCTTCAGTATTTGGGATGCGAGTCCGGCACGGCTTTTCAGCGTCAGGTTCTCGTGCCGTTGCTCAACAAAGACGAAAACGCCTGGGAATATGTCCTCGCGATGCTCGAAGGCCGCAGCAAGTGCGAACACAAGCAGTACGCCAAATCTTTGAAGCAAGCCGGAGAACGCTGGGCAGCCTACAAGGCGCCACGCCGCAACTTGCTTGCTCAGTTGGCTCGCTTCGAGTTATCGCCAGCTCAGGTCGAGCGGATTGCCAACCCGGACAAGCGAACGGCGTGCGGGATCGTCGGATCAGATGATGAAATCGTCGCTAACCCATATGTGCTCAGCGAGATGGACCAAGGCGATGGCGTGTCAGATGTGATCGCCCTGGAAACCATCGATCGAGGCATGCGCCCTGAAGGGACTGCTGCGCGCTTCACCGACAAAGATGCGACTTGCGCTCAGGATGATCCCCGGCGAGTTCGGGCTGTGGCCGTCGATGTGCTGCAAGATGCAGCCCAAAACGGCGACACCCTGCTTCCGTTCTCCGAAACCATGAACCGAATTGCAAAGCGCTTTCCCGAACGGAGAGCCTGCCGACCCGACCGCGATTTGGTGATGGGGCAATCCAGCTTCTACCAAGAAGCGCTCGACTTCCGCGTGGACGGCGAACCTCCTACGATGGCGCTGAAATGGATATCCGAACTGGAGAGGGAGGTCTGCAATCGCCTTCCTCGGCGCACAAAGGCTAAGAATCAGCCGCCCAAGGCCGCATGGAGCTGGGAGAAATTGCTGCTCGATGAGTTCGGCAAAAAGTCCGGATCAAAACTGCCGCCCGAAGTCGAGAAACGTGCCCGGAGCGAAAAGGCCGAGGCGCTGGCGAAGCTCTACGAAGGGCGTTTTAGTGTCCTGTGTGGTCGGGCCGGGACAGGCAAGACCTCCGTGCTGAAGGTGTTCCTCAAAGGTCTCGAGGAGCTCGAGGGAAAGCGGCCCCTCTTACTCTTGGCCCCCACCGGCAAGGCCCGTGTGCGTTTGATGGATCGCACAAAGCGGGATGATGGCAGCGTGCGTGACGCTTACACGATCCACCAATTCTTGATGCGGAACAAATGGATCAATCCTGACAACTTCGCCCTCAAACTCTCAGGCGGCGACCAGCTTGGCGCTCCCACCGTCATCATCGACGAAGCGTCGATGATTCCAATGGATTTGCTCGGCGTCTTGTTCAGAGCTCTCGACTTGAATCAGGTGACCCGTCTGATCCTGGTCGGCGATCCAAACCAGTTGCCGCCTATCGGGCCCGGTCGCCCACTAGTGGATATCATCGCTTGGCTTGAGGCCGACGCGGAACGCAAGAAATGTTTGGCCCGGTTGATGGAGCGGGCCAGGCATGAGGATCACGAGAGTCAGTCGCTTCAACTGGCGGACGGCTACCTGAGAGACGACACGTCGCCGGGGGACGATGACATGCTCTCCCGCGTCGCACGTGAGAATGTGGGCGGTGATCTGGAGGTCCACTACTGGCGCGATGGCAGCCAGTTCGAGGACCAACTCGCGGCGGCGATGAGGAAGCACCTCAAGCTGACCGATGGAGGTAAGGCATACATCTCGTTCAACGCCAGCCTCGGCCTCGGGGAAGACTCGAAGCAGAATGATCCGATTCAGGCCGAGCGGTGGCAAGTACTCAGCCCGGTACGGAACCACGAGTTCGGAACGACCGAGATCAACCGCAAGATTCAGGCGAAGTACCGGGGCGGGATGCTCAATCACTCCAAGCGTCGGGGCGTGAAGCCGTTTGGTGAGCAGGAGATCGTCTGGACCGACAAGGTGATGCAGGCCGTCAACTGCCGCAAAACCTCCTACCCAAAGGGCGAAGGGCTCGATTACGTCGCCAACGGCGAGATCGGCTTGGTCGTTCAGACATCCAAGGGGAATGGACGGGCCGACTCGATGAAGGTCCAGTTCTCGACGCAGCCGCTGTCTTCATACTACTACCCTCGACCCGATGTCGACGGGCAGCTTGAATTGGCCTATGCCCTTACTGTCCACAAGTCGCAGGGCAGCGACTTTGACATCGTGTTCCTGATCCTCCCGAAGAATGCCTCTACGCTTTCGCGGGAGTTGCTTTACACGGGGCTGACGCGTTTTAGGCAGAAGATGGTGCTGCTGATCGAACGGGATACGACCGTTCTCGAACGGCTCCGCAGTCCGCAGAGGTCAGACACACTGCTGAGAAACACGAATATGTTTGTTCTTGCCGTGCGGCCTGAATCGGTGGACCGCTACTATGCGGAACACCTGATCCACCGCACACCTCCTTCCGCGCAGCACCCGAACGGCATTCTGGTCCGATCGAAATCCGAGGTTATCGTCGCTGCGACGCTGTCGAAGCTCGGCATAAGCTACGAGTACGAGCAGAAACTGGCCTCGAAAGACAATCCGAACGACTTTCGTCTGCCGGACTTTACGGTGAGCTACGAGGGAGACACGTACTACTGGGAACACTTGGGGATGCTGTCGGTTCCGTCGTACAAGGAAGCATGGGAACGTAAGCAGCAGTGGTACGAGGACAATGGCTTTCTCGGCTTGGTGATTACGTCTGAGGACGGGCCGGACGGCAGCATTGATGCAGTAGAGATTGAACGAATTGCGCGAAAACAGATTCTGCTCGAGGACTACTGAGGTGGGCGGACACTGGTCTGAATATGTATGGCCCCTTGGCCTCGCCACAATTCTACCCTCCGACCAGAACAATGATGGATGGGACTTGCACAGTTCCACAATTCCGGCCAGTTCCGGGGGCGCAATACAAATTCAGAAGTCAGAGGCTCACAATCCAACATCCCGTAAGCGCCAAGATTCTCCATGCTACGACGAAAATCCGGGACCATCAACATGGATTCATGATGTTGAAGACATTCCAGAAATGTCCGGCCCTGGGTGGCTGGGTTACTGCTTGCAGCTCGGCGGAGTCGGACTCTTCACCTGTTCGTTCAAAGCTCCCGTCTTTCCAGGCATCGGTCTGATATTCGATGGGTGTCATCAACCGTAGATTTCAATGCAAGCCTTGTCGTCCTGATCCAGAATATTGACGATTGCGTCTCTTTGACCACAAAGAATGTTCAGAACCGCTGCCTTTGACTGGTTGCCGGTTTTCAGCCACACGACTTTGGGCGGGGCACCGAAAAGCAGGCTGATCTCATGGAAATCGGAATCCCGGGTAACAATGGTAAATCCATGATCTCTGGCGAAGTTCCAGATCTTCCTGTCGGTTTCTTTCTCCAGGCCCAGCAACGCGACCTGACTGCTCCCGGGATAGTCGGCTTGCAGGAAGGGAACGAGTCTTCTGGACAGGTTTTCGTCCGCAAGCATTCATGTTGCGGTCAGGGAATGGAGCCTGTGTTCACGATTGGCTGCAAAACTCAGGCATGCCGAAATGTCTTCCGATTCTAGTTCCGGAAAATCTTCGATGATATCGGCTTGGCTCATCCCCTCGGAAAGCATTTCGAGAACGTCGTAAACGGTGATCCTCAAACCTCGAATGCAGGGTTTCCCTCCCCTTTTTCCGGGTTCGATCGTGATCCTTTCCCTGTAATCCATGGCATCCTCGCTTCGGAATCATCCTGACTGACAGTATAGCGCGAACGGGGTCTGGTATTGCTTTCAGCAGTGTCGAATCACTCCGATCCGGCCTGATTTTTTGCAGGCAGTGCCAGTTTCATCCTCGATAGCGCATCGATGAGGCGCGAGCGGGGGCAGCCGAAATTGAGCCGCACGAAGCCTTCCGCGCCGAAGTCCCTTTTGCATTGAAGCCGGGTCCATAATATTTCCCGATCGGGATATATATGGCCTAAATACTGCCCAAGTGCACGCAACATTCCCGATCGGGAAATATCGCTTGCACATGGCACGATTGTGGTTGATAATTTCCCGATCGGGAAAATCTACCATGACACCCATTCAATCGCCTCAACAACTGGGACGTGCGCTGCGTGCCGCTCGCAAGCAGCTCGGGCTGACACAGCCCCAGTTGGCCCTGGCGGCAGGGGTTGGTGTGCGCTTCATCGTCGATCTCGAGGCGGGCAAGCCCACCTTGAGACTGGAAAACGTGCTCCGGGTCATTTATGCCCTGGGTGGAGAAATCCGGTTGTGCGGATTGCCATCCGTTGCGGCAGACGATCAAGGTGAAGGTGGCGGCCATGGCGCATGAGCTGGAAGTCTGGCTTTTTGCCGATCATGTCGGCACGCTGGCGCTGGTCGATGGACGGCTGAACTTTTGCTATGCACCCGGCTGGCTGTCGCAACCTGATGCCGTCTCCTTGTCCGCCTCGCTGCCTTTGCAGGCAGAACCATTCGACGATCGCAAAGCACGTCCATTCTTTGCCGGTCTGCTGCCAGAGGGGCAGATGCGCCACCTGATTGCGCAGCAGTTCCATGTTTCCGGCCAGAACGACTTTGCGCTGCTGGACCGCATCGGCGGCGAATGCGCGGCTGCCGTGACGATTCGGCGGCTCACGGGCGGGTCTTGATAATTCTTCACACTGACGGGGTCTTGCTTTCAGGCAGTGTCGAATCACTCCGATCCGGCCTGATTTTTTGCAGGCAGAGCGTGTTTCATCCTCGATAGCGCCTCGATGAGGCGCGAGCGGGGGCAGCCGAAATTGAGCCGCACGAAGCCTTCCGCGCCGAAATCCCTGCCGTCCGACAAGCCGACCCCGGTCGCTTCGAAAAATGCGGCGGGGTTTTCGATATGCGAGGCATCGATCCAGGCGAGATAGGTCGCCTCGATGTGGGAAACGGATAGCCCCATTTTTGCGATTTCGCTCTCCACCAGGTCGCGGTTTCCCCTGAGATATCCGAGCAGTTCCTCGTGCCATTCGCCCGAATCCCGATAGGCTGCGAGGGCCGCGGCATATCCCAGGGCGTTCACGTGCGGCACGATTCCCGCCATGACATTCAGGAATTTTCTTCTCAGTGCTTCGTCCTCGACGACTGCAAACGAGCAGGCGAGTCCCGGGATATTGTAGGTCTTGCTCGGCGCCATCAGGGTGATGGTGCGTTTGGCGATTTCGGGCGAGAGGCTCGCGAAAGGAATATGCCTTTTTTCGTCGAGCAGGATGCCGCAGTGGATTTCGTCGGAGCAGACATAAAGATTTTTGGAGAGGCAGAGTTCGGCGATTTTTTCGAGCTCCGACCTCTCGAAAATCCGGCCCGTCGGGTTGTGCGGATTGCAGAGCAGGAAAAGCCCGCAATCTTCTGCGGCCGCTTCGATCGCAGCAGTATCGTTCACCCAGCGACCGGATTCGAGCACCATCCTCGCGGTCTTCACCCTTTTTCCGGAATGGATGGGCGAGGAAAGAAAAGGCGGGTAGATCGGCGTCGCGGTGAAAATGTCGCCTTCCACGGCCCGGCAGGCGACATTGATCCCGGTCACCAGTCCCGGCAGCCAGACGATGCTTTCCCTGGGAACAGGCCAGTCGTACTCGCTTGCGAGCATGGCGACCACAGATTCCTCGAGCTCCAGGGGCGCGTGCGTGTAACCGAAGATTCCGTGGTCGACCCGCTCGTGGAGCGCCGCGACCACGGCGGGCGGGGCGGGGAAGTCCATGTCCGCGACCCACATCGGCAGGATGCCGGTTCCGGCATATTTGTCCCACTTCACGCTGGAAGTGTTCTCCCGCCCGACGATTTCGTCAAACGGGCTTGAGTTCCTTCTCGTAGAGTTCGGCGTTTTCGACATAATGCCTGGCGTTTTCCCGGATGGCCTCGATTTCTTCTGCGGTGAGTTCGCGAATCACCCGGCCGGGCGAGCCCACCACCAGGGATCCGTCGGGAATCACCTTTCCTTCGGTGATCAGGGTGTTTGCGCCGATCAGGCAGTTGTTGCCGATCTTCGCGCCGCTCATCACCACGCTCTTGATCCCGATCAGCGTGTCGTTCCCAACGGTGCAGCCGTGCAGGACGCAGCTGTGGCCGACGGTGACGCCGTTGCCGATGACGAGGGGGAGTTCGTGATCGACGTGCAGCACCGAGCAGTCCTGGATGTTGGTCTCGTCCCCGATCGTGATGCTGTCCACATCCCCCCGCACCACGGCGCCGAACCAGACGCTCGCCTGGTGGCCGAGCTTCACCTTGCCCACCACGGTGGCGCTGTCCGCAACATAATATTTTCCCGAAAATTCCGGCTTCAGGTTTCCGACCGAATAAATCATGCCGAAACCCCGGCGGCTGCGATCTGACCGTCCTGGATGGAAGTGACCCCGCTCACGCCGATGGCGCCCACCATGTCGCCCTCGATCATGATCGGCACGCCGCCTTCGACCGGGACCATTTCGGACAATGCGAGGATGCCGAGCCTGCCTGCCGCGATCCGGCTTTCCCATTCCTTCGTCGGGCGTTTCATGGCGATCGCGGATCTCGCCTTGGCGATTGCGATTTCCACGCTGCCGAACTGGGTTCCGTCGGCCCTTTCCAGGTAGACCAGGTGGCCGCCGTCGTCGACGATGGCGATCACCACCGGCCAGCCGTTTCTTTCCGCCTCGAGCCTTGCGGCTTCCGCGATCCTTTTTGCGTCCTGCAGTGCGAGTATGTGTTTCTTCATGCTCTCATAGGAGCGGCACGATGAGGAGCGCCACGATGTTGATGATCTTGATGAGCGGATTGATGGCGGGTCCCGCCGTATCCTTGTAGGGGTCCCCGACCGTGTCGCCCGTCACCGCAGCCTTGTGCGCATCCGATCCCTTGCCGCCGAAATTTCCCTGTTCGATGTACTTTTTCGCATTGTCCCATGCGCCGCCCCCTGTTGTCATCGAAATCGCGACGAAAATCCCGGTGATGATTGCGCCAACCAGCACGCCGCCAAGGGCTTTCGGCCCGAGGACGAGGCCGACCAGGACGGGAATCGCAACCGGAAGAAGGGAAGGGACGATCATTTCCCGGATCGCGGCCAGGGTGAGCATGTCGACCGCCCTGGAATAATCGGGCTTTTGCGTGCCGTCCATGATTCCGGGCATTTCCCTGAACTGCCTGCGCACCTCGATCACCACGGATCCTGCCGCGCGTCCCACCGCTTCCATGCCCATCGCCCCGAAAAGATAGGGAACCATGCCCCCCAGGAACAGCCCGATGATGACCATGTGGTCGGAGAGATCGAAGGTGAGTTCCTGGCCTCTTCCCGCAAGCGCATGGGTGTAATCTGCGAAAAGGACCAGCGCGGCAAGACCCGCCGAGCCGATCGCATATCCCTTGGTCACCGCTTTCGTGGTGTTGCCGACCGCATCCAGAGGATCGGTGATGTTCCTGACTTCTTCAGGAAGTTCGGCCATTTCCGCGATTCCGCCGGCATTGTCGGTGATCGGACCGTAGGCGTCGATTGCGACGATGATTCCGGTCATGGAAAGCATCGAGGTCGCCGCGATTGCGATTCCGTAAAGACCTGCGAGCCAGTAGGCGGCGCCGATCGATGCGCACACCGCAAGGACGGGTAAAGCGGTCGATTTCATCGAGACGCCGAGTCCTGCGATCACGTTGGTGCCGTGCCCCGTGGTCGAAGCTTTCGCGATGTGCTGAACCGGGGAATATTCGGTCGCGGTGTAATATTCGGTGATGAGCACCATGGCTCCGGTGAGGAACAGCCCGATGATGGAACTCAGGTAAAGATCGGTCGGTCCGATCATTCTTCCGCCGGATTCGATTCCTTCGCCCATCAGCCACTGGGTGACGGGATAGAACGCAATGAGGGAGAGGATTCCGGATGCGGCGAGCCCGCGGTAGAGCGCGTTCATGATCTTTCCGCCTTCCCTCACCTTCACGAAAAAGGCGCCGGCGATCGAGGAAAGAATCGAGAATCCGCCCAGAACCAGCGGATAGACCACCACCTTTTCCTGCGCTGCCACGCTTGCGCCCTTCAACATCAGGCTGCCGAGCAGCATGGTGGCGATCAGCGTCACCGCATAGGTTTCGAAAAGGTCAGCCGCCATTCCGGCGCAGTCCCCCACATTGTCGCCCACATTGTCCGCGATCACTGCCGGGTTCCTGGGGTCGTCCTCGGGGATGCCCACTTCCACCTTGCCGACGAGGTCGGCGCCGACATCGGCCCCCTTGGTGAAGATCCCCCCGCCCAGCCTCGCGAAAATCGAGATCAGCGATCCTCCGAATCCGAGTCCGACCAGCGGGTCGATGTCGGTTGGATCTGCCCCTCCCCCCGAAAGAAATGCGTAATACCCGGAAACACCGAGGAGGCCCATTCCGACCACCAGCAGCCCTGTGATGCTGCCGCCCTTGAATGCGACATTGAGCGCGGAATTGAGCCCCTGCTTCGCCGCTTCGGCGGTCCTCACGTTCGCCCTCACCGAAACGTTCATTCCCATGAATCCTGCCGCGCCCGAGAGCAGCGCGCCGATTGCGAATCCCGCCGCGGTCTTCCAGCCGATGGCAAAGCCGATCAGAAGAAACAGCAGGGCTCCCACCATGGCAATCGTCGTGTACTGGCGCTTGAGATAGGCGGAAGCGCCTTCCTCGATGGCGGAAGCGATCGCTCGCATCCGCTCCGACCCGGCTGGAAGGGAGAGAATCCATTTTCCGGAAATGATTCCGTAAAGAATGGCTGCAATCGATGAGGCAAGAGCGAAAACGAGTCCGGCGGACATTTTTACCTCCCTTCAGATCTGGAAATCTCCCGAGAGCTTCCTGGGTACTGCGACATTGGCGAGCTTCACGTAATCGGGCAGGCCGTTGCGGTAAGGAGGGTAATCCTCCCCGCCGATGAGCGGCAAAAGATAGCGCCTGCATTTCTCGGTGATGCCGAATCCGTCCTCCGAGATGAAATCCGCAGGCATCATCTTTTCGACGTTGGCCACTTCCGAAAGCGCGGCGCTGCCGATTTCCCAGGTATACGGATCGTCGGCCTTGCGGATGATGGCCGGCATCACGGAATTTTTTCCCGCCAATGCGAATTCGAGCGCTGCACGCCCCACCGCATAAGCCTGCTCGACATCGGTTCTGGAGGCGATGTGGCGGGCGGCCCGCTGCAGATAATCCGCCACCGCCCAGTGGTACTTGTAGCCCAGCTTCTCGCGGCAGAGATTTGCGATCACGGGCGCGACTCCGCCCAACTGCGCATGGCCGAATGCATCCTTGAGTCCCTGGTCGGAGAGGAATTTCCCGGCCCCGTCCTTCACTCCTTCGGAAACCACGACCGAACAATAGCCGTGGCGTTTGATGGTTTCATCCACTTTGGCGAGGAATTTCTCTTCTTCGAAAGGAACTTCGGGGAAAAGGATCAGGATGGGAAGATCGCAATCTTCCGAGCTTGCGAGTCCGCCTGCGGCTGCGATCCATCCCGCATGCCTGCCCATCACCTCGATGACGAAGAGCTTCGTCGAGGTTTTCGACATGGATGCGACGTCGAAGCTCGCTTCCCTCACGGAAGTCGCGATGTATTTGGCAACCGATCCGAAGCCGGGGCAGCAGTCGGTGATTGGCAGGTCGTTGTCCACGGTTTTCGGGATGTGGATCGCCTGGATCGGGTATCCCATTTTTTCGGCGAGTTGGGAGACCTTGAGGCAGGTGTCGGCCGAATCTCCCCCTCCGTTGTAGAAGAAATAGCCGATGTCGTGCGCCCTGAATACCTCGATCAGGCGCTCGTACTGGGCCTTGTGGGTTTCGAGGTCCTTCAGCTTGTAGCGGCAGGAGCCGAATGCTCCGGAAGGAGTGTGGCGCAGCGCCGCGATGGCGGCGTCCGATTCCAGCGAGGTGTCGATCAGGTCTTCCTGAAGCGCACCGATGATGCCGTTTCTGCCCGCGAATACCTTGCCCATTCTGTCGGGGCGGGATCTCGCCGCCTCTATGAGCCCGCAGGCGGAAGCGTTGATGACCGAAGTGACCCCGCCCGACTGGGCATAGAATGCGTTTCTGACTGCCATATTCCTCCCCCTTTTGTTGGATCGTCATATCATTCTATATCCAATCCGTGACAAATGAAGGTACCCGGAAGGGGGAGGGGTGATGCTTTCCTTCAGTGGGCGGAAGTTACGTGCAGCGCAGCAAAAATGGCGTCGCGGATTTCCTCGACCTTGCCGACCCCGCTCACCCTGACATATTTCGGCGCGTTGGCGCCTTCCCATTTGGAATAATAGTCGACGAGCAGGCTGGTCTGGGAATGATAAACTTCCAGGCGCTTCATCACGGTTTCTTCCCGATCGTCGTCGCGCTGGATCAACGGTTCCCCGCTCACATCGTCCAGCCCCTCGACCTTCGGGGGGTTGTAGAGGATATGATAGGTGCGGCCGGAGGAGAGATGGACCCTTCTCCCGCTCATTCTTTTCACGATTTCCTCGTCCGGAACGTCGATTTCGACCACGTAATCGATGTCGATGCCTGCCTCCTTCATGGCTTCAGCCTGGGCAATGGTGCGCGGAAAGCCGTCGAACAGGAATCCATTTTGGCAATCCGGTTTGGCAATCCGGTCGTTCACCAGCCCGATGCAGATCTCGTCCGACACAAGCTTGCCCGCATCGATGATCTTTTTCGCTTCCATCCCGAGCGGCGTTCCGGCCGAAATGGCAGCCCTCAGCATGTCACCGGTGGAAATCTGGGGGATGCCGAATCCTTCCTTGATGTAGTTCGCCTGGGTTCCCTTGCCCGCTCCTGGCGGGCCCAACAGTATCAGTTTCATGATTTTTCCTTGGACTTTTTGAAAATGTTTCTGACTCTTTCGAGGTCTTCAGGCGTGTCCACCCCTGCGTGAGGGGAGTTCGCCCGGAGAACGCCGATGCGGTAGCCGTTCCAGAGCAGCCTGAGCTGTTCGAGCGCTTCGAATTGCTCGATGGGGGCGGGCGCCAGTGCGGCATAAGTGGCGAGAAATCCGGCCCGGTATGCATAGATGCCGATATGTCTGAATGCGGGGAAACCTTCCGGAAAGGGCTCATTTCTGGAAGCATCCCGGGCGAAAGGGATTTCGGCGCGGCTGAAATAGAGGGCGCGGTCATCGGAATCGAGCACCACCTTCACGATGTTGGGGTTTTTCATCTCTTCCCAGTTTTCGATCGGGCAGCATGCGGTTGCTGCCTGGATTTCCGGATCTTCGCGAAGCCTTGCAGCCACACCGGAAATGAGCTCGGGGTCGATGAGCGGTTCGTCTCCCTGCACGTTCACCACGATGGTGTCATCCGGCCAGTCTTGCGCGACTTCAGCGATCCGGTCGGTTCCGGATGCGTGATGGGGGGAAGTGATGCGCGCGGAAAAGCCGTGTTTTCCGGCTTCCCCTGCGATTTCCTCGTGATCGGTGGCGATCCAGACCTGGTTTGCCCCGCTTTCCCTGGATCTTCTTGCGACATGCACCACCATCGGGATGCCGTCTATTTCAGCGAGCGGCTTGCCGGGAAGCCTCGTCGATGCGTGACGGGCTGGAATGACCACGATGAAGGACATTCAGATTTCTTCTTCAGGGGGGAGTTTGCGGGCTTCTTCTTCCAGCATCACCGGAATCCCGTCGCGGATCAGAAAGGCGAGCCTGTCAGGCTTGCAGACGAGTTCCTGCGCCTCCTTCCTGTAGACGAGCGGCCCCTTGCAGAGCGGGCAGACCAGGATGTCCAGCAGTTTCGAATCCATTCATTTCCCCAGAGTTTTCATGATCAGGGCTGCGAGTTGCGGGTCGATTTCCGCCCTGACGGGCAGGAACCAGCATTTTCCCGAAGCCAAACCCCTACATTTTATAGCATCTTTTTCCGTCATGAGAATGATGTCGCAGTTTTCGAAGGAAAGGTCCTGCGCGATATAGGGGTGATGGTCCGGGAATGGATGGGGGATGAAATCGATTCCGAGGGATTCCAGGTGATCGAAAAATCGTTTCGGATTCCCGATTCCCGCGATGGCGTGGATCCTTTTTCCATCGAATGACGATGCGGAATTCTCCGGGGAGTCGACATCGAAAAAAACGTCTCCGTGCAGCCTCATGTCGAAGCGGGGCACATTTCGGGGAAGGGGCAGGTCCAGTTCCCCGGGGGAATTGACCACGATTGCGTCGACCGTGGAGAGCCTGGATATTCCTTCGCGCATGGGGCCCGCAGGCAGGGGCAGTCCGTTGCCGAAACCTTTTGCGCCGTCGACCACCGCGATTTCGAAATCCCGCTTGAGCGCGAGATGTTGCAACCCGTCGTCGGAAATCAGGATGTCGCAGTCAGGGCAGGACGCGAGAAGCTGTCTTGCGGCATCCGCCCTTTTCCTTCCGATCCACACCGGAAAACCTTTCGATGCGAGCAGGACCGGTTCGTCCCCGGAGACGGAAGGGTCGGACGAGGCGGAGACAGGGGATGGTTTGCGGCTCGATCCGCCGTAGCCGCGGCTCACGATCCCCGGGTGCATCCCCCTCTTTTCGAGTTCGGCAGCGAGGGCTGCGACCAGGGGAGTCTTTCCTGCGCCTCCCGCAGTGATGTTGCCCACGATCACGACCGGAACTCCTGCCTTTTCGGATGTGAAGAGTCCGGTCTGATAGCACTTTCTCCTTGCCAGCGCCAGGGCGGAAAAGATCAGGGAAAAGGGGAGGAGCAGAAATCGCAGCGGCGAATGCCAGGCGAGTTCGATTCCCCTGTTCACTGCGACTGGGTGGTGAAGGTGATGTGGCTGTATCCGGAAATCCTGGCCGCTTCCATGACGTTGACGACGGACTGGTGGGTCGATTTTGCATCGGCATTGATCACGATCACGGGATCCTTCTGGTCTCCGGCTGCGCGGCGCAGTTCGATGCTGAGGGAATCCACAGTGGCGGACGAGACAGGATTGTTGTCGACCATGTAATGGCCCTGCGCATCCACCGTGACATTGATCGGGTTGGGTTCCTTGGGCGGTTTCTGGGCCGCCGCTTCGGGAAGGGTGATCTTGAGTTCCCCGAACTTCGAATAGGTGGTGGTCACCATCAGGAAGATCAGGATGACGAGGAGGACGTCGATCAACGGAACCAGGTTGATTTCCGGCTCTTCCCTTTGAGTACCTCTTCTGAAGTTCATGTCAGTCCTGGCGCTCGCCGTGAACGATCTCGATCAGCTTGATCGCTTCCTGTTCCATTTCTACCACCAGGGCCTCGATCTGCCCGCGGAAATGACGATAGAAGATCATGCTCGGGATGGCGACAGCAAGACCGAATGCGGTATTGTAGAGGGCGACGGATATGCCGTGCGCGAGCATGTTGGGATTGGCCCCGGATGCGGATTGCGATCCGAACAGTTCGATCATGCCGATCATGGTGCCGAAGAGGCCGAGAAGCGGGCTGATCGATGCGATGGTGCCGAGGGTGGTAAGGAATTTCTCCATGTCATGCACAGCGACCCTGCCCGCTTCCTCGATGGCATCCTTCATGACTTCGCGCGAGCTTTTCGCATTCCTGAGTCCTGCGGCAAGTACGTGCCCGAGCAATGGGGCATCCTTTGCGGAAAGCTTGGCGACGAGCTCCTGGGTGACGCCTTTCCGCCCGAGTTCCTGCACGATTTTTGGAAGCAGGGTCTTGGGCGCGATCACGCTTTGCCTGAGCGAAATCAGGCAGTAGACGATGATCGTCACCGATATCAGAGAGGCGATGAGTATGGGCCAGATCGGCCAGCCGGCCGCTTCGATGATGGTAAACACGAGTCTCCTCCAATTTAGCCTGCTACTTTAGCCTGACGCAGGGGTTTCATCAAGGGCCGCGGTATTGGCTGAATGCCGGGGAATTTGGATCTATCCACATTTTTTGTGGACAACGCTGTGGATAAGCCTGCCGAGCCCGACTTAAGTAAGCCTGTCGTAAGGATTTTACCGGTGCGGCACAAAAAAGTCGCATCTTTGAAAGATCAATGAATTCATGGTGTTGTGTGTTAAGTGCCGAATTCGTGCGGGGAATTTTGCGAATTCCTGCAATTTCCATGGAGGGATTCGGATAGAATCCTGTACATGAAAGAAATGATGACGGTAGGCGAACTCAATCGCTCGGCAAGACAGTGCCTCGAACAGGCTTTTCCCCTTCTCTGGGTGACCGGGGAAATTTCGAATTTCACGCGAGCCGCATCCGGCCACTGGTATTTTTCACTGAAGGACGAGGCGGCTTCGGTGCGTTGCGTCATGTTCCGGCAGAAAAACCTGATGCTCGACTTTCTGCCGAAGGAAGGGATGCAGGTCGAGGCGAGGGTGCTCGTCACCCTGTACGAGGCAAGAGGGGATTTCCAGCTCGGCGTGGAAGTGCTGAGAAAATCCGGAACCGGGTCGGCCTTCGAGGCATTTCTCAGGCTGAAGGAGAAACTGGAGAAAGAGGGGCTTTTTGCGGCTGAAAGGAAACGCGCCATTTGCAGCCATCCGCAAAGGATCGGAATCGTCACATCGCTCAAGGCTGCCGCGCTCCATGACATCCTGAGAACGCTGAAAAGAAGGATGCCTTCCATCGCAGTGGTTCTCTATCCCGCTTCGGTGCAGGGGGAGGGGGCCGCCGAATCGCTCGCTACGGCGATAAGGACTGCGGGAATGCATGGGATCTGCGATACGCTGATCCTTGCCAGGGGCGGCGGGAGCATCGAGGATCTGTCCGCATTCAACGACGAGAGACTTGCGCGCGCGATCGCATCCTGTCCGATCCCGGTGGTTTGCGGAGTGGGGCATGAAACCGATTTCACCATTTCCGACTTCGCAGCCGACCTGCGCGCGCCCACGCCCACTGCGGCAGCCGAGGTCGCGAGCCCGGACCGGGAGGATCTCTTCGTCAGGATTTTTTCGATTCAAAAGCGCTTGAGGAGGATGACGCTCCATTCCATCGAATCTTGGATGCAGCATGTCGACCATCTCGGAAAGCGCATCGTGCATCCCAGGGAGAGGCTTGTGAGCCGCATGGTTCATCTTCGCCATCTTTCCCTGCGGCTCGATTCCGCAGTGCACCGAAAGCTCGAAAAATCGGTCTGGAAGCTCGTGCATCTCGAGGAGAAGCTTCCCTCCCTTCGCCTCAGGCCCGAAGTGAAAATGGCCGAGGTCGATGCGCTTCGTGGAAGGATGCTTCATGCACTGAAGTCGGGGCTTGCGGAAAAGTCCGCCAATTTCGCAAGGCTTTCGGCGAGCCTTGGCAATCTCGACCCGGATGCGGTTCTTTGCAGGGGATACAGCATCGTGGAAGACGACAGGGGAGAGATCGTTTCCGATGCGTCCATCCTCGAGCCGGGAGAGAGGGTCCGCATCCGGTTCGGGAAGGGGGAGGCTCAGGCCAGGGTGCTATCCGGAGATCAGTGCAGCTGATAGGCTGCGCTGGAAGAGAAATCCAGCTTGTCGAATATCAGCCCGATCAGGAGGTTGCCGTTCTGCGCGCGCGTGATCCTGCAGACCCTCGCCTTCACGTCGAAACCGATTTCGAGCCGGACGTCGATTTTGGCGCCTTCCTCGAGTTCGGGGGAAGACTCGAGTTCGACCAGCGAGCCGCCCAGGGAGACGTCATGAGTCTTCAGGGGAATGCGCGTTCCGTCGAGCGTGGCATATCCCCTGGAATGCAGAGGAGAGCGCGGATTCTTCCTTCTTTCCGTGACTTGCATCTTCAATCTTTCCCCGTAATTAAGGAATGCTTTCAGCATGGCTTTTGGAATAGCATCAGGTTAACATTCATCCATTCAGATGTTAATCTCGGATCGGGGAAAAAGCAATATGTTTCGGAAGGGAATGCGCTCATAACAGATTGTAACAATTAATCGCTTTTTCAATATGGGATTTCACCTTGCGTTCGAGAGCGGGATCGAGGCAGTCGAAGGAAGTCACTTCCTGCATGCTTCTCAGCCAGGTGAGCTGGCGCTTGGCGAGCTGGCGGGTTGCGGCGACCCCCTTTTCAAAAAGCTCGATTTTTGAAAGCGTTCCCTCGAGATACTGCCAGGCTTGACGATAGCCCACGGTGCGCATCGAAGGCATGGCAGGGTCGAGCTGAAAATTTTTTCCGATCCATTCCGTTTCCTCGATCAGCCCGCCTTTCAGCATGGCTTCGAAACGCATCGCGATGCGCTTGTGTAGTTCCGAACGATCCGACGGAACGAGGGCGATCGGAATGAAATGAAAGGGAGGGGGATCCTTCGCTTCCTTCAGGATTTCGCTCATGGATTTTCCGGTGATCCTTCGCACTTCGTGTGCGCGCTGGATGCGCTGGGAGTCTCCCGGTTCGATTCTCGAAGCGGTTTCCGGATCGAAAGTGGCAAGATCGGCATGCAGGGCGGGCCAGCCGATTCTTTCCGCGAGGGCGTCGATTTCGGCGCGGATTTCCGGGTCCGCGCCGGGCAGGGAATTCAGTCCTTCCATCAGGGACCTGAAATAGAGCATGGTGCCTCCTGCGAGGAGCGGGATCCTGCCGCTTTTCCCGATTTTCCCGATGAGGGATGTCGCGTCTTCGACGAACCGGCCCGCCGAGTAGCTTTGATCCGGATCGATGATGTCGATGAGATGGTGGGGGGCCAGCGCGAGTGTACTCGCATCCGGTTTCGCTGTGCCGATGTTCATGTGCCTGAACACCAGGGCTGAATCGACGCTCACGATCTCGAAAGGGAATTCCTGGACGAGCGAAGTCGCGACGGCGGTTTTTCCGCTGGCCGTCGGGCCCATGAGGAGAATCACCGGCTGTTTCATTTTCCCCGCATGAACATCCGGTCGAGTTCACCTAAAGGCATCTGGAACCAGGTCGGCCTTCCGTGATTGCACTGACCGGACCGCTCGGTCTCCTCCATGTCCCTGAGCAGCGCATTCATTTCGGGAATGGAAAGCATCCGGTTCGCCCGCACCGAACCATGGCAGGCCATGGTCGCCAGGATTTCGTTGCGGATGGATTCCGTGGATTTGTCCGAACCGCAGGTTTCGAGTTCGTTCAACACCGATCTCGCGAGGCGGATTGCATCGGCCCCCTTGAGAAGCGCTGGAATCGCGCGGACGATGAGCATGGACGGGGAAAGGGGGGAGATTTCGAAGCCCATTTCCGGCAGCAGGTGCCCGAACCTTTCCAGCGCATCGCATTCCGCAGGGGTGGCGGAAAAAGTGGCCGGGATGAGAAGGGGCTGGATCGGAACCGAACTTTCGTCCATGGCCTTCTTGAGCTTTTCGTAGACCACCCTTTCATGCGCTGCGTGCATGTCGACCACGATGAGCCCATCGCTGTTCTGGGCGAGGATGTAGATTCCGGAGAGCTGTCCGATGGCGAAGCCGAGCGGAGGATCCTGCCGGATTGGCGCGGGAGCCTCGACGGGACGAGCCGAAATTCTTTCATAATAATCAGCAGGCTGGGGGATGCCGAATTCCATGCTGTTCTGTACCGGCATGCGCTCCATCTGGAGTCTGCTGGAAAGGGGGGCGGTCATCGCGGCGACGGAAGGCGGCGATTCGCTCAGCGGGGCGGAAATCCTGCGGTCCAGGGCATGGAAAACGAACTGGTGCACGGCGCGCGACTCGCGGAAACGGATCTCGGTTTTGGCGGGATGCACGTTGACGTCGATTTCGGAAGGGTCGATCGTAAGGAACAGCGCGAAGGAAGGATGCATCTGGTGATGGAGCACGTCCTGGTAGGCCTGCTTCACGGCATGCAGCAGGAGCTTGTCCCGGACATATCTGCCGTTCACGAAAAAGAACTGTTCATCCCGGGAGGAATGGGATGGTTTTGCGGCCAGCCCCCTGATCGAAATTCCGGACGAGGAGTCTTCCACCTGGAACGATGCGGCGGCGAAGGATTCCCCGAGCAGATCCGCGATTCTTCCCTCGACGGTGGATGCCTTCAGTTGCCATTGCATCCTGCCATTGTGCTGCAGGCTGAAGGCGATGCCCGGGGAAGAGATCGCGATCCTCCTGAACACTTCCGCGCATTGTGCGTATTCGGTCTGGGCGGACTTCAGGAACTTGCGCCTTGCGGGCGTGTTGTAATAGATGTCGGAGACTTCCACAGTGGTGCCGAGTCCGCCGGCGCTCGGAATCACCTCGCCGTCCGGGGAGATTTTCCAGGCATGCGGGGAATCCTTTCTGCGGCTGGCGAGCTCCAGTCTCGATATGGCTGCGATGCTGGCGAGCGCTTCTCCGCGAAATCCCAGGCTTTTCACGCTGTCGAGATCGTCCAGCGAAAAAATCTTGCTTGTCGCATGACGGACGAGGGCGAGCTGCAGGTCCTCCTTGTCGATCCCCGCGCCGTTGTCGATGACCCGGATCTGTTTCGTGCCCCCTTCGCGCAGGATCACGGAAACTTCGGTCGCACCTGAATCGATGCTGTTTTCCATGAGTTCCTTGAGCGCGGAGGCCGGCCTCTCCACCACTTCTCCCGCAGCGATCTGGCTGACCAGGAGGTCCGGAAGTATCCTGATGTTTCCCATTCCACGATTTTACATGGTATTGCGGCATAATGGCCGAAACAATCCGTGGGCGAAGGAGATCACGCATGAAACAAATAGCGGACGACCTGCTTGCTGCCTATCTTGCCACCACCTACCGGGCCTGGGTGGATGGCGCTCCGATCGACATCCGTATTGGCGCCAACTCCCCTCACCTCGATCGCATTCTGGATGGAAAGGTCTGGGCCTTCCTCTCCGCGTCGAATCCCGGATCGGTTGTTTCTCCGCACAACGAATCGAGGAAGGAAGCATTGCGCAGGCTGCTCGAGCATTCCGGTCATTCCTTCTTCCCTGCGCTGGGCATTCCGGACGAGCCCGGCTGGGAAGCGGAGGAGAGCTTTCTCGTGGCGGGGATCAGCGAGGCGGAGGCGGTCGAAATCGGGAGGCGCTTCGGTCAGAATGCCATCCTGGCAGGCTGCAAGGGAAGTCCTGCAAGGCTCCTCCCCTGCACGAAAGAGTGATCTGTTGCACCGCTGCGGTGCGTTTCTGATTCTCCCGTTCTTCCAACATTCTGATTGGAAAGGATTCGTTTCCTGGCACGGCTTTTGCGATTCATTCCTCATCCAAAGGACGGGAGAGAATCATGACGCTGAAGGCAGGATTCGGCGCGGCAAGCGAAGCTGGATTGTGCGAAAGAAACGGGGACTTCTTCGGAATGGTGGTTCCAGGAGAGGATCTTCTCGTCAGCAAGGGAATCACCGCCGCGATTGCAGACGGAGTGGGGGAGATCGCAGGCCGCGAAGCTGCGGAATACGCGGTCCTCAGCGTGCTGAGCGATTATTACGATACCCCGGAAACCTGGGAAGTGACCCATGCCCTCGGCAAGCTGTTTTCCTCCACGAACCGCTGGCTGCTTTCCCATGGCGCAACGAGAAGGGAATTCCCGACGATGGCCACCACGCTGAGTCTGCTGGTGCTTCGCGGCGCCCGTTACACCATCGCCCATGTCGGGGACACCAGGATCTACCGGTTGAGGGGAAAGGATCTGTCCCTTCTGACCCGCGACCATGTCTGGCAAGGTGCGGACGGGAGGCATGTGCTGAAGCGGGCGGTGGGTCTCGACCTGCATCTCGTGGTCGATTACGAGGAAGGGGAACTGAAGCAGGGGGATGTATTCCTTCTCGCATCAGACGGAGTTTGGGAGGCGCTGGGAGAGGAACGCATGTCCGGAATCCTTCAGGATTGCCCGGATCCCGAAAAGGCTGCTTCCCGTCTGGTGGCGGAAGCGCTCGAATCGGGAAGCGAGGGCAATGCCACTGCCCAGGTGATCCGGGTCGACGAGGTTTCGAAGGCATCGCTGCTGGATTACCTGGGCAGGGATCTTCCTGCTCCGCCCGCACTGATGCGGGGACAGCGGCTGGACGGATATTGCGTGCTGGATCTTGTGCACGAATCCGAAAGCAGGATCGTCTACAAGGTGAAGGAAGAAGCTACGGGAAGGATCCTCGCCATGAAGGCGCCGAAACAGGCTGAAGAAGGTTTCCTGGTCGAGGAATGGATCCTGTCCCGCATTTCCTCTTCTTTCGTTCCGAAAATCGTGGTCCCGGAACGCAGGCATTTCCAGTACATCCTGAGCGCCTGGCAGGAGGGAAGTACGCTCCTCGACATGATGCAGTCCGGCCATCATTTCAGCTTTGCAGAAGTCGAAAAGATCGCTTCGATGCTGGCGAGAGCGGTTTCTTCGCTCGAGCGGCTCGGGATCGTCCACACTGGAATCAGTCCGGAGAACCTGCACATGGGCGACGACGGAAAACTGCGGCTCCTCGGCTTTGGCGCAGCATGCTGCCCTTCCGCGGGAATCCCCGGAACGGATCTCCCGAATGACCCGGTCGCAACGGAAATCCATGCGATGGGGTGGAGTCTGTACGAAATCCTCACCGGAAAGTCTCCCTATGAGGATGGAAGGGCGGATCCGGCTCCTCCGGGAAAATACCGCCCCGACGTTCCTGACTGGTTCGGCAACATCCTGGTGAAGTGCGTTCTGCGGGAGCCTGCACGCCGCTTCGAAATGCCCGAGGAAATGCTGGTCGCGCTCGAGGCCGGGGAGAAGGCGATCGTTCCGGTCCAGGCGAGGACTCCCTTGGCGCAAAGGAATCCCCTTGCCACCTGGAGGTTCACGGCAGCGGTTTCGATCTTTGTGAATCTCTACCTGATCTACCTCAGGATGCTCGAATCGATCGAAGCGTCTTCGGGAAGTCCCTGGTGAAGCTAACCCCTTTTCGAATTGCGCCGTTCGAAAAGGGATTCGATTCTCCTGCAGAGGAAGGAGTCGATCGGCCAGCAGGTTTCCGGATTCGCCAGCCAGAAAACCACTTCCCGGACCGCTCCTTCATCCCCGAATTCGAAGTCGAGATCGTGGCGGTTTTCCAGCCTGCCGGCCCAGGCGGAGACCTGTTCCGGGCTCAGTTTTCCTTCCGAGAACAACCCAATGATGGCGAAGATGTGCGTTCGCGTGACCCTCGCCAGCGCCTTTTCAGCGAAATGGCCGTAACTTTGCAGTTCCTCCAGAACGAGGGGGGCGGCAAATGGATTGTTGATCAGTTCCGAAACGAGAAATTCACGGCTGCGCATCATCCCCTCCATTCCAGTCAGAATGCTTCCTCCGAATATAATTTTTCCGGCATTTCAGGGCAATAGGGGCACACTTAAGTGTTACGGTATATACCCTTTTTTGCCGCAGGATTCGTCTGTAGAATTCAAGCCTTCGCAATCTGGGCTTGAACGAGGGGAAAGCATGGATCAGCAGGATCTTTTCAGGACCGGCGAGGAGGAACTCGCACTGGGCCGCTTCGCGGAAAAAGCCTATCTCGATTATGCAGTTTCGGTGGTGAAGGGAAGGGCGCTTCCTGACGTCTGCGACGGACTGAAGCCGGTGCAAAGAAGGATCCTTTTCGCGATGAACGAAATGGGGCTTGGACCTTCGGCGAAACCGGTGAAGTCGGCCCGGGTGGTGGGGGATGTGCTTGGCAAGTTCCATCCTCACGGGGACCAGTCCGCCTACGACGCGATGGTGAGGCTTGCCCAGGATTTTTCACTGCGTTACCCGCTCGTCGACGGGCATGGAAATTTCGGGAGTCGCGACGGGGATGGGGCCGCCGCGATGCGTTATACCGAGGCGAGGCTCACGCCGATCGCCAATCTGCTCCTCGAAGAGATCGGGATGGGAACGACCGATTTCGTTCCCAATTACGACAGCGCATTCGAGGAGCCGAAGCTCCTTCCTTCCAGGTTGCCGATGGTGCTTCTGAACGGGGCTTCCGGAATCGCAGTGGGGATGGCGACCGAAATTCCTCCCCACAATCTGGGCGAGGTCGCCCGGGCTGCGATCGCCTTCATCAGGAATCCCGGGATTTCCGTGGAGGAAATCCTCGAATCGATCAGGGGGCCGGATTTCCCGGGGGGGGGGCAGATCATTTCCAGCGATTTCGTGGAAGCCTACCGGACCGGGAGGGGATCTTTCCAGGTGAGGGCGAGATGGAAGATGGAGGAACTCGCGAGGGGGCAGTGGCAACTCGTTGTGTTCGAGCTTCCACCGGCCGCCTCCAGCCAGAAAGTGCTTGAAGAGATCGAGGAAATCACCAATCCGAAGGTCAGGGCGGGGAAGAAAGCGCTTTCCCAGGAACAAACCCAGTTGAAGCAGCTCTTCCTTTCGCAGCTCGATACGGTTCGTGACGAGTCCGGAAAGGATCAGCCGGTTCGTCTCGTGTTCGAGCCGAAATCCTCCCGCCAGAGTCCGGAAGAATTCGCCAACCTGCTTTTTTCCAGGACGAGCATGGAATCCTCCAGCCAGCTCAACATGGTGATGATCGGCACGGACGGCAGGCCGCGCCAGAAGGGAATCGTCGAAATCCTCTCGGAATGGGTTTCGTTCCGTTTCGATACGGTGAGGCGCCGCACTTCGCACCGGCTGGACCAGGTTCTCGACAGGATGCACATCCTGGAAGGAAGGCTGATCGTCTTTCTCAACATCGACGAGGTCATTCGCATCATCCGCGCATCCGACGATCCGAAGCAGGATCTCATGGAAAAATTCTCCCTCACTCCACGTCAGGCGGAAGACATCCTGGAAATCAGGTTG
>JAJZTT010000176.1 GCA_021848705.1 Pseudomonadota bacterium
TGCCCATAGACGCCTCCCCGGACGTCTCGACCACCCATGTGAAAATCATCGTGAAAGCGCCGGGCATGACCCCCGAGGAAGTCGAGGCGCGGATCACTTCCCCGATCGAACTGGACATGCTCGGCATCCCGAACAAGAAAATCGTTCGCTCCAATTCAAAGTATGCGCTCGCCGACATCACGATCGACTTCAACGAGGGAACGGACATCTACTGGGCGAGAAATCAGGTCGCAGAGCGCCTCAATGCAGTGGAACTTCCTCCCGGCGTCACGGGCGGACTCGCACCCATCACGACCCCGCTCGGCGAAATGTTCATGTTCACGATAGAAGGCGGGAATCTCTCCCTCATGGAAAGAAGGAGCCTGCTGGATTGGGTCATTCGTCCCGCGCTCAGGAGGCTGCCCGGCGTCGCCGATGTCAATTCCCTCGGCGGGCTCGTCAGAACCTTCGAAGTCTCTCCGAACGATGCCGAAATGCATGCCAGGGGAATTTCTCTTGCCGTGCTGCAGAAAGCCATCGAGGAAAACAACCGGAATGACGGCGCCGGAAGACTGACCGAAGGCGAGGAAACCCTGCTGGTGAGAGCGGAAGGCAGCATCCGTTCGCTGGACGACTTGAGGAATATCGTGGTCTCGACCAGCGGGGATGGCATCCCGACCCGCATCGGAGATGTCGCAGACGTCCGGATAGGCAGTCTCACCCGCTACGGGACGGTCACGAAAGACGGAAAAGGCGAGGTCGTGGAGGGGCTGGTCCTTGGACTGATGGGGTCGAACGCGCAGAAAGTCGTCCGGGAGGTACAGCAAAGGCTCGACCAGATGACCCCCTCCTTTCCCAAAGGCGTCAGGGCGGTGGTGTTCTACAATAGGGGAAGCCTGGTCGAGCGCGCGATCCATGCAGTATCCCGATCCCTGATCGAGGCGGTCGCGCTCGTCGTCGTCCTGCTGCTGCTCTTTCTCGGCAACATCAGGGCAGCGCTTTCCGTGGCTCTCGCCCTTCCGCTCGCTGCGCTCATCACCTTCATCCTGATGAGAACGGCAGGCATGTCGGCCAATCTGATGAGCCTCGGCGGGCTTTCCATCGCGATCGGGATCCTGATCGACGGCGCGGTCGTGGTCGTGGAAAACATCGTGACCCGCCTCGCGCAGAATGACTCGAAGCTCCCGAGCCTGCATCTTGTCTATCGCGCGGCGAGGGAAGTCACGCTTCCCGTCGCCTCCGGAGTCATGATCATCATCATCGTCTTCCTCCCCCTGCTCACCCTGCAGGGCCTCGAAGGAAAACTCTTCACACCCGTCGCGCTTTCCATCGTTTTCGCGCTCTCGGGCTCCCTCCTGCTCGCAATGACCGTCATTCCGGTACTCTCTTCCATGCTGATCAGGCAAACATCCCACGGCGAACCGTATCTGGTGAGGCATGCCATCCGCATTTACGAACCCATGCTTGCCTGGGCGCTCAATCATTCGAGACTCGTGATTTCGGCGGCGGTGTTTTCCCTCATTCTGACTGCGGGAGCCTACACCCTGGTCGGAAAAACGTTCATGCCGGTCATGGACGAGGGAGACATCATCATGCAGATCGAGAAACTCCCCTCCATCAGCCTCGATGAAAGCGCCCTGCTAGATGCGCGCATCCAGAAGCAGATCCTCGCTTCCGTCCCCGAAGTGAAGCACATCATCGCAAGAACCGGGTCGGACGAACTCGGGCTCGACCCCATGGGGCTCAACCAGACCGACACCTTCATGGTGCTCGCGCCCAAATCGACCTGGCGCAAGCCGGACAAGGAATGGCTCATCGGTGAGATCAGGGGCGTCATGCAGGATTTCCCGGGCGTTTCCTACAGCTTCACCCAGCCCATAGAAATGCGCGTTGCCGAAATGCTGACCGGGGTCAGGGGGGACATCGCAATCAAGATATACGGACCCGATCTCGGCGAGCTGGACAGGCTCGCCGCCCAAATGGTCGCCACCCTGAAAAAGATCCCGGGGTCGGAGGACGTTTTCACTCCGAAGAATACCGGCGTGCAGTATTACCAGATCGAGATAGACCGTCTTGCCGCAGGAAGGATGGGGCTCACCGTGAACGGCATAGAAAACAAGCTGCGCGGGGAAATCGAAGGCAGGCAGCTTGGCATCGTCCTGGAAAAGGGAAGACGGACCCCGCTCATTTTGCGGGGAAGCGAAAGCCTGAGGCATTCGCCGGCCATGTTCGGCAACCTGCTCATTGCACTGCCCAACGGGCAGACCGTGCCGATTTCGGCTGTCGCGAAGCTCGTCAGAACTTCGGGGCCGGTCCATATCGCGCATGAAAACGCAGCCAGGATGATCGTGGTCCAGGCCAATGTTTCCGGGCGCGATCTGGTCGGATTCGTCGAGGAAGCAAAGCGCGAAGTCGCCTCCAAAATGCGTTTTCCTCCGGGATACGGCACGGAATGGGGCGGACAGTTCGAGAACCAGCAGCGTGCAGCGGCAAGGCTTTCCCTCGTCGTTCCGGTCGCGCTGCTCATGATTTTTTTCATCCTCTTCGCCACGTTCGGATCGATCAGGCAGTCCGCACTTGTTTTCGCGAACATTCCATTCGCCCTGATAGGCGGTGTATTCGCCCTGCTCTTATCCCGCCAGTACCTCTCGGTCCCGGCCTCGGTCGGCTTCATCGCCCTGCTCGGCATCGCCGTGCTGAACGGTGTGATGCTGGTAAGCCACTTCAACCAGCTTCTCTCCCGGGGCATGGACCTGGACAGGGTCGTACGGGAAGGCGCAATGCGCCGATTGAGACCTGTCCTGATGACCGCGAGCATCGCCGCATTCGGGCTCGTTCCCCAGCTTTTTGCGAGCGGCCCCGGATCGGAAATCCAGAAGCCGCTTGCGATCGTGGTGATCGGCGGGCTGATCACTTCCACACTCCTGACATTGATCATCCTTCCCATCCTTTACCGGCGCTTCGGTCTTGAACAAGGAAATGTGAAATGAATCCGTGCTGCCTCACGCTGATATTCCAGAATGCAGTCGAAGAAGAAATCATCGATTTCATGCTTGCCAACGAAACCGCAAAAAACGGCTTCCACACATTCAGGATCGAAGGTCACGGTCACGATGCCAGGCTCGCCACCATGAAGGAACAGGTGCGAGGCCGAGCCCACAAATCCAGGATGGACATCCTGCTCGGGGAAGAGGAAGCGCAGTCGCTTCTCTCGGAAATCAAAAGCGCATTCCCGGACATGAAGCTCGCCTTCTGGGTCAGCCCGATCAGCACGTTCGGAAGGCTGCCATGAGAAAACCGATCTTGCTCGCCTTCCTGGCCCTGGCGATTCCGTCCCGTGCGGCAGACCTGCCGCCGCTCGACGAGGTGAAGCATGCGCTCACAAATGCTCCGCCCGTGAAGGAATCCGAAGCCGGAATCGATTTCGAAAGATCCAACGATTCCATGCTGAAGAGCGGCGCTTACGAATACGAGGTGCAGATGACTGGAGCCCAGCGCAGGGATTACAGCCTGGGACAGACCCTGAACGAATGGAGCATGCAGATCTCCCGCCCGGTGCGCTTTCCCGGCAAAAAGAGGCTGGACGAAGATCTGGGCGCACAGGGCATCAGGACGGCACAACTCGCGCATGGCGATGCGCTGCACGAATCCGCGAAAAAACTGCTGGGGCTCTGGTTCGCCTGGGTCAGGGAAAAAATCCAGGAAAACGAATGGCAGAACCAGTCGAAGCTGCTCCGGAAAGAAGCGATTGTGGTCGAAAAACGGGTCAGGGCCGGGGATGCGCCCAGACTGGAGCTAAACCTCGCGAAGGCTGCGTCCGATCAGGCAGCGTTCTCGGCGCTTCAGGCAAAAATGCGCGAAGACGTGGCGGAGAAAACCCTGGCCGCCAATTTCCCGGGAATATCCCTGCCCGAAAATCCGGTTCTGGAAGACCCGAAGCCTCTGGAGCAATCCTTCGATTACTGGAAGGAAAAAATTCTTTCACAAAATCATGCCATACTCCTTGCCAGAAGCGAAGCGAGAAAGGCACAGATCATGGCATCCAGGGTTAGGGCAGACAGAATGCCCGACCCCACGATCGGCATCCGCTATTCCTCCGAATACGGTGGAAGCCAGCGCGTCATGGGGGGCGTACTGAGCATCCCGCTTCCCGGCGACTACCGGAAAGCTGCAGCACTGGGCGCCGCAGCTTCTGCCGAAATGGCCACGCAGCGGGAACTCGATGCAACCAGACGTGTCAATGCTGAAGTCTCATCCAATTACACCATGGCCAGAGCGAGCTATAATGGATGGGAAAAATCGCGCGAAGCTGCACAGGGAATGACGAGGAACGCCGAACTTATCTCCAGAGCCTATGCGCTCGGGGAAGCCGGCCTCGGGGAAGTTCTGGCGTCGAGACGCCTTGCGATAGAATCTCGACTGGCATCGAAACTGGCTCAGAGCGAGGCCATCGAAACACGCTACCGCCTGATGGTCGATGCGCATCTGCTTTGGGATTTCGACGAGAATACCCGACAGCAATGATGCAGTTTTCCCCGCTTCGCGTCATAATGGCAATATTCCAACAACGAAAAAGAGGCGTTCCATGACCAAGGGAAACGGCAATTCCGAAACGGATCAGATCAAGCTGTCCCAGTTGCTCAGCCATCAGTATCTATGCGAATCCCTGACAGTCAGCGAAGTGCAGACCCTGCTCGATTACCTGACGCTCCTGAATGTCGACAAGGGGCATATTCTTTCCGACATCGGCGACATCGGAGATGCACTCTATTTCGTGGTCCAGGGTGAAATCGCGCTGACCTTCGACGACCATGGTCATGAAAACGAGATCGTGCGCGCAGGTCCCGGAGAAATGCTCGGCGAGATGTCCTTCTTCGACAAGCAGCCGCGCTCCGTGAGGCTGGTGGCGAAAGCCCCTGAAACCGAGGTGCTCAAGCTTTCCAGAATCAAATACAAGCGCCTCAAAGTCGAGCATCCCTATATCGCGCTCAATATCGTGGAGCATGCCATCATCAGTCTGGACAGACTATTCCGCAGAGTGAGCACAAGCTACGCGCAGTTTTCGCATTATCTTTACGGTACAGGAAAATAAATTCAAACCCACTCTTGAAAGGAGCAAAAAATGTCAGTATTGGTAGGTAAATGAGCCCCCGACTTCACTGCGGCCGCAGTCATGGGCAACAACCAGATCGAGGAAAACTTCAACCTGCATTCCTATATCAAGGACAAGTATGCGGTCGTCTTCTTCTACCCCCTCGACTTCACCTTCGTCTGCCCCTCGGAGCTGATCGCTTTCGATCACCGCCTGAAGGAATTCAAGGATCGCAACGTGGAAGTCATCGGCGTGTCGATCGATTC
>JAJZTT010000177.1 GCA_021848705.1 Pseudomonadota bacterium
GAGCCCGAACTACGCGAACTGATTATTGCGCTGAAGCTCGATTCCGATTTCGAGAAGGAGATTTTCAGTCAATCGGCGAAGGCGAAAAGCAGGCAGGCCTATTTTTCCAGGGTCCTTGCTTCGCTGGTCGGAAACGAAATTGTCGATCTGGAAGCAGCCGCCGGAGCGGTCGAAGAGAATGTCTATTCCAAACTTCTAGGAAGGATTTCGGGGCATGGACTGGAGATGGCTGGGGAGATTTCCGGACTTGCCAAATCCTCCCCTGAAATTATTGAGAGGTTTTTTTCGGAGATCCGTTCAGGACGAGTGGATGTTTCGAAGCTCACCGAATCCGAACTGCGCGAACTGATTTTTTCCTTGACGCTCGATGCGGATTTCGAGAAGGAGATTTTCAGGCAAGCGGTGAGTGCGAAAAGCAGGCAGGACTATTTTGCCAGGGTCCTTGCTTCGCTGATCAGAAACGAAATCGTCGATCTGGACGCAGCATCCGGTGTGGTCGAAGAGGATATCCATCCAAGGCTTTTGGGAAGGATTTCCGGGCATGGGTCCGAGATGGCAAGAGAGATTTCCGAATTTGCCAAATCCTCCCCTGAAATTATTGAGAAGTTTTTTTCGGAGATTCGTTCAGGGACAGCCGATTTTTCGAAGCTCACCGAGCCCGAACTACGCGAACTGATTATTGCGCTGAAGCTCGATGCGGACTTCGAGAAGGAGATTTTCAGGCAATCGGTGAAGGCAAAAAACCGGCAGGTCTATTTTGCCAGGATTCTCGCTTCGCTCCTCAATAACGAAATCCTGGACCTTGATACAGCAGCGGGCCCCTTGCCGGAAGCGCTTTCGATTCCGCAGGCAATCCGTCATGGCTACTGGGATTTCCTGGAGAAAGCCATGGCCCATGACATGGATGAAATCCGCAAGGCGCTACTCGAAGAATCCCTGAGGAGGAAAGTTGCGCTGGAAGCACCTCACCGTCTGCTTCTCGACCTTCTGAAGCAACTCCTTCCCGAACAGGCCGTGCTCGTCGGAGCACTGGCGGAGAAGGGGGGGAGGGATGCGATGGAATACATGCTCTATCGCTTCATGGAATGGCCGCTTCCCACCGAAAGGGATTTGCGCTTCCTGATGCAGCGTCTCGTGACAAAAAGAGGAAATGAAAAGATGGAAGGCATCCGCAACGCTCCCCGGAAAGGTCGCTTGCCCGAAGAAATTGTGGTTGCCAACGCAGGCATGGTGATCGCAGCCCCCTATCTTCCCCGCCTGTTCGACATGCTCGAACTGACAGCGGATTCCGCCTTCAGGGACGAGGAAGCCGCAGATCGTGCAGTGCATCTCCTGCAGTTCGCCGTCGACGAAAAATGCGATCTTCCGGAATTCCTGCTTCCTCTCAACAAGGTACTTTGCGGTCTGGAAAGGCCGGTCGTCAGGTCGATCGTGCCCACGGATCGGGAAAAGGAAACCGTGGAAGGGATGCTGAAGGCGATCATTCAGAACTGGAGCATCATCGGAAACACTTCCGTGGCGGGCCTCAGGGAATCCTTCCTCCAGCGTGCAGGAATACTCCGTCTCAAGGGCGAGGAATGGCATCTCAAGGTGGAAAAAAAGGGGATAGACGTCCTGGTCGACAGGATCCCCTGGAGCTTCTCGCTGATCAGGCATCCGTGGATGCAGCGCCCCCTTTTCGTGGAGTGGAGATGATGATGCACGCGGCAAGCGCAAACGCGAGGACGCTCGAAGCGGAAATCGGCTGGTTCACCAGGGTCATGGAAACCCGCTTCAGCCTCCATTTCGGCCAGGAAACCACCTGCTCGGATGTTCGCGAACATGTCCCTCCCCGTCTGGACTCGGACGATTCGGAATATGCGCGCCTCGTCAGGCAATTCGGAATGGATTTCGACGAAAGGGTATTGCTCATCCTTGCGCTGATTCCCCATGTCCGTCCCGAGGTGCTCGACATGTTTTTCGTCAACAACAAGAATTTCGGGCGAGGTTTTACCGAATTTGGCGGATGGAAGGGAAAGGTGCATGGCGGATTCCTGCCAACCTGCGAAACGGCCTCCTTCGTCATCAACGGAAGTTGCCTCGATAGCCGTTTCCGCTTTCTGAAGATGCTCGACGACAGTCATTTCTTCATCGAAAAGGGAATCATCGAGATCGATCATCAGGAGGAAGGTGAGCCTTTTTTCGCCGGAATGCTGAAAATCTCGGGGGAATATCTGAGCCTGCTGACGACCGGGCGCAGCCAGAAACCGGATTTCAGCGCGAAATTTCCGGCGAGGAGGATCACAACCCCCCTTGCCTGGGATGATCTCGTCCTCGACCGGGAGGTTCTGGATGAGGTGGAGAACATCACCGCCTGGATCAGACACGAAAATACCATCATGAACGAATGGGGGCTGGAAAGAACGGTGAAGCCCGGCTACCGATGCCTGTTCTACGGCCCTCCCGGAACCGGAAAGACCCTGACCGCCACCCTGATCGGCGCCAATTCCGGTCTCGACGTCTATCGCATCGATCTTTCCATGGTGGTTTCCAAATACATCGGAGAAACGGAAAAGAATCTGGCAGGAGTCTTCGATCAGGCCAAAAGCAGAAAATGGATTCTTTTCTTCGATGAGGCGGATGCGCTTTTCGGAAAGCGGACCCAGGCTTCGAGCTCGAACGACCGCTATGCGAATCAGGAAGTTTCCTATCTTTTGCAGCGAGTGGAGGATTTCCCGGGCGTGGTCATACTCGCGACCAATCTCAGGGCGAACCTCGACGAAGCTTTCGCGCGACGCTTCCAGAGTTCGATCTTTTTTCCTCTTCCCGATGCCGAGCAAAGAAGGAAGCTCTGGGAAGGGCATTTCAGGGGAAAAAGCATTGCAGGCGAGGACGTGGACCTGGACAGGGTCGCCGAAGAGCATTTGCTCTCCGGGGGGGCGATCGCGAACGTGGTTCGCTACGCAGCCATAAGGGCGCTCAACATGGGCAGAAGCGGGATTTCGCAAGAGGACCTGGCGAAGGGCGTTGCGAAGGAACTCATCAAGGAAGGGAAGACAATCTAGGTGGCCATGAAGGCGAGAATGAAATCCATCCTGCTGATCGCGCTGCTCCTTTTCCTGCCGGCGGCTCATGCTGCAACCTGCGCAGAGCAGGTGGACAGGGTGTCGGCGCAAAAACCGGGAAAACCGGCCGTGGGAAATGCGCAGAAGGAGCTCGTTTCGATCGATCTCGATCCGGGGGGCGTGGACGGAATCCTCGGCTCCAGGACCCGGGGCGCTCTCGTGCAGTTCTGCGAACGGGCGAAATACGCGCTCAAGGAAGACCTTCTCGACACATTGAAGAATCACTCCGAAATTTTTCAAATCTATCCCGACTGGCAGGAAATTTTCGCGAGCGCGGATTTCGAGAAATGGATGAGTGCTCAGGCCGATCGGGATTATGTCGCCGAAGTGACCCGTTCGGGAGATTCGGCCAGGGTGATCGCAGTTCTCGACCGTTACCGAAAATCGATTGCTTCTTCGGGCAAGACATCGGTGCAGTCGAACGAGCCGGAACTGCTGCCCGTGCCCAAAGACGCGCTTTACTCCTACATGCTCGACAAGAATGATTTCGCCGAGCTCAAATCGACGGACGAAGTCTTCGCCAGGATCGACAAGCTGAAAGGCGAAACTTTTGCGAGCGAAAAGGCTTTCGATGCGGCCATAGACGAGACATTGAAGGGCGTGGCCGCACCGGAAAGATATGTTCGCCTGATCAGGGACAAGGTCGGGCAGCAGGCGAGCCGAAGCCTCAGCGGAAAGTCCTTCGACAAGCTCAAGGCGGAGGCTGTTCCGGATTACGTTCTTCAGGCGATCCAGGGGCTGAAGGATCTGCCCTATCCGGGAATGACGATCAATTTCGCCGTGCACACCACCCTTTCCGCACTGATCGCCAGGGCGAACGGTTTCGAGCCTGAAATCGTGCAGCTTGCGGTCCTCTCCCCGTCGGGGGCGCAACTGACCGACGATTCTCTTGGAAAATTCGCAGCGGCGCACAGCGGCGACGTTCTTGCTTCGGCAGTGGCCGACGAATTGCGGAATGTGAAAAACGTTTCCTACCGGAACAGCAAGTCCCTGGATCAGGCGGTCGGCAAGGCGCTTTCCGAAGTGACGGGAAAGATCAACGATGCCTATCCCGAAATCCTCGACAGTTCGGAAACTTCGAATGCATACACCTTCGACGAGAAGACAATTCGTGAAATCGATCTGCAGAAGAAGGATTTCACCGTTCCCGAAATCTATCTGGAAATCCTGTCCGGCCTGCAGGATGTGGATTATCCGGCATCAGGATTGTTCGAAAGTGCGGCGAAAAGCAGGATCATGAATTTCGTCGACGGAAACAGTGCGTCCGTAAAAGCCGTGATCGAGGCGCGCCAGGCTGCGAGCGTGGATCAGGCCTTGCTGGAAGCGCTGAAGCAGAATTCCGTTGCGGATCCCGTCCTTGCCATGGTGGCCGGACTTCAGGGACGCCAGTTCGAAAGTGCCGAAGCGCTCATGAATGCGATCGGTAGTGAACTCGATGCGCTGAAGGAACGGTACTCCCAGTACCAGCCCCTCGTTCTCGCCCAGGCGAGGAAGAAACACTCCTTCAGCCAGGGGAAGATCGCCGATCTCGACGGCGACTCCTGCAACTGCGTCAGAAACAATCTCGCAGGACAGGTTTTCGGTTTCTATCCTTTCTGGATCGCTGGCGGAACCCAGAAAGTGGATTTCAGCGTTCTGAACCGGATCGAATATTACGCGCTGGGCTTCGACGACAGCGGGAACATCACGAACGCATCGGTCTGGACGGCCCAGAATCCGGGGCTCTTCGAAAAAGCGCATCGCTACAGCGCAAGGGTGGATCTCGTCCTCGAAAGGCGAGACTGGGGAAGCTGGAATACGCTCGGCATCGATGCCAGACGGGCCGCCTTTCAGAAACTCTCGGAAGGAGTCGCCCGCCTTCTGGACATCCGACTAAATGGCCTGAAGGCGAAGCTCAAGCCCGTCGCCTCGCTGGGATTTGGAAGTCATCCCCTGATGGGCGACGGCGTCACCCTTTATTTCGATCGCTATCCTGCGGACCCCGAATCCGTTGGCCTTTTCAGGGAATTTTTCAAGGATCTCGCCAAGCGGATCGGCGTCAACGGGAAAAAGCGCTTCCTGAACGTCATGTTCGCAAGCTCCGAAACGGGAAGCGGGATCTATGCCTATGCGAATCTTTCCGAACTGATGGATTCTCTCGGCAGGGAAGGAATGAAGGGATTCTACCTCGCGTTGCTTCATGAACCGACCACCAAAGACAAGAAGATCCTTCGCGAAAAAATAGAGAACGGG
>JAJZTT010000178.1 GCA_021848705.1 Pseudomonadota bacterium
TCCGGTCTTGCCGGCCACGCTGTATCCGAGAATGCCTGCGCGTGCACCGGTTCCTTGAGGGGTCACCACCGACTCCAGGATCGAAACCATTTCCCTTGCAGTTTTTTCGGAAATCACTCTCCTGCCTGGGGGAAGCGCGCTTCTTTTCAGGAAGGTGACCGGAAGCAGCACACCGTCGTTGGCGAAGATCGTATAGGCGCGCGCAAGCTGCAGCAGGGTCACAGAAATGCCGTTTCCGAAAGACATGGTCGCCTGTTCGATGGGCCTCCAGCTTTTGTAGGGGCGAAGCCTTCCGGAAGCCTCTCCCGGAAATCCGGAAGCCGGATCCGTGCCGAATCCGCAATTGTGGAACATGCTCCACATGGTTTCCGGAGGAAGCGACAATGCGATCCTGGACGCCCCCACATTGCTCGAATGCTGAATGATCTGGGTGACGGTGAGCACGCCAAGCTTTTCATCGTCGTGGATCGTGGCGCGTCCGATCTCGATTTTTCCGCCGAAGGTGTCGATCCTCGAGTCGGGCGTGTACTTTCCCGATTCGAGACCTGCCGCGATGGTAAAGGGCTTCAGGGTGGATCCCGGCTCATAGCTGTCGGTGACCGCGCGGTTGCGGATCGTCCCGGGATCGAGCCCTTCGCGGTTGTTCGGGTTGAAGGTTGGTACGCTGGCCATGCCGAGCACTTCGCCGCTCCTTGCATCGAGCACCACCACCGAACCCGCCTTCGCGCCTGCCTTTTCCACCGCATCCCGGATTTCCCGGTAGGCGAGGTACTGGATCTTGCTGTCGATGCTGAGCACGAGATCCTGCCCCGGCCTCGGCGTGCGGATGACGTCCACATCCGCGACCGCCCTGCCGAGCTTGTCGCGAATCACCTTGCGGCTTCCCGGAGCACCCGCCAGTTCCTTCTGGTAGGCGAGCTCGATTCCTTCCTGCCCCTTGTCGTCGAGATTGGTGAATCCCACGATGTGCGACATGACGTCCCCGGAAGGGTAATAGCGCCGGTACTCCCGATGCAGGAAAATCCCCGGGATCCTGAGCTCCAGCACCTTCGCAGCATCTTCCGGAGGAATTCCGCGTTCGAGATAGACGAAGTCCTTCTTCCCGCTCAGCTTGCGATCGATCTCGCGGCTGGATACTTTCAGGATCGCGGAAAGCTCCTTCATCTGGTCGGCATCGATCTCCACGTCGACCGGGTTCGCAAAAACCGATTCGACAGGCGTGCTGACGGCAAGCGGCTCTCCGTTGCGGTCGAAGATCATCCCCCGATGCGCGGAAAGCTCGATGACCTTGCTGTATCGGGACTCGCCTTTCTGCCTGAGAAAGTCGTCGTTGATTCCCTGTAGATAGATAGCCCTAATCAGCATTGCGAAAAAACCAACCAATAACATCGACAGCAGCAGCTTCGAACGCCATGCCGGCAATTGCAGCACAAGGGCCTTCGGCCTGAAATTCATTTTTTCCCGCTCCCCGCCGGGAATACCGGGATCACCCGGCTTGCATCCGGCACTTTCATGTGCAGGACACCGCTTGCGATTTGTTCAATCCTGGAAGGCGTCGCCCAGGTCGCCTGTTCGATCTGAAGCCTTCCCCACTCCACGTCCAGCCTTTTCGCCTCCGCCTGCTGCTTCCCCAGGTCAAGGTAGAGCTTGCGCAATCTGTGCTGGGCGGTCACCACCCCGAGCGCGCAAACGATCAAAGCTGCAAAAAGCACAAGATTGAGCCGCATCACCAGCCTCCCCTAAACCCGGGTTCTTTCGGCCACCCTCATGACGGCGCTTCGCGACCGAGGATTGAATGCCACTTCCTCATCCGAAGGTCTCACGATCTTTCCCACAACTTTCAGTTCCGGCTGGCGCAATTCGCGCTCTCTCACCGGAAGTTTCTTCGGCAGGTCGTCCCTCGCCGCCTCCCCCCTCATGAACCGCTTGACGATGCGGTCCTCCAGTGAATGGAAGCTGATCACGACCAGTCTTCCGCCCGGATTCAGGCTTTTCAGGCACTGCGGCAAAGCGTCCGCAAGCTCTTCAAGCTCCTGATTGATGAAAATCCGAATGGCCTGGAAAGTGCGTGTCGCCGGATCCTGCCCTGGCTCGCGCGTGCGCACGGCTTTTGCCACGATTTCGGCGAGACGCCGCGTGGACGAAATGCGTTGTCCCGCTCTAGCCGCGACAATCGCTCCTGAAATCTGCCTAGCAAACCGTTCTTCGCCATAAGTCCTGATCACCTCTGCCAGTTCTTTTTCCGTGGCGGAATGGATCCATTCTTCCGCCGTCATCCCCCGACTCGTGTCCATCCTCATGTCGAGCGGGCCTTCATACCGGAAGCTGAACCCTCTTCCCGCCTCGTCGATCTGCGGTGAGGAAACGCCCAGATCAAGGAGAATCCCGTCCACCTTGCGACCTTCCAGCACTTCCTCCAGCTTCCCGAAAGCGCTGTGCACCAGAACGAACCGATCGTCCTTGATTTCCGATCCCGCCTCCACTGCGGCGGGATCCCGGTCCAGCGCAATCAGGCGTCCGGAAGGCCCCAGTCTTCGCAGGATTTCCCCGGAATGACCGCCGCGCCCGAAAGTGCAGTCGACATAGATTCCGTCCTGCCTGACCTGGAGAGCATCGACCGCTTCCCTCTTCAGCACCGTTTCATGGAGACTCACAGGGAAAAGCCTTCCAGTTCGGCCGGCATTTCTTCTTCGAGAGAACCGACCATCGCGCTTTGCTGCAACCACCTTTCCTCGTCCCACAATTCCAGCCTGTTGCCCTGCCCTGCGATCACCACGCTCTTGTCCAGTCCCGCATAAGTTCTGAGCGTGGCGGGGAGCAGGATCCGACCGGCGCCATCCATTTCCACATCCTCCGCGTACCCCACCAAAAGCCGCTGCAATGCACGGGTCTTGGCATTGAAACTGGAAAGACCCATCAGTTTTTTCTGGATGGGCTCCCATTCCTGCCCGGGATACACCAGGAGGCAATGATCCGGATCCGCGGTCACGACCAGCCGCCCCTCGCAGCTCACGACGAGTTCATCCCTGTACTTCGCAGGGATGGCGAGACGCCCCTTGCTGTCCAGATTGAGCCGAGATGAGCCGTGAAACATTTGCACCTTTCGAGGAAAAATTCCCCACAATTACCCACTTTTCACCACATACGCCCACTATAGAGAAAAAAGCATGAAGGGTCAAGGAATCGGATGGAATTTTTTCATTGCACACAAAGACTTAAGACAAAAAAAAGGGGGGGCGGACCATTCCGCAGAAAAATCATCAAGTTTTACAGAATGTTAGAAACATCCCATAAAAGTGGAGGGCAATATGCACCTTACATGCAGGAAATGGAGATGATAGAATCTTCAATTACAAGACAACCCATTTCCCCGCACAATGAAAAAAGTACTGGTCACCGGCGGCGCCGGATTCATCGGTTCCGCAGTAGTACGGCAATTCATCGAAGAGACGGATGTTCATGTAGTCAATGTCGACAAACTGACCTACTCGGGAAACCTGGAATCGCTCAAAAACGTTTCGGGGTGCAACCGGTATGCATTCGAGCGCGCGGACATCTGTGACCGGGCCGCGATGGACGCGATCTTCGGGCGCCACAGACCGGACGCGGTGATGCATCTGGCCGCAGAATCCCATGTCGACCGGTCGATCAGCGGACCAGCCGAATTCATTTCCACCAATATCCAGGGCACCTACACCCTGCTCGAAGCGGCCAGGAAATACGCAGATTCCCTTAACGGCGAGCAAAGAGCGAATTTCCGCTTCCATCACATTTCGACCGACGAGGTTTATGGCAGCCTGGGGAGGGACGGGTTCTTCACCGAGGAAACGCCCTACCGCCCCAACTCCCCTTATTCTGCGAGCAAGGCCGCCTCTGACCACCTTGTGAGAGCCTGGCACCATACCTACGGGCTGCCCGCGATCACAACCAACTGCTCGAACAATTACGGTCCCTACCATTTCCCGGAAAAGCTGATCCCGCTCATGATCCTGAATGCGACAACCGGAAAACCGCTTCCCGTCTATGGCAAGGGGGACAACATCCGGGACTGGCTGTATGTGGAAGACCATGCTCGCGCATTAAGGCTGGTGCTGGAAAAGGGGAAGGTCGGGGAAACCTACAACATCGGCGGGAACAACGAGAAAACCAATCTGGAGGTCGTCGAGACGATCTGCGACATTCTCGACGAACTGCTCCCGGGATCCGCGCCGCACGGAAGGCTCGTTTCCTTCGTGAAGGACAGACCGGGGCACGATTTCCGCTACGCCATCGACGCATCGAAAATCTGCGATGAACTCGGATGGAAACCCATGGAAACCTTCGAAAGCGGGATCCGGAAGACGGTCCGATGGTACCTGGAAAACAAGGATTGGGTGGAACATGTGACGAGCGGAGAATACCGCAACTGGATCGATCGGCAATATGGAGAAAATCCATGAAGGGAATCATTCTCGCGGGAGGCTCGGGCACCCGCCTCTATCCCGTCACCCAGGCGATTTCCAAGCAGCTCCTTCCCGTGTACGACAAGCCGATGATCTATTATCCGCTGTCCACGCTGTTGCTCTCGGGAATCCGGGAAATCCTGATCATTTCCACTCCACAGGACACTCCCCGCTTCGAACAGCTTCTCGGAGACGGAAGTTCCTGGGGAATCGAGCTTTCCTATGCGGTGCAACCTTCCCCGGACGGGCTCGCCCAGGCCTTCCTGATCGGAGAATCCTTCATTGACGGAGAATCCTGCGCGCTGGTTCTCGGGGACAACATCTTCCACGGACACGAACTTTCCCTGGACCTGGAAGCCGCGGCCTCCAAGAAAAAGGGGGCGACCGTGTTCGCCTACCCGGTGACGGATCCGGAGCGTTACGGCGTCGTCGAATTCGATTCGACTGGTCACGCCATCAGCCTGGAGGAAAAGCCGAAGCAACCCAAATCCCGCTTCGCGGTCACCGGACTGTATTTCTACGACGAACAGGTGGTCGAGATTGCGAAGTCGATCAGGCCTTCGGCAAGGGGAGAACTGGAGATCACCGACGTCAACCGTCATTATCTGGATGCGGGCCTGCTCGAAGTGCAGCAGATGGGGCGAGGCATGGCCTGGCTCGACACCGGAACCCACGAATCCCTTCTCGAGGCAGCGATGTTCATCCAGACCCTGGAAAAGCGCCAGGGACTCAAGATTTGCTGCCCGGAGGAAATCGCTTTCAGGAAAGGATACATCGATTCCGAAAGACTGGAAAAACTGGCCGCCCCGCTCGCCAAGAACGGCTACGGGCAATACCTGCTATAACCCGCAAGCCCACGCTGAACTTGAAACAAATCCATACCGCAATTC
>JAJZTT010000179.1:0-4969 GCA_021848705.1 Pseudomonadota bacterium
GCAGTGCCGCATCATGTTCATTTCCCCCTCGCATTCGTCCTGAAGCGACTTCAGTTCCTGCGCGGTGGGCCCGCGCTGACCATTGAGTCCGAAAACGGTTCCATGCTCCGGCGCCGAGATGAGCGGCATGATGTTGTGCAGGAATGCGCCCCTGGACTTCACCGCGCGATTCACTTCGACGAGATGCCGGTCGTTGATCCCCGGAATCATCACCGAATTCACCTTGCAAAGGATCCCGGCTTCCGTGAGCATTTCGAGCCCCAGAAGCTGGCGTTCGGAAAGAATCCTCGCCGCCTCGATCCCGGTAACCCTCTTGTGTTCCCAGAAGATCCACGGGTAAATATGTTGCCCGATCTCCGGATCGACCATGTTGATGGTGATGGTCACGTGGTCGACGTTGAAGGACTTGATCGTCTCGACATGATCGGGAAGCGCAAGACCGTTGGTCGACAGACAAAGCTTGATGTCGGGCGCAGATTTGGATATCAGCTCGAAGGTCTTGAAGGTCTTGGCGGGGTTCGCAAGGGGATCGCCGGGGCCTGCGATGCCGAGCACGGTCATCTGCGGGATGGCGGATGCGACCGCCAGCACCTTCCTGCTCGCCGCTTCCGGCGAGAGCTTCTCGCTCACTACGCCCGGGCGGCTTTCATTCGCGCAGTCGTATTTGCGGTTGCAGTAATTGCACTGGATGTTGCAGGCCGGCGCCACGGCGACATGCATGCGCGCATAATGATGGTGCGCCTCTTCGCTGTAGCAGGGATGATTCTTCACTTTTTCCCAGACCTCGGGTGCCATGTCCGCAGGGCCTGCCGATGTGCCGCAGGAAGACTTGGCGCCTCCCGTGCTGCATCCCTTGTGCTCAATTTCGCTTGCCATATTCATTGCTCCCCGAAAATTCTCTTCACTACAGGTAGAGCAACTTCCATGCCAAATGAAAAATCCCCCGGGAGCCGCATGAATGCTGGCTTTCGGGGGATTTTCATTTTGTACCGATTGATACAGCGATGTCGCAAAAGCGACACTAGAACTTCTTGATTTCGATCCTGTGCTTTTGCAGCGCGTAGCCCATCTGGCGTGAAGTGAGCTTCAGCAGCCTTGCCGCCTTCGCCTGCACCCAGCCGCATTGCTCCATCGCCCAGATCAGCCTGTCGCGCTCGGACGCGAAGGAGGACGGCTCTTCACGAGACTCTTCTTCAGGCTCTTCATGGGTACGGATCGGAATCACCGGCCTGCCGGGGCTTCCAAAGCTCTTCAGGGTGAGCGAGAAGCACTTGTTCTGCTGGCAGGGAAGATCCACTTCGCGGATCAGGTTGCCCCGGGTCATGGTCATGGTGCGCTCGACGCAGTTTTCGAGTTCCCGAACATTGCCGGGCCAGTAGCACTCCAGCATGACCTTGAGTGCGTCCGGCGAGATGGATATCTTTTTCTCGTTTTCCCGATTGAATTTTTCCAGAAAATGTTCGACGAGCGAAGGGATATCCTCGCGACGCTCCCGAAGCGGCGGCAGGAAGATGCTCACCACGTTGATCCGGTAATACAGATCCGCCCTGAAATCCCCCTTTTCCACCGCTTCTTCCAGGTTGCGGTTGGTTGCGGTGATGAGGCGGATGTCGACCTTGATCGGTTTGGCACCCCCCACCCGCTCGAATTCCCGCTCCTGAAGAACCCTGAGAAGCTTGGTCTGGAAAGCGGGCGAAATGTCGCCTATTTCGTCCAGAAACAGCGTGCCGCCGTTGGCGAGTTCGAAGCGCCCCTTGCGATCCTGAGTGGCACCGGTAAAGGAACCCTTTTCGTGGCCGAAAAGCTCCGATTCAAGGAGCGTCTCGGACAGCGCGGCGCAGTTGACCTTGACGAAAGGCTTGTCCTTCCTCGAACTCAGATAATGAATTGCACGGGCGATCACCTCCTTGCCCGTTCCGCTTTCTCCGCGAAGGAGCACCGTCGATTTTCCCGGCGCAGCCTGATGCACTTCTGCGAAAACCTCCTGCATCACCTTGCTCTGCCCTATTACGTTGTCCAGCTTGAATTTCCCCTGGAGTTCCTTTTGCAGGCGACTCTTTTCCATCATCAACTGCTGCCGCTCGTTCGCGACGCTACGATACAGCCTGACCGTCTGCCCGATGAGATTGGCGACCATGGTGAGAAACCGGGTATCCCCTTGAAAATTCTGAGGCTGGCCGTCGAGTTCCCGATCGACGCTGATGACGCCTATGGTGTCTCTTCCCACCTTGATCGGCACGCCGATGAAGGAAACCACGCTGTCCTTCTCGAGATTGCGTGACCCCGTTCTGTTGAGGAAAAGCGGCTCCTTGGCGACATCGGGAACCACGGCGGACAGACCGGTCTTCATGATCTTCCCGGTCACGCCCTCGCCGATCTGAAAACGTCCGCGCCTGATTTCCTCCTCGGACAGGCCTGATGCACCGACAACCTGCAATTCGCCGGATTCCTGCACCAGACTGACCATGCCCCGGCTCATTTTCAGATGAGAGGAAAGCACGTTGAGCACTTCCCTGATGGTCTTGTGCAGATCAAGTGAGGAACTCAGAATCTTGCTGATTTCGTATATCGTAACCAGTTCGACGTTGCCTTCCATTGCAGATTCTTTTGCCACGTCCATGCTCCGTTAACTCTTCAAGTAATGCGATCTTGCCTATCGAGGCAAGTTCCGTTCATGGAACTCATGCAATTTCCATACCCGGGAGAGGTCCGCCCGGACTCCAGTACATGGCGAATTGTCTTGAGCATCTCTTCGTCAGCCAGATAATTTATCGCAAATGGCGTCGATCCTTTTGAATTCAAGCAGTCCGAAAAAGCTGAAAGATCAAGATCCTCTGACGCCACACTGCCAGCAGGAGCAACATTCGAAAGCGTAGCGCGTGAATGGTTTGAGAAATTCAGCAAAAGCAACAACTGGAAAAAAGGCGTTCAAGCAAAAACCCGGGGCGTCTGGAAAAGGATGTTCTTCCCCGGATAGTGCAGCCGGGCAGAACAGCCTGGAAGCACTGATTTCCGAAACCGACGCGCTGCTCTATCGATCCAAGAAGGAAGGGCGAAACAGGATCAGCGCCTGAATCATACCGCAATCACCTCGATTTCGGGTTCGATGGTCCTCACGAGATTCTCGATCGCGTGAAGCGTCCCGGACTGGGAACTCGGGCAGCTTCCGCAGGCGCCGTAATAGCGGATGCAAAGCATGTTGCCGCACAGCGTCATGATCTCCAGATCGCCTCCATCCATCACCAGGGTGGGACGGATGCGCTCGTCGATGATCTTGCGGATCGATGCGAGCCTCGGATCGTCATCCTGTTCGATCTCGGCTCTTTCGGGTTTTTCCGCGGCCTGCGCTTCCCGGATCGGTTGGGCGACGAGCCTTGCGAGTTCCGCCCAGCTTGCCATCCCGTCCTGCGTCACGGTGATCCAGTTGTCCATGTAGAACACGCCGCACACATGCGGGATGGCGAAGAGCTTTTCCGCGAGAATGTCGCCTGCCGCCTCAACAGGGCTCGAATAGTTCTTCGCAGTCCCCCAGGAGAGGCGATCCTTCAGCAAAAACTTCACCGCATTGGGGTTCGGCGTGTCTTCGATTTCCGCGATCTTCGGCATGTCATTCTCCGGGAACGGGGTCAGATGCCCCTTCTGTCGATACTTGCTGTTCCGAATTCAGCGCCGCATGCAGCGTATGCCAGGGCAGGATCGCGCATTTGACACGGGACGGGAGGTCCTTCACCCCCGCGAACACCTTGAGCCGCCCCAGGTGGCTCTGCTCGGGGTCGAGCGTCCCGGTCGCCATGCCGCGGAATTCTTCCACCATCTGCTCAGCTTCTTCCGTGTTCCTTCCCTTCACCGCGCCGGTCATCATCGAAGCGGATGCCTTGCAGATCGCGCAGCCCACCCCTTCGAAGGCGATGGACTCGATCCTGCCGTCTTCCACGTTCATGGTGAGCTTCACATGGTCGCCGCACAGCGGGTTGTGTCCTTCCGCGTGACGGTTGGGATTTGCGATCGCTCCCCAGTTCCTGGGCTTCCTGTTGTGGTCCAGGATCACTTCCTGGTACAACGCGCGCATGTCGCTCATCCGAACACCTCCTGAACCTTTTTGATTGCCGCGACCAGGCTGTCCACTTCCTCCAGCGTGTTGTAGAAGGCGAACGAAGCCCGCGCGGTCGCGGGCACGCAAAAGCGCTGCATCACCGGCTGCGCGCAGTGGTGGCCGGTGCGGATCGCCACCCCTTCGGTATCCAGGATCGTTCCCACGTCGTGCGGATGCACGCCCTCGATCTCGAACGACAGCACCGCCGCCTTCTTTTTGGCGGTGCCGATGATGCGAACGTAGGGAAGCTTTCTCACTTGTTCGGTCGCATAATCGAGCAGTTGCTTTTCCTTCTTTTCGATTTCGGCGAGTCCGATTCCGGAGAGATATTCCACCGCCGCCCCGAGTCCGATCGCGGCCGCGATCGGCGGCGTGCCCGCCTCGAACTTGTAGGGGATCGTATTGTATTCGGTCTTCTCGAAGCTCACGGATAAAATCATGTCGCCGCCGCCCTGGTAGGGCTGCATCTTTTCCAGGTACTCCGCCTTGCCGTACAGCACGCCGATCCCGGTCGGGCCGCATAGCTTGTGCCCGGAGAAGGCGTAGAATTCGCAATCCAGATCCTGCACATCCACCGCATGGTGGGGCGCCGCCTGCGCGCCGTCGATCAGCACCGGCACGCCCATCTTGTGCGCATGGGCGATCATTTCCTTCACCGGGTTCACCGTGCCGAGCGCGTTCGACACATGGGTGAGCGCGAGCAGCTTGGTGTTGGCATTGAAGAGCTTTTCGAACGCTTCCTGGATGAGCTCGCCGTCGTCGTTCATCGGGATCACGCGGATTTGGATGCCCTTTTCCTGCGCGAGCATCTGCCACGGCACGATGTTGGCGTGGTGCTCCAGTCCCGAGAGGATGATTTCATCCCCCGCCTGCAAA
>JAJZTT010000179.1:4979-5258 GCA_021848705.1 Pseudomonadota bacterium
TGTCTGCATTTGTACCGCGCGCCTTCATACGCAGTGGTCGCCGTATCCGACAGATAATGCACGCCGCGATGGATGTTGGCGTGCTCGTGCGTCTGGTAGTGAACCAGCCGGTCGATCACCTGCCTGGGCATCTGGCTGGACGCCGCATTGTCGAGATAAACCAGTTTCTTGCCGTGAACCATCAAGTCCAGGATCGGGAAATCCTCGCGCCTCATGCAAGCCTCCCGTACAGACTATTGTTCAGGGCTTCGCGCAAGGGTTTGACGGAGACGTGATCGA
>JAJZTT010000019.1 GCA_021848705.1 Pseudomonadota bacterium
TTCCGATCTCAAATGTCGCTTCCATCCACCGGAACCAGAATGCGTTTATACATGTCTACCTCGAAACTTTAGCGAATGATGATATAAGATTACTGCATCGGGCGAAATTCCGGTAGAAAATCTTGCGCCGATCGAAAGCAAAGGAAAAACATGAACGATCAGAAGCATGTCGGAGATATCGCCAAACTCTGGCTGGCAGCCTGCATTTCCGGAATCCTGGGCGCGGTCGCCATGTACCTGTTCCACAGCATGAGCAATGCGGTGGAATGGCTGTTCACCGGGCAGATCGGAAGCCTGGTCCAGGGAGCGAAGGCCATCCCCCCCTGGGCGAGAATCGTGGTTCCCACCTCGGGCGGAATTCTCGCCGGTCTCGTGCTCCAGTGGGGAGAAAAATGGGCTTACGGCCCACATATCGATTACATCGATGCGGCGCGCGACGGAAATGTCGTTCTCAACGACAGGACCAATGTGGTGCGTACCATCTCCTCGATGTTTTCCGTCGGTTCCGGCGCGTCGATCGGCCGCGAAGGGCCGATGGTCCAGCTCTCCGCCTGGTTCTCCTCGCATCTCGCGAGGCTCATGCCGATCGGGCAGGAGGCGCGCAATGCGGTCCTGGTCTGCGGCATCGCGGCCGGCGTCGCATCGGCCTATCATGCTCCTGTCGCGGGAGTGGTGTTCGTTCTGGAGCTGGCCCTCGGATTCTTCTCCCGCCATGCGGTGGCGCCGGTGCTGATTTCTGCAGTCACCGCGAGTTCGCTGATCTTCTGGATGATCGAGCCGATGCCGCTTTACATCATGCCGGCGCATGCTCCGCTCACCGTCACTCCATCGGTATTGCTCACCGCGCTTTTCGCCGGCACCACCTCCGGCCTCATCGGCCTGGGCCTGCTGAAGCTGCTGGAGAGAGGAAAATCCGGATTCGGCAGGATCAGAACCCCCTGGATCAGGCTTGGGGTGGGCGGACTCATCGTGGGCATGATTTCTGTTCCGGTACCGGACGTGTGGGGAAACGGATATGACGTGGTGTCCAGGGTGCTGAACGGGGGACTCGCGTGGAACTGGGTGCTTGCCGTGCTCATCGCCAAAGTCGCGGCGACCGTCTCCAGCAACGGCTCAGGGGCCATCGGCGGGATTTTCACCCCGACCCTGTTCGTCGGCGCCACCACCGGCTATCTGATGGGCACAGCGATCTGCTACGTGGCGGGTTCCGCGGCAGGAACCGATCCGGTGATGATGTCCATCATCTGCATGACGGCGATGCTCTCCGCAGTCACCCATGCGCCGCTCATGGCCATCGTCATGGTGATCGAAATGACCAGCCAGTTCCAGCTGGTGCTTCCCGTGATGCTCGCTTCCGGGGCAGCCTACGCGGTCAGCACCCAGTTCGGCGCGAAGCCCCTTTACGGAAACCCCATCGAGCACCACGCCTGAAGAGGTTCAAATCCCCGAATCGAGTCCCGCGAGCGTCATTTCCGCCGCTCGCATCACGGCTCTCGCCTTGTTGCAGGTCTCGATCCATTCGTTTTCCGGAACCGAATCGGCGACGATTCCGGCCGCAGCCTGCACATGCAGCTTTCCGTCCCTGATGACCGCGGTACGGATCGCGATCGCGAGATCCATGTTGCCGTTGAAGCCGATGTAGCCGACCGCACCCGCATAGACACCGCGCTTGGAAGGCTCGAGCTCGTCGATGATTTCCATCGCCCGAACCTTGGGCGTTCCGGTCACGGTCCCGGCCGGAAAGGTCGCGCGCAGCAGCTCCATCGCGGAAAGTCCGGGCTTGATCAGCCCCTCGACATTGGAGACGATGTGCATGACGTGGGAATAGCGCTCCACCACCATCTTTTCGGTGACTTTCACCGAGCCGGTCTGTGCGACCCGTCCGATGTCGTTCCTGCCGAGATCGATGAGCATCAGGTGCTCGGCCCTTTCCTTGGGATCGGAAAGCAGATCCTGCTCCAGATCCCGGTCCTGCTCGACCGTCGCCCCTCTCGGCCTCGTTCCCGCGATCGGCCTCACCGTGATTTTTTCCTGCTCCTGGCGAACCAGGATTTCAGGGGAAGCGCCCACGATCTGGAAATCGCCCAGATCATAATAGAACATGTAGGGGGATGGATTGATCGCCCGAAGTGCCCGATACAGGTTGATCGGGGGAGCATCGAAAGGCATGCTGATGCGCTGAGAGATCTGCACCTGCATGATGTCGCCTTCCAGGATGTAGCGTTTGGAACGCTCCACTGCTGAAAGGAAAGCTTCCTTGCCGATCTCGGATACCGGCTCCGGATGATTCCGGTGCGGAACGTATTCAGGGACGGCTGCAGCAGTCCTCAACCTTGCATGCAGCGTCTCGAGCCTCTGCTTCGCCTTTGCGTACGAGCCTTCCTCCCCGGGATTTGCATAGGCGATCAGATAGAGCTTGCCGGAAAGATTGTCGAAAACGGCGAGTTCGTCGGAAACCATGAGCAGGATGTCCGGCGTGCCCAGTGTGTCCGGATTGCAGGTCCCTTCCAGCTTCGGCTCGATGTAGCGAACCGCGTCGTAACCGAAATACCCGACCATTCCTCCGAAAAAGCGCAGGGGAGCGGAAATGGGCGCAGCGCGGTATTTCGCCTGGAAATTTTCCACGTATTTCAGCGGATCTTCCGATTCCCCCTGTTCGACGAGCGCACCATCCCGGTGGACCGTGTAGCGCTTTCCGTAAAATTTCAGAACGCATTTCGCAGGCAGGCCGATGAAGGAATAGCGCCCGTGGCGCTCCCCACCCACCACAGATTCCAGCAGGTAGGAATAAGGGCTGCTCGCCAGCTTGAGGTAAACGGAGAGCGGAGTGTCGAGATCCGCGAAGGTCTCCTGGACCAGCGGGATCAGGTTGTAACCTTCCGCTGCCAGCCTTTGAAATTCGTTTTCGTTCATGATTTGGCGATCAGACTCGTTGCGTCGAGAAGCGATTCGACCAGCGCGTCGGAATCGAGTTCGCGGGGATCATTTCCCTCGTTGTAGCCGTAAGGAACGACGAAAACCGCGCACCCTGCAGCACGCGCCGCCTGCACATCGTTGATCGAATCCCCGATGAGCAGCATCTGCGAAGGCTCGATCCCGAAATGATTGCAGGCATGCAGCAGCGGCATCGGATCGGGCTTCTTTTTCGGCAGGCTGTCTCCGGAAAGAATGATCTCGAAATAATCGTGAAGCCCGGTATCCTTCAAAAGAGGCAAAGTGAACTTCGCGACCTTGTTGGTGATGCAGGCAAGCCGGTAACCTTGCGCCTTCATCGCTTCCAGCCCTTCGACCACGCCTGGATAGGGCCTGGAATCCCTGGACACCACCGAGAGGTAATGCTTCTCGTAGATTTCGAGGGCGGAATCGAAATAGGCTTCATCCGGCACGCTTCCCGTGGAAGCCTCCAGGGTCTTTTTCGCCAGATTCGCCACTCCCTTGCCGATGAACGTCTTGATCCTTTCGCTGTCGACCTGTTCGAGCCCGAGTTCACCCAGCATCAGGTTCGCAGCAGTGGCGAGGTCCTGCGCGGTATCGAGCAGCGTGCCGTCGAGATCGACCATCACGGCACTGACCTGAATCCTGTTCCCCATGTCAGGCCACTTTGGCGAGTTCGGCCCGCATCAGGTCGATGGTCGCCTTGTAATCCGGGGTGTTGTAGATCGCGGAACCCGCGACGAAAGTGTCCGCGCCTGCGCGGGCAATTTCGGCGATGTTGTCCACCTTCACGCCGCCGTCGATCTCGAGCATGATGTCGAGCCCCCGTTCGTCGATCATCCTGCGCACAGCTTTCAGCTTGTTGAGCGCCTCGGGAATGAATTTCTGTCCGCCGAAGCCTGGATTCACGGACATGATGAGCACCAGATCGAGCTTGTCGATCACATGATCGAGATAGGAAAGGGGGGTGGCCGGGTTGAACACCAGACCCGCCTTGCATCCGGAGTCCTTGATGAGGCCGATGGTGCGGTCGATGTGCTCGGACGCTTCCGGGTGGAAGGAGATGATGTTGGCACCCGCCTTGGCGAAATCCGGTATGATCCTGTCCACGGGCTTCACCATGAGGTGGACGTCGATCGGCGCCTTGGTGAGCGGGCGGATGGCTTCGCATACGAGTGGACCGATCGTCAGGTTCGGTACATAATGGTTGTCCATGACATCGAAATGAATGATGTCGGCGCCTGCATCGATCACGTTGACGATTTCCTCGCCCAGTTTGGCAAAATTGGCGGAGAGAATGCTCGGGGCGATAAGGTAGTTTGGCATGATATTCCTCGCTAAAAGAGTTTATTCTACATGAAACCCCGCTCCAAGCTGAAATCCGGGGTTTTCGGCAAGAATCGAAAAATATGGCGCTAAAAGTTTACGAAGTGGAAATAGAGACATCGGTGCAGTTCATACCGGAGGAATCCGACGAAAATGGCAGCCGCTATGTCTTTGCATACACCATCACCATCACCAATCGCTCGGATATCGGAATCCAGCTCATCAGCCGCCACTGGATCATCACCGATGCGAACCAGCAGGTCCAGGAGGTCAGGGGGGTCGGGGTGGTCGGCGAGCAACCGCAATTGAAGCCGGGACAGAGTTTCCGCTATACGAGCGGCACCGCGATCGCCACGCCGGTTGGAACGATGAAGGGCGAATACAGGATGGTCACGGACGCCGGAGAGCATTTCGAAGTCGCGATCCCGGAGTTCTTCCTCAGCACACCGAGAGTGCTGCACTAGCAGCCTCGCCGAAATTTCAGGAAGGCGATGCCTCGCATCGCCCGGGACATCATTTCTCCGATTCGGAACCCAGCGGTCTTCCTGTCTTGATTTTCTCGACGCGGGAAACCATGGCCTTCAGCTCCTCCTTGCCAAGGGCTGCGAGGGCATGAAGCCCCGCGCGCAGGATCTCGCTCTTCTTGGCATTGATTCCCATGGCAAGACAGGTCTTCTTGAGTTCGGAAATCTTCTCGTAATCGGATTCGGGAAAAGTGAAACTGTCCCGCTTCACCTTGGCGGGCTTCGCGACCTTTTCCGCCTTCGCAGGCTTCGGAACCTCCGGTTCCCTGGCTTGCACCTCTTCCACCTTCACTTCGGGGGCAGCCTTTTTCACCGCCTTCGTTCTGGGCGCCTTGGCAGGGGAAGCCGCCGCGCTTTCTGCTGCAACTTTGGTATTCATCAGGATCTCCTACAATGGAACAACCGCAATGCGGATGAATACAGTATATACCGTTTATACCAATTATCAAACATCGGGAATGCATCCGGTTTCCGGTGTAGAATCGGTACATGAATCTCGAAATCGAACTCAAGCTGAAGGTACCGGAGGGCTCCGCCTCGAAACTGTCCCGTCATCCGCTGCTGAAGGGGGAATCGAAGACCGTGAAGCTCTCCAGCGTGTACTACGACACCCCTTCCCTCGACCTGAAGACGAAAGGGGTGGCGCTTCGGCTGAGAAAGTCGGCAGGGAAGTGGGTCCAGACCGTGAAGGGTGGAGGTGGCGTGGTGGCGGGCGTGCACACCAGGCATGAATGGGACCTGCCCTTGCCGAAAAATGCCCTCGACCTCACCCGTTTCGAGGATCCATTTCTCGTCGATCTTTTCTCCGATCCCGAAATACGCCACCGGCTCGCTCCCGTATTTTCCACCGAATTTTCCAGGAAGCTGCTGTTGCTGGAATATTCCGGGAGCAGCATCGAGTGCAGCTTCGATCGCGGATCGATCCTTTCCGGAGAAAAGGTGGAATCCATTTCAGAACTGGAACTCGAACTCAAATCCGGAGAGCCGGCCGCCCTCTACGATCTCGCCCTCGAACTGCTGGAATCGATCCCGCTCGAAATCGAGACGGTGAGCAAGGCGGGAAGGGGGTATTCCCTCTTTCTCGGCGCGGAATCTCGCCGGGTGAAAAAGGCGGAGAATCCGGCCATCGTTGCAGGCATGTCGGTTCGGGAGGCCTTTCTGGAAATCGTGCAGAACTGCCTGATCCAGGTACAGGAGAATGCCAAAGGAATGCTCGCCGGGGAGGAAGATCCTGAATTCCTGCACCAGATGCGGGTCGGCGTGCGAAGGATGCGCTCCGCTTTTTCCATCTTTTCCCGCCATTTCGGCAGGGAAGCCTTCCTCGAAACCGTTTCCGGGCTGAGATGGCTGGGAGGGGAACTCGGACCCGCGAGAAACTGGGACGTATTCCTGCAGGAGACCCTGCCTTCGATCGAATCCGCCCTGCCCGAACAGGATTTTTCGATGCTGAGGGAAAAGGCGCAAAGGATCCGCGAAAAAAGCCGGATTCGCGCGATCTCGGCGGTCTCTTCCACCCGATATCAGTCCCTCCTGCTTGAGCTGGGCGCCCTGCTTTGCAGGAACGCGCAGGCCCGCCCCCTTCCGGTGGAGGAATTCGCCAAGGAAACCCTCGCGAGGCGCTACAGGAATTTCGAAAGGGCGGGAAAGGGAATCGCTTCGCTCGACCACCAGGAGCTTCACGCGTTGAGGATCGAAGGGAAAAAGCTCCGTTATGCCGCCGAATTCTTCACTCCGCTCCATCCATCCCGATCCTCGAGGAATTTCCTCTCCGCCATCGGGGCGATGCAGGATGCGCTCGGCGCAATCAACGATGCCGCGACCACAGTCCACCTGCTCGACGAGCTGGCCGGAGAGGCGCCGGAAGCGACGGGGGTCATGAAGGGCTGGGTGGCGCGCGATACGGCGGCAAACCTTGAACGGCTCCCGTCCCGATGGGAATCCTTCAGGCGGGCCAAGCGGTTCTGGACATGAAAGGAGTGGAAATGGATCTGATCCTGTGGCGTCATGCAGAAGCGGAAGACGGCTTTCCGGACGAATCCCGGGAACTGACGGAAAGGGGAATCCGCCAGGCGAAGGAGGTCGGTGACTGGCTCCGGCGCAGGCTCCCCAAGGAGAGCAGGATCATCGCGAGCCCGGCGAGGCGAACCCAGCAAACCGCGCAGGCGCTTGGCATGGATTTCGAGACTTCCGGCGCGATCCGCCCCGGGGCTTCCTTCGCTTCGGTGCTCGCAGAAACCGGATGGCCGGATGCGAAAGGCTGCGTCGTCGTGGTCGGCCACCAGCCCACCCTCGGCCAGGTGGCCGGGTTGCTGCTTTCCGGGGCGGAATCCCAGTTGAGCATCAAGAAGGGCTCGATCTGGTGGTTCAGCAATCGCACCCGGCGCGAAGAGAGCCAAACCATCCTGAGGACGGTGATTTCGCCGGAATTTCTCTGATCACCAGTGCAGGGCGCGGAATTTCGAAACCTTCTTGTGCTGGTGGTCCTGCATGCGGGTCACCACGCTGTCCAGCACCCTGAGCGCCTGCGGAATGTATTCCCCCTTGTTCAGCATGATGCATTCCGCGCGTTCCGCCATCGCGGCATCGGTGATCTCGGCCCTCGAAGGCATTCCGGTCTGCACCAGATTTTCAAGCACCTGGGTCGCCCAGATCACCGGGACATGCGCAGCCTCGCAGATCCAGAGAATTTCCTCCTGGATTTCGGCCAGCCGCTCATACCCGATTTCGAGGGCGAGATCCCCTCTTGCGATCATCGCCCCCAGATCGTGCTTCATTCCGTGAACCAGGATTTCAGGCAGATTGCGAACTGCCTGTTTCGTTTCGATCTTGGCGACGATTCCGACATGCGCGCCGCCCAACTCGTCCATCGCAGCCACCAGTTCGTCCACGTCGGATGCCCGGTTGACGAAGGAATAACCGACCATGTCCGCATGCCGGACTGCGAAAGCGAGGTTTTCCCGATCCTTCGCCGAAAGGGGGGGGAGCCGGATGTCGCTGTCGGGAAAATTGAGCCCTTTCCCTTCGCCGATCTTTTCCCCCTGGCGCCTTGCATGCGTGATCCTCAACCATGCGCCAGCCTCGTTCACTTTCTCGATCAGGGCGCCCAGGCGGCCGTCGTCGATCCAGACCTTTTCCCCTGCCTTCAGAAAATCGAACACTTCGGGCTGCTGGCAGGAAATCGTGGCCGGCTTTTTCACGCTCTTGCTCATATCGAGTTCGGCGGGCTTCCCTGCTTCATCCTGTTTCGACAAGAAGAGCGCATCCCCCTTGTAGAGCCTGATTTCATGCGGGTCGGATGAAAAATCCAGGGTCGTGGTTTCGATATTCTTCTGCCTGCATTCGAGCCGGGTGCCCGGGGCGACATAAGCTCCTTCGGAAATGAAGGCGAGCACCTCGAATTCGGAAAAGCGTTCTGCGATTCGCAACTTCCGGTTGCGTTTCAACATGTCCCGAAAATGCACTTCGTCCCCGGCGGACAAGCATTTCAGCCACTTGTGTGCGACGGAAAGCGAGGCGATCGCCGCCTTGCGGGTGGATTTTCCGGGAGAACCCGAAGAATCGAGAATGACCGGAGCTTCGCGTTCCACCCGTCCTTCCATGTCGCGCCTGGGATTCAGGTGCAGAACGGGCGGGCCGGGCGCAATCCGTCCCGTCCGGAGCTTGGGGCCCGCGAGATCCATCATGATCCTGCAGCGGATCCTCGTTTCGGATTCTGCCTGCCTCACATTCGAAATCATGCGCAGCCAGTCCTCGGGCGCATCGTGTGCACAGTTGATCCTTGCGCAATTCATCCCGGCGGACAGGAAATCGCGAACCAGGGAAGGATCGTGTGCCGCCTGCGAAGGCAGGGTCACCATGAAGCGCGTCCACCTGTGCTTCGGCGCCACCCCGAGAAGCCTGTCGGTTCTCGCCCGCAACCCGTGAGGGAATTGGCTCTGACGTGCGCCTTCCTTCCCGAGCATCCTGCAAAGCGCGGAAATGACCGCATCGAGCGTGAAAAGCACGTGAGCCTCGCAGCGCCCCAGGGAGGAAAGCCCCGCCAGAGCGAGTTCTTCCTGAAGCCCCCGCAGGTCGTGGCGCCGCAAACCGATGTAGGCTGCCAGGTTCTCCACGCCCGGATCAGAATGAATCCCGCCCCATTCCTCCACGAGCGCCTTCTGCGTTTCATGCACGGAAGAGCGAAGCGCTTCCATCCTTTCCAGGAGATCGGAAAGATTTTTCATCGGCCGCATCCGCAATGGTGACGGGCCCAAGATACGCCGCACTCGTGACAGGTTGATGAAACCCTTGAAATGCAGGGGAACCGGAACTAAATTTTGTAGTCACTGGAGGAAACATGAGACTCAGGATACTCGGATGCAGCGGAGGAATCGGCGGCTCGCGGCGCACCACCTGCCTGCTGCTGAACCACGACACCCTGATCGATTGCGGGACCGGGGCGGGAGACCTCGATCTAGAGGAAATGGTCGCAATCGACCGCATTTTCCTCACCCATTCCCACCTCGACCATGTGGCGCTGCTTCCCATGCTCGCCGACAGCGCCGGCAATTTCAGGAACAGGCCGCTCTTGGTGCATGCGCTCCCCGAGACCATCGAAATCCTGAAATCCAACCTGTTCAATTCGAGGATCTGGCCGGATTACACCGTCATTCCCAGTCCGGAAAGCCCTTATATCCGGTTCACCGAAATCTTGGCAGGGCAAACGGTGGAACTGGATTACGGAAAAATCACCGCCCTTCCCGTGAGGCATTCGGTGCCAGGCGTGGGTTACCTGCTTGACAGCGGAAAATCATGCTTCGCATTCAGCGGGGACACCACAGACTGCGACGAATTCTGGGATGCGCTGAAAGCCGCACCCGGCCTGAAATACCTGCTCATCGAGGCCACCTTTCTCGACCGCGCTGCAGGACAGGCTGAAAAATCGGGACACATGACGCCCTCCCTGCTCGCAAAAGGATTCGGAAAAATCGGCGGGGATGTGCATCTCCTGATCACCCACATGGAAGCGGGAAGGGAGGAGGAATCCATGAAGGAAATCCTTTCCGGATCGCCTTTTCCGGTCCGGGTCGAAAACGGCCAGATCTTCGAATTCTAGGCGCTCTTCCTCGGTTCGGTGAGCGAGAGTTCGACATTGAGCCCCCGCCATTCCCTGACTTCCTCCCTGAGCGCTGCGGAAGTGAGCGGGTTCCTGCTCAGCCAGCCGGATGGAAGGCAAAGCCTGAAACCGGTTTCCGTGGTTTCCGCATTCATCTGCGGAAGCTGGATTTCGCTGCGGCTGCGATAGAAAAGCGATGCGATCCTGAGTGAAAACACCAGCGCAAGATCGACCGGATTGCGAAGCACGCCCTGCATCTTGGACAAGGAACCCTTGTGGCCGAGCACGAGCTGGCTGATCCTCAGCTGCTCCTTCTTGGAAAAGCCCGGCATGTCCGCATTGGCGAGAATGTAGGCAGAATGCTTGTGGTATCCGCCATGCGCAACCGAAATGCCGATTTCATGGAGCCTCGCAGCCCAGCAAAAGTATTGCAGCTCGCCTTCCGCTTCCTCCGTCCCGGAGAGCAGCTTTCCTGCCAGTATTTTCCCGAGCGAGCAGACCCGTTCCGCCTGCGCGGCATCGACATGGTAGCGCCTCATGAACTGGGCGGTGGTGACGTCCCGCATGTCCTTGTGGTGGAATCTGCCGAGCATGTCGTACAGGACGCCCTGCCGCAGCGCGCCGTTCGCCGGAATCATGCGTTCGATGCCGAGTTCGGAAAAGATCGCCTGCATGATCGAAAGACCGCCCGGAAGGATCTGGGCCCGGTCGGGGCGCAACCCGGGGAGCTGGAGCCTCTTCACGTCGCCCACCTTGACGAGGTGGGCGCGGAGCTTTTCCAGCCCTTCGAGGGTGATCCCGGATTCGCTGTACCCGTTTTGTTCCAGCACATCCGAAAGAGACCTTGCCGTGCCGGAAGAACCGATCGCCTGCTGCCACAGATCCCTGGTGAATTCGCGGGCAATGGTCTGCAGTTCCAGCCTTGCGGCAAGCTCCGCCTGCTTCATCCCGGTCTTGGTGATCCTGCCGTCGGGGAAATGGCGAACGGTATAACTCACGCAGCCCATGTACAGGCTCGCAAGCTTCTCCGGCTTCAGGCGGCATCCGATGATGAATTCCGTGGATCCCCCCCCGATGTCGACGACCAGGCGCTTCTCGTCGGATGCGGGCAATCCGTGGGAAACACCGAGATAGATGAGCCTCGCTTCTTCCTGACCGGCGATGATTTCGATGGGAAAGCCGAGGGCGAGCTCCGCCTTTTCGAGAAACTCCGCCGAGTTCTCGGCCACCCGCAGCGTGTTCGTTCCGACTGCACGAACCGCATGCGGCGGCAGCCCCCTGAGCCGCTCGCCGAAGCGGTGCAGGCAGTCGAGCGCCCGGGATGCTGCCGAATCTTCCAGATGATTGTCCGGAGTCAGCCCTGCCGCGAGCCGCACCATGTCCCGCAGCGAATCGAGCGGGTAGATCTGGTCGTCGACCACCCTGGCGATCTGGAGCCTGAAGCTGTTGGAGCCGAGGTCGACCGCGGCCAGCGTGGAATGTTCCAGAGACAAGACTTATTCCTGACTTTCCCGATCCAGGTCCTCGATCGTCACATGCCGCACATCCTTGCCTTTCACCATGTAAACGACATATTCGGACATGTTCTTGGCATGGTCGCCGATGCGCTCGATCGCCTTTGCGACGAACAGGATTTCGAGGGAAGTGGAGATGGTGCGAGGATCCTCCATCATGAAGGTGATGAGATGGCGAAGGATGCCCTGGAACTGCTCGTCCACCACCTGGTCCATTCTCACCACTTTCCAGGCAGTCGTGGTGTCGAGTCGCGCGAATGCGTCGAGAGAATCCCGGAGCATCTCGCGCGCGACTTCCGCCACCCTCATGATTTCGGTGAATCTCGGATGGCTGATCCTGTCCGAGGAACAGATGAGCTTCGCCATCCTCGCGATCTTTTCCGCCTCGTCTCCGATCCTTTCCAGATCAGTGATGGTTTTCACCACGGTCATGATGAGGCGAAGATCGCCCGCTGCAGGCTGGCGCCTCGCGATGATCTGCGAACACAACTCGTCGATTTCCACCTCGAGCGCGTTCACACGGTGATCGGCATTGATGGTTTCCTCGATGGAATCGAGATCGCAGGTCTGCAACCCGTCGATGGCCCTGCCGATCTGCTCCTCGACGAGCCCGCCCATCTTCAGCACCAGGGACCGAGCCGATTCCAGTTCCACGTCAAACTGCTTGTAGGTATGTTCGTTTCCCATCGCAATGCCCCTGTAGCGTAACTTAGGATGCAGTGACCGACCTGACTCCGGAAGAAGTGCCGAGCAGCAGCAAATCCGCCGGACGCTTCGCGAACAGGCCGTTGGTCACCACGCCGGTGATCTGGTTGATGACGCCCTCGAGTTCCACCGGGTTCATGATGGTGAGGCCGTGAACATCGAGGATGAGATTGCCGTTGTCGGTCGTAAATCCGCTCCTGAGCCTCGGCAGTCCGCCGAGCTTCACGAGCTCGCGGGAAACATAGCTGCGCGCCATCGGAATCACTTCCACAGGCAGCGGAAACTTGCCCAGGATATCGACGAGCTTGGTCTCGTCTGCTACGCAGATGAATTTTTTGCTCGCCGCAGCCACGATTTTTTCACGGGTGAGCGCACCGCCCCCCCCCTTGATCATGTGCATGTTGGCGGTGATCTCATCGGCTCCGTCCACATACACTTCCAGGCCGTCCACCGCATTCAGGTCGAGCACCTCGATTCCGTGCTTCCTGAGTCTCGTTGCAGTCGCTTCCGAGCTTGCGACTGCGCCATCAATTTTTCCCCTGCTTTTGCCGAGCTCGTCGATGAAATAGTTCGCCGTCGACCCCGTGCCCACGCCGATGATGCATCCCGACGGGACATGCTCCATGGCGGCTTTCGCCACCGCCTGCTTCATTTCATCCTGAGTCATAAAAAATTCCCGCTTTTCACTGATGCAACCGTTAGAATAGCGCCTGGAAAAAAATTGCACAATTGCGGCGCGGGAAATCGGCTAAACTTTCCTTATGATCACAACTCGCAATGATCCAGGACGTACACTATAGGCTTGATTGATGAAACATTTATGAAACCGGACTATCTCGAAAGAATCCTCAAGGCGAAAGTCTACGACGTCGCCATCGAAAGCCCGCTCGAACTCGCACCGAACCTTTCCAGGAGGCTCGGAAACCGGCTCCACCTCAAACGTGAAGACATGCAACCGGTCTTTTCGTTCAAACTGCGCGGCGCATACAACAAGATGGCGAACCTTTCCAGGGATGCGCTCGAGCGCGGGGTGATCGCCGCTTCTGCAGGAAATCATGCACAGGGCGTCGCGCTTGCCGCGAACAGGATGGGCATTCCGGCAGTCATCGTCATGCCGGTCACCACCCCGAGAATCAAGGTGCAGGCGGTCGCTGCCCGCGGCGCGGAAGTCATCCTGCACGGGGACACCTACGACGAAGCCTACGCCCATTCCATGCAGCTTGCCCAATCGAGAGGACTCACTTTCGTCCATCCCTACGACGATCCGGACGTGATCGCAGGACAGGGCACCATCGCGATGGAAATCCTGCGCCAGATGAGCGAACCCGCCGATGCGATCTTCGTCCCGGTCGGAGGAGGCGGACTGATCGCCGGAATCGCCTCCTACATCAAGCGCCTTTATCCGCAAATCCGGATCGTCGGCGTGGAGCCGGTCGATGCGGATGCGATGCGCCGCTCGCTGCTGGCGGGAAGCCGGGTCCGGCTCGACCAGGTGGGACTGTTCGCCGACGGCGTCGCAGTGAAGCTCGTGGGAGAGGAAACCTTCCGCATCTGCCAGGAGTGCGTGGATGAAATCGTGCTGGTCGACACCGACGAGATCTGCGCGGCGATCAAGGATGTGTTCGAGGACACCCGGTCCATTCTCGAACCTGCCGGAGCGCTGGCCATCGCCGGAGCGAAAAAATACGTCTCCGAACATCGCCTCTCGGACAGGAATCTGGTCGCGATCGCATCCGGCGCGAACATGAATTTCGACCGGCTCCGCTACATCGCGGAGCGCGCAGAACTCGGGGAAGCGCGCGAAGCCATCCTGGCCGTGACCATTCCGGAGCAACCCGGCAGCTTCAAGAAATTCTGCGCGACGCTCGGCAAGCGCAACATCACCGAATTCAATTACCGATATTCCGACCCCAGGGAAGCCCATGTATTCGTCGGCGTCCAGGTGCACAACCGGGAGGAAACGGAGAGACTGCTCGAATCCCTGAAGACAAAGGGGCTGAAGGCGATCGATCTGAGCGACAACGAAATGGGCAAGCTGCATGTCCGCCACATGGTCGGCGGACATTCACCGCTCGCGGACAACGAAATCGTCTATCGCTTCGAATTCCCGGAGCGCCCGGGCGCACTCATGCAGTTCCTGAACAGCATGAGCCACAACTGGAACATCAGCCTGTTCCATTACCGGAATCACGGCACGGATTACGGCAGGGTTCTGGCCGGAATGCAGGTTCCCGCGAGCGAAATGAACGAATTCAACCGCTTTCTTGCGCAACTGGGTTACCGGTACTGGCCGGAAAGCGAGAACCCGGCCTATAAACAGTTTCTGGGCCCGGGACAATAGCAAGGCTCGTCCGAGCGGGATATGCCATTTAATTTGGTCAATTGCCCTGTTTTTGAATCATAAATTTCTATAGAATGGGGCCAGAACGGAAAGTTGGCATCGGATCCTGGAACGGGTAGAAATGGCATGAAAGAGTCCTATTACGACATACTGGAGGTGAGCAGGACGGCCAGTCAGGAGGTGATCCGTGCTGCCTACAAGAGCCTGGTGCAGCGATTCCATCCGGACAAGAATCCGGACAATCCGAATGCTGTCGAACTGCTCAAGCTGATCAACAACGCCTACGAAACGCTTTCCGATCCATCCAAGCGGGCCGCATACGATGTCATGCTCACCCTCGAGGAAATGGCCAATCCCGAACCGGAAAGGAGGGATTCCGGAGAGGAAAAAAAGGAAGAGGAAGGACCGCACCAGTGGGACGATTCGGCCGAGTCGGAGCAGTCCTTCGCGGAAAGATGGGACCTCTACCAGACCTTCATCGACAGGAATCCGGAATATTACCGCCCCATCTTCCGCAAATTCCACAACCTGGGCACCTCTGTCTCGGTCAATGTGCCGGTTTTCCTGGCAGGAGGGTTGTGGGCTGCGTACCGCAAGCTCTACGGCATCTCCGCGATCCATTTCGTGCTTCTGGCTGCCGCATTGATCGGAATGAAATTCCTGCACGGAATTTCGGTCCTCCTTGCCTTTTTCCCCGCTCTCCTGATGTCGGTATGGCTCGGCCTCATGGGCAATGCATTGTTCTTCCGCAGCGCAACCAGGAAAATCAGCGACATTTCCAGGCAATCGGAAGACAGCAGTGCCGCCTACAGGAAAGCCGGGCTCTCCGGCGGAGTGAGCATGCTCGCGCCGCTCGTTTTCGTCGGATTGGCCGTCGTGGCAGCGCTTTCCGCCAGCGTTTTCGTTCAGGAGAAACGGATCGTTTCCAAAAAGCCGGTTGCGGCATCGGCTCCCGTCGCAGTGGAAGAATCCGCCCCGCCCGAGCCAGCCCATCCGCCCGCATCGACTCCGGTGGAGAAACCGGTGCAGAAACCGGTCGAGGCGCCGGTCGAAGCGCCGGTGGAAAAGCCGGTGGAGAAACCCGTAACGAGACCGGAGGTGAAGCCTGCCATCCCCAGGCCGTCCGAACCCCGCCGCATCGTTCCAAAACCGGTCGAGCGCCCCCAGACGGCGATCGTCCAGCCCGCACCGGTCATCGAGTACAGGCCGCCCGCTGCGCCGGAATATTCCGATCTCGCCACCGCCGTCTCTTCCGGAGACCGTTCCGCAGTGGAAAACATGCTGAAGAGCGGCGAGGACGTCAACCTGATCAAGAACAACCAGGTTCCGCTCATCATTGCCGTGAAGAACGGAGACCTTGCCATGGTCAGGCTGCTCCTCTCCCATGGGGCCGATGTCAACCTGACCGATTCGCAGGGCAATACCGCAATGATCTATGCCAAGATCGGAGCGGATCCCAGAATGATCGAGCTTCTCAAGAATGCGGGCGCAAAAAATCCGTTCAAGTGATCGCAATCCCTTCCTTGCGATCTTTTCATTGCTGTTCGGACTGGTCGTTTCCGGTCCGGTTCGTTCGGCCGGCCTCGAGTACGATTTTCTGGCTGCAAAGGAAGCCTATGCGGCAGGAGATGCCGCGTCCCTCGCAGCGCACTCTTCGAGCATCCTGAAAAGCCCGCTGGCCCCCTATGCAGAATTCTGGCAGGCCGCGCTCGCTCTCCCGGGCGACGACCCCCGACCGGTCGAGGATTTTCTGGATAAATACCGGGGCACGCTGCTCGCCGAAAGGATGCGCAATGCATGGCTGAAGCATCTGGCCAAAACAGCGCAATGGCAGCTCTTTCTCGACCAGTACCCGAAACTCGAAAGCAGCGACCCAGGCCTCTTTTGCAGTTCGCTGCAGGCGAGAAATGCACTCGGCGACGGGAAGGCCTATGGCGAGGCGAAGCCGATGTGGATGAGCGCAACGCCCTTGCCGCAAAGCTGCCAGCCGATATTCGAATCGCTGCTCGCTTCGGGTGAAATTTCCACGGGAGCGGTGCGCAAAAGGCTCAGGCTGATCCTGGAATCAGGAAACATCACGCTCGCAACCGAAGTCAACGACGACCTTCCTGCGAACGAAAGGCTTTCTGCAAGGCTGTTGCGCGCCGCCTACTCCAATCCGTATCGCTACCTGAAGACCCCCCGCCTTTCCACGCGACCCGAAAGGGAAATCGCCCTCTTCGCCGTGCTCAGGATCGCACGCGAGGACCCTGTCCAGGCGAAGACATACTGGTCAGAAATTTCTTCGCGATACGGCGCAGCAGACCGCTCCTACCTGCTCGCGAGAATCGCCTTCCGTGCCGCGCTCAACCACATGCCGGAAGCGCTCTCCTGGTTCGACGAAGCGGGGGGACCGCAAAGCGCCGAAGAAGACCAGTGGGAAATCCGCGAGGCGTTGAGGCTGAAGGACTGGAACCGGGTGCTCGAAGGAATCGATTCCCTCCCGCCGCAGGTGCAGAGCGAGGAAACCTGGCAATACTGGAAAGCCAGGGCGCTGGAAGAAAAGGGCAGGGGCGCCGAGGCCAATGCCATTTTGGCCGTCCTCAGCCATCAGCGGGACTTCTACGGACAACTTGCGCTGGAAGAAATGGGCACCGTGATCACGCTGCCCGGCAATGCCTATCGGCCAAGCCGGAAGGAAATCGAGGCGGTGAGGAATCTGCCCGGCATCCAGCGTTCCCTGCTGCTCTATTCCATGGGGCTGCGGTATTTCGCCACCCGGGAATGGATCTGGGCGGTGCGCAATTTCGACGACCGGGAACTCATCAGTGCAGCGGAACTGGCGAAAAGGGAAGGACTTTACGACCGGGCGATCAATACCGCCGAAAAGGCGAAAACGATCGAGGATTTCGATCTCCGCTTCCTCGCCCCCTATCGCGACATCATGCACGAGCAGACCAAGCTGCTCGATCTTGACGAGGCCTGGGTTTACGGACTGATCCGCCAGGAAAGCCGCTTCGTGACCGCGGCGAAGTCCGGCGTGGGCGCTTCCGGCCTCATGCAGCTGATGCCTGCCACGGCAAGCTGGGTGGCGAGAAAAATGGGCCTCAGAAATTACCGGAGTTCGATCGTCAGCGAACTCGAAACCAACATCAGCCTCGGCACCTATTATCTCAAGCATGTGCTGGGAGAACTCGGCAATCAGCCGGTTCTCGCCTCCGCAGCCTACAACGCGGGCCCTTCCAGGGCGAGGAAATGGCTGGACCAGAACCCGATGGAAGGAGCGATCTATATCGAATCGATCCCTTTCGGGGAAACCAGGGATTATGTGAAAAAGGTGATGAGCAACACCGAATATTACGCGATCTCCTTCGGGCAGGAATCCCGCACCCTCAAGGAAAGGCTCGGCATGCTGAAGCGATCCGATGCGGGACAACTCGAAGGACCCTGAATGAAGATTTATTCGGTTGGGGGAGCGGTTCGCGACGAACTGCTCGGCCTCCCTGTCAAGGATCGCGACTACGTGGTCGTGGGCAGCTCTCCGGAAGAGCTGGAGCGCCTGGGCTTTCGTCCTGTCGGCAAGGATTTCCCGGTATTCCTCCACCCCGAAACGCAGGAGGAATATGCGCTCGCCCGGACCGAGCGGAAAACCGCGAAGGGATACAAGGGATTCGAAATCCATACCTCCCCGCAAGTCACCCTGGCGGAGGATCTCGCGAGGCGGGATCTCACCATCAACGCAATGGCGAAGGACGATCACGGACAGATCATCGATCCTTTCGGCGGGATCGCCGACCTGGAAGCGGGGATTCTTCGCCACATCAGCCCTGCTTTCAACGAGGACCCGGTCAGGGTCTTGCGCGTCGCGAGATTCGCGGCGAGATTCGGCTTTTCCGTGGCGCCCGAGACGCTTTCCCTCATGAGGGAAATGGTGCACAACGGGGAAGTCGAGGCGCTGGTCCCGGAAAGGGTATGGCAGGAACTCGCCAGAGGTTTGCTGGAAGGGAAGCCGTCGAGGATGATCCACTGCCTCAAGGAATGCGGTGCACTCTCCCGGATCTTTCCTGAAATCGACGTTCTGTTCGGCGTCCCCCAGTCGCCGCATCATCACCCCGAGATCGACACCGGGGTGCATGTCATGCTGGTACTGGACCATGCCGCATCCAGGGGGTTCCCGCTGGAAGTCAGGTTTGCCGCGCTGCTCCACGACATCGGCAAGGGTACCACCCCCCCCGAAGAATGGCCCCATCATCCGGGGCACGAAATGAGGGGCGTGGAACTTGCGAAGGATCTCTGTGCCAGGCTCAGGGTTCCCAACGAAAGCCGGGATCTGGCGATCCTCGTCGCGCATTCTCACGGCATCGCACACCGGGCGCTGGAACTCGATGCGGAAGGAATCTTTTCCCTGCTGCAGTCTTCAGATGCATTCAGGAAGCCGGGCCGGTTCGATTCCTTTCTGCTCGGATGCATTTCGGACTTCAGGGGAAGGCCGGGCTATGGAGAGGCGCCCTATCCTCAGGCCGACCGGTTGCGCGATGCCCTCAAGGCCGCGCTCGCGGTCGATGCGGGCGACATCGCGAAGACAGCGAAAGGCGGCGACGAGATCCGCGAAAAGGTCGCCCTGGCGAGAATCGGGGCGATCCGCGCCGCGCTTCCCTGATCAGTCGAAAATTTCACCGTCCAGGTAGAGCCACCTGCCGTCGATGCGGACGAAACGGCTTTTCTCGTGCAACCTTTGCCCCTTCCCGTGGATGCGGAAACGCGCGACGAACTCGACGGTTGCATGCTCCGGATCGATCGATTCGGAACGCTTCACGGACAGCCCGAGCCATTTGATGCCCTCTTCGAATTCGATTCTTTCCGGCCTCGTCTCCGGATGCCAGGTGTCGAGCAGATAGCGACCATTTCCCAGCACGTAGGCCGTATATCTGGATTTCATCAGGCTCGTCGCATCCGGCGCTGCCATGCCCGAGAGATACCTTCCGCAACAGTCGAAAAAAACCCGACCGCTTTCGCAATGACATTTCATTTCAATTCCTTGCCTTCCAGCAACTTCCCGAACTCTTCGGCCGAAACCGGACGGGAGAAAAGATAGCCCTGAACATAATCGCATTCGATATCGAAGAGGATACGCTCCTGGCCCCTCGTTTCCACGCCTTCCGCGACGACCTCGATGCCGAGGCTGTGGGCCATTGCGGTGATCGCCCTGGATAGCGCCTGACCATCCGGGCTGGATTCGATTCCGGAAACGAAGGAGCGGTCGATTTTCAGATAATCGATCTCGAATTTCCTGAGATAGGCGAGCGCAGAATAGCCGGTTCCAAAATCGTCGATCGCGATCTGGATTCCCGCCTCCCTGAATCCGCCCAGTCTTTCGATGACTGCGCTGTCGGCATGAAGGAGCACGCCTTCGGTGATTTCGACGACGATGGCGCCGCCGTCGAGGCCGATCCCGTCCAGATAGGAGGTCCATTCATTTGCGGAAGACTGATACATGAGTTGAAGGGGGGAGCTGTTGACGCTCACCTGGAAACTGTCGCAGATTTCACGCCACTCCCTGGCGCGAAGCGCCGCCTCCCTGAAAACCCAGTCGCCGATTTCGTGAATCAGCCCGGTCTCCTCCGCAAGCGGAATGAATTCTACCGGCCCCACCTCCCCCCTTCTCGGATTTCGCCACCTGAGCAGGGCTTCCGCCTTGACGATTTTTCCGGTGACGAGATCGACGATGGGCTGGTAGAGGAGCCGGAATTCCCCGTTCGCGATCGCGTTCCTGAGTTCGGCGATGAGCTTCATCCGCTCCAGCGCGGCTTCCTGCAGTGCGGGCGTGAAATAGGCAAAGCGGTTCTTTCCCAGCCCCTTTGCGACATACATCGCCTGGTCCGCATTCTTGACGAGCTCGGCGGAATTCGATGCGTCGTCCGGATACAGGGTGATGCCGATGGAGCCGGAAATGTAGGCGAGATCCTCGCCGAGGACGAAAGGCTCCGCCAGCTTTCTGATGATGGAACTGGCCGCGTTTTCGACATGCGCGTCGCCCGGAAGGTCGGAAAGTATGACGGTGAATTCGTCCCCGCCCAGACGCGCCACGGTATCGGCTTCCCGTACCGAGGAGGATATTCGCCTCGCAGCCTCCAGCAGCAGCCTGTCCCCCGCCTCGTGGCCGAGCGTATCGTTGACTTCCTTGAACCTGTCGAGATCGATGAACAGGAGCGCAAAGGCCAGCCCGCTCCTTCCCGCCTTCCTGATTTCGAAATCCAGACGGTCGCGGAACATGTTCCGGTTCGGCAGGCCGGTCAGCGCATCGAAATTCGCCTGAAGCCAGACCTCCGTTTCCGCCTCCTTCTTTTTCGAGATGTCGGAGAAGATGGCCACCCGCTCCCTGGGATTTCCGTCTTCGTCGCAGATGGTGTTGATGGTGAGCCATTCCGGATAGATCTCGCCGTTCTTGCGCCTGTTCCAGATTTCCCCCTGCCAGTGGCCGATTTCCTCGAGTTCGCGCCACATATCACGATAAAAGGCTGCATCCTGCCTCCCCGATTGCAGCATGGCGGGATTGCTTCCCTTTGCCTCTTCCGCCGAATACCCCGTGATGAAAGTGAAGGCAGGATTGACTTCGACGATCTTTCCGTCCCGACCGACCACCATGACGGCCTCGGAACTGGATTCGAACACCGAAGTGTAGAGCCGCAGCGTCTCTTCAGTCTTCTTGCGGTCGGTGATGTCGTGTACGATGGAATAGAGCAACGCCCGGCCTTCCAGGTCAACCGGTCCTGAATAGACCTCGACATCCCTGATTTCGCCGGAACGCAGCCTGTGGCGGAAGTTGAAGCTGGGACGGTTTCCGGCCCGGGCATCCTGCATGTTCCGCCGGGTCTCGCCCTCCTCCATGATATTGATTTCGTATATCTTCATGGCAAGGAGTTGTTCCCTCGGATATCCATAGAACATTTCCGCAGCCATGTTCGCATCGACGATGGAACCGTCATTCGGGTCGATGAGCAGCTTCACCGCCGCATTGGTTTCGAACATCTGGTGATAGCGGAATTCGCTTTTCCTGAGCGCCTCGGTGCGCTCGTCGACTTCGCGGGCAATCCTCGCCGTATAGCCGGTCCCGAGCAGCAGAAAGGCGCCCAGAATGCCGGTGAAGATGATCCCGGCGACCAGCACCGCCCAGCTCGTCCAGGCGCGATGGGTCTGCAGGTAATGCCTGGTCGGAGCGGATTCGAAGGAAAATGTTTTCTGCCCGAATTCGATCCGGCTCCTGATCGATGGATTCACGCCTTTCGGAAAGGAGTCGAACAGGATTTCCCCGGATGAAACATCGACGAGTCTCGCATAGATCGTCCGGCCCGTTTCCACCGGAACGCGAACGCCGGCTGCCAGCACGCCGCCCTTTGCCGGAAGCAGCAGGATCTGGATGCCGGGATCCCGGGCGGAAATCGCGAGAAGCCGGCCTCCTGCCTTTACCCTCTCCAGCGCCTCGCGCAAGCCCGCCAGGCGATCGACGCCCGTTTCGGGATACAGAAAAGGGGAACCCCTGTCGGGAATCCATTCGAAAAAGCGGACCAGGCCATCCCCTGCGTTGATTTCTTCACAGAACCGCTCGAATCTATCCCGACTCGCACCGCCCGACATCAAGGCGCGCAACGAGACCAGGCGTTCCCCGACCTCACTGAAATGATCCCTGACCAGCTCCGCCATGTTCCTCGTTTCGAAACGGAACTTGTCCTGCGACTGCTGCCGCTCCCACTGACTCGTCAGGAGGAAGGCGGACACGAAAATGGCGAACGCCGCGATCATCGGCAGGGCGACTGTGAAGAGGCGCATTCTCCAGATTTTCCTGGGCTTTCCGATGATTACCATGACGAGCGGAAATACCGTCACCACCCCGAGAAGATCTCCCAGCCACCACGCGCCCCAGCTCGATGCGAAATCGGCAGAGGAAATCGTCCCGAGCAGATGGAGTGACAGCACGGAAAGGGTGGAACTCGTGAGGCAGACGAAAGGAACCACGGCCAGAAAGCGAACCAGATCCTTCAGCCTGTCGAAGACGGAAAAAGCGCCGACGTATTTCCTGAGCGCCCAGCCCCCCAGCCCTGCCTGCAGGGTCGATGCGATGGCGAGCGAAAGCCCGGAAAGCACTTCGACCGTCCCGAAATGGAAGGATTTCGAAAATCCGATCCAGAAGTTGAGCAGGAATGCGCCTGCGAAGACCGCTGGAAGGGATTCGAATCCGAGCGCGAAGCATGCGCCTACGGCGATTCCTGCAGGCGGAAATACCGGCGTTGCATAGCCTGAAGTTTCGGCCAGCGTGAGGGCGGGCTCGCCGGTGACGAGGTAGGCTGCGACGATGAGGAAAAAGACGCACCAGCGCCTGCATTGGATGCCTGACATAACTTCCGAGCATGGTGGAAAACAAAGGATTTTGGCATCCCGGACCAATGTTACTCCCGGCTGCTCGAATGAACAATCATCTCATTCAGCCGAAGAACGGAAATCCATGAAAGCGATGAATGTCCTCAAAGCTGCGCGATCTTTTTCAAGGCATCCGCCAGGCGTTCTGCGCCCTGAATCGGGTTGTTGTCGAAAACCATCATGTACTTGAACATTCCGCCAGCCCTGGATTCCCAAAGCTTTCCAAGCTTCAGTTTCAGCTCGGAATCCGAATTGTCCCGGTCATCCCCTTTCGTTTCCAGCGCAACGATCCTGCCCGCCCTGGTTCTCAAAATGAAGTCGGGATAGTGGTTGATGAAGCCGTTGATGCGGAACCCCTTCCCCCTGGACTGGTTACGGTGCCACCACTGAATGCTTTCCAGGTTGGCGATATCGTTGATCACGCGGCCCTCGAAATCGCCAATCGATGCTTCGCTGCCGTAAAGGCTCTTGGGCAGTGCGGGAGCACTGGCTGAAGGCGCGATGACTTCGGGAAGGCTGAAATTTGGCTGTACCCCTATTTTGTCGATATCGAGAAAATCGCAGAATGTCCTGTACGCATGATCATCCGTTAGCCGATTGATTTTCTGTTTTATTTTTCGAACGTAGGCTATATCCCGTTCCAGGCAATCCCGAATCTGTTCGGGCTCCATCGCCTCCACGATGCGTTGAACATATTTCTTCAAATCGGTGTCGGTAATCGGGTACATGTCCCCGATCAACTGGGTAATTCGGGCTGTCAGATTCATGATTTGGCTGTCGCGAGAGCCGGCCAGAATGAGAGCGTTGAAGCGGTGTCGGCTTGATGTGTCCATTTTGAACGGCTTGGGGGCATAGTTCTGATCGCCGATCTGTTCAAGATCCACACGGTAGACTTGCGACTCGACATCCTCGAAGCTGATATTCGCATCGGACTGCGACAGTTTGAATTCCTTGAGCAGCTCATGACGCTCGAAAAGTTGCCGCGCTTCGTCGTCTTCGAACCAGCCCCCGGTTTGCACTCGCATGAAAAACTGGGGAAGCTTGAGGGCCAGAGCCTCGACACGGAAGATGTCCTTGATTTTGTGTTTGTTCATCTTGCCCTCCAGATCGATCGGCACGTCCGAATCCGCCGATGCTTCCGCCTTCGTCTCGAATTCCCGGTTTTCGGCGGCGGCCTGCGCCTTCAGCTCGTCGACGAATGTGGAAGTTCCGATCAACGAGTCCCCGGCAAGCTCTGAAGTCGACCAATCGGCCGAGGCGGAGGCGGTATCGATTTCATCGGCACCATCCGACTCCCGAGTAGTGCCGAACAGGGAGAAAGTTTCCTGCTCGCCGGACGACGCCATCTCGTCCCGGGTTGGGGTTGCCTCGAAGGTACGATAGTCCTTGTCGGAGAAACCCGCCCGGTTGAGCGCACGTACCACGCTTTGCAGCGTATCCATGAATCGACTGCTCGCGGTGAACACGAAGGAGAGATTCAGCAGATCATGGCCATGTTGCTGAACATGCGGCATGCGCAGGACACGGCCAAGGATTTGCTCGACATCGACTGCGGAAGACTTGTCGGCAAGGGAAGCCAAAATATAGGCGAAAGGACAATCCCACCCTTCCTTCAGGGCATTCACCGTGATGATATAGCGCACCGGGCACTCCCGGCTCATCAGGTCGAGCCCTTTCAACTCGTTATGATCGGCCGTTTTGATCCTGATCTGTTCGGGAGGGATTTTCAATTCGACCAGTTTGTCCCTGATCTTTTCAAAGGTGGCGTTGTCTTCGCCTGTCCGTGGCTGCGCTTGAAAAAGCACGATGGGCCTGATGTATTTTCCGCCCTTTTTTTCTTCGGCGATCGCGATATCTTCGAGCTGCCTCCTGAGAATCAGAGCGCTTTCGATGACCTCACCCCGGCTCGACCTGTTCGCAACGATCACCGGCAACTTGACCATGTGCTGACGCTTCAAGGCCAGGGCATCCACATAGGTGATGATATTGCTGCTGTTTCGCGGTGTGGCCGTAAGGTCGAGAATGAAATGCGGGTTGAGGTTGACCAGCATTTCCACCGACAATTTGGATTCCGCATTGTGGCTTTCGTCGACCACGACCACCGGCTTGAGACGGCGGATGACATTGATCAATGCGGAGGGGTCGTACTCCGGAAGGAGCCAGTCGGCATCATTTTCGTCCATTGCCAGCAGGAAGGAAGCGAGATAGCCGTTATCCTGGTAAATTTTCCGGTCTTCCTTGTTTCGGGCTCGCAGGCTGTCGAAACTCATCACCACGATCGATAACTGCTCTTTCACCGTATCGGCCGAAAAACCGGCGCCCATCAGGAGATCGCGCTTTTCATAAATCGCCACCCGGTTTCTGAACAGTTGATTCAGTCGCTGGCGATAGGGATGTTCCGGGTCGGAAAGATTCCTGACGGTCTGTTCCAGGATGGTGAGGGATGGCACCAGCCACACCACGAGTTGCGGGCGTTCGGGACTGTGCGCCGTAAAGACATCGAGGATCGTCTTGATCGCATTGACTGCGATATAGGTCTTTCCTCCGGCGGTCGGCACCTTGGCGCAGACATGCGGAACGCCCGGCACATTGTTCTTGTAGGCGTCCATGCCGGTAACGCCTTTTCCGTCCCAGTATGATTTGAATGCATGGGCGAGGTGTTGCGTTTTTTCGAGCGCCTCAAGGTAAGATGCAAGATCATCCAGTACCCTGCTCTGGTAGGACTTGAGCTCCATCAGTCGGCGTCTTCGATGACATGAATTTCGGCGGAAATGGTATCCGGGCCGAGATCCTGACCGTTCGGCCAGCCGATGCCGCGAAAAAATATTTTCACCTGCCTGAAATAGTCCTCGTTTTCGAGTTCCCTGAAATAGTCGCTTTGCATGTAGGGACGCACATCAAAAAGACCACGTCTGCCGTCGTCCAGCGTGACCAGCAACCGGCCCTCCGGGCGCGGTTCTACATCGATTACCTTTTGCATGCTGACACTCCATAAAACATCGACAATACCGGCATGATGATTCTCCTCAGAATCGCGTGATGTCGCGGGGAATTTTCTTGAAGATGATACCGTGCTTGGCCATGAATTCCCTGGAAAGCAGGCAGCGGTCGGCGTAGATGATTGCGGCGCCCGGTTTGGCTTCGCCGAATTTCAGGGTCGACAGAAATTCCAGATCGAGACTGGTCGCTTTTTCGGGTTCATAGTTGAAAATCCATGCGGTTTGGCGGTTGAGCCCGAGCAGGTATGGCGTATAAGGGTTCTCCAT
>JAJZTT010000180.1 GCA_021848705.1 Pseudomonadota bacterium
CGGCACTTCGTTCCTGTTCTCCCGGATATGGGCGACATGGCGCATCGAGAGCCAGAGCTTCAGCAGGAAAAGGGTGGTGAGGGCTGCGACGAAAATTTTTTCGAAAATTTGTGGGGTCATTTCTGGTGACGAGGCGGGGCGACTGTGCCAAAATAAAAAATTTCTCAGGGACAATTATGGCACAAGACAGCAATCGGCTCATCTGGATCGACATGGAGATGAGCGGACTGAATCCGGATACCGACAGGATCCTGGAAGTCGCGCTGGTCGTGACCGATCAGGAACTGAACGTGGTCGCGGAAGCGCCCGTTCTCGTGGTTCACCAGGAGGCGGTGGTTCTGGATGCCATGGACAACTGGAACAAATCCACGCATGCGAAATCGGGGCTCATCGACCGGATCAGGGCTTCCAGTCTGGGCGAGGCGGAGGTCGAATCGCAGATGATCGCCTTTCTGGGCGAGCATGTCCCGAAGGGCGTATCGCCGATGTGCGGGAATTCGATCTGCCAGGACAGGCGCTTCCTCGCAAGGCACATGCCCCAGCTCGAAGCCTACTTCCATTATCGCAACCTGGATGTCAGCACCCTGAAGGAGCTTGCAAAGCGCTGGAAGCCCGGCCTTGCGGAAGCCTTCAAGAAGCACAACAAGCACGAGGCGCTCGCGGATATCCACGAATCCATCATGGAACTGCGATATTACAGGGAAAATTTCATCAGGATTTGATTTTTTCCTTGAAAAAAATGGAAAGTTGTTTAAGAATGTGATCTATCTCCATGGTATCAAAGAAATAGTTAGTGCAATAAAGGAAGGGAGATGTCGATGAAAACTCTGATTGCATTTTGCGCGATAGCCGGTTTGATCCTTCCGGCGAGTGCGGGCGCGGAAACCCGCCATCATCATCACCATCATAAGGCCCGACCCCGGGCGGAGGCGCATCCTCACCTGAATTCCTACGCCGTCGCGATTTACGACGAGAAAACCGGCGCGGAACTCTACGCCAAGAACACCGAAGCGGTCATGCCCATCGCTTCCATCACCAAGCTGATGACGGCCATGGTGACCCTCGATGCGGGCCTTCCCCTGGACGAGAAACTCACCATCGGTGAAGAGGATGTGGATAATCTCAGGCATTCCTCATCCCGTCTTCCTGTGGGAACCCGTCTCACCAGGGGAGAGATGCTGAGGCTTGCACTGATGTCTTCGGAAAACCGCGCAGCGGCAGCGCTCGGTCACAGCTATCCGGGGGGGATCGACGCGTTCGTCGCGAAGATGAACGAAAAGGCGAAGGCGCTCGGCATGGATCACTCCCATTTCGTCGATTCCTCCGGCCTCAACAGCGAGAACGTCTCGACAGCGGCGGATCTGGTGAAGATGGTGGAAGCCGCCTACAAGTACCGGGTGATCCGGGAAGACACCACCACTTCGACCCATGAAGTGGTGCTTCCCAGGAGCGAGCGGGTGCTCCACTACAACAATTCCAATGCGCTGGTGAAATACAAGGCTTCGAACGACTGGCACATCGGACTTTCCAAGACCGGTTACATCAACGAGGCAGGGCACTGTCTCGTCATGCACAGCACCATTGCGGAAAAGCCGGTGGTGATCGTGCTGCTCGATTCCTGGGGAAGCATGACCAGGATCGGGGATGCGAACCGGATCCGGCGCTGGCTGGAAAGTCAGGCGGCGACCGGAAGAAGCTTCATCTGAGATCGAGTTCGTTCGCGATTTCGCGGACGAGCTCTGCTGCGATTTCCTGTTTCGAAGCCCTTGGCAGCATTCTTTTTCCCAGCGGGGTGAGCAGCACGATTTCGTTGGTGTCCTTTCCCATCGCATGCTCGACGAGGTTGGCGGCGAGCATGTCCACCTTCTTCCTCATCATCTTTTCCTCCGCATGCTCGACGAGGTGGTCCGTTTCGGCTGCAAAACCGAGGCAGAACGGGGCATTGTCCAGACTCGCGACCTCCGCAAGGATGTCCGGGTTCGGGACGAGCTCCAGGGTGAGATTGCCTTCCTTCTTGATCTTGATGCCCGAAGCATTGGCGACCCGGTAATCGGCGACCGCTGCCACCGACGCGAAAACATCCGCCTCCCTGACATGGGCCATGACCGCTTCGCGCATTTCGAGCGCGCTCCGCACCCGGATCAGTCTTGCGCCGGAAGGTGGGGTGATCGCGGTCGGGCCGGAGACAAGGGTGACTTCCGCTCCTGCATCCATCGCGGCGCGCGCGATTGCATAGCCCATTTTTCCTGAACTCAGGTTGGTGATCGCGCGCACCGGATCGATGGTTTCCAGAGTGGGGCCGGCGGTGATGAGGAAATTTTTTCCGGTCAGGTATTTCGGGGCGAGAAAGGAGAACAGTCGCTCGGCGATTTCAACCGGTTCCATCATCCTGCCTGGGCCGGATTCGCCGCATGCCTGGAGTCCGTCATCCGGCCCGTGGGAAATGATTCCGTCGGCCCTCGCGAGTCTCATGTTGCGTCGAGTGGCGGGATTTTCCCACATCATCCTGTTCATGGCCGGTGCGATGTGCAGCGGGCATTCGCGCGCGAGACACAGGGCGGAGAGCAGGTCGTCCGCCCGCCCGTGCACGATCCTCGAAATGAAGTCCGCAGTGGCCGGGGCGACCAGGATTGCGTCCGCTCCCCTGGACAGGCCGATGTGCTCCATGCCCTTCCACTGGTCGGAATGGGCCGGTTTCCCGGAAAGCGCCTCGAAAGTGAGCGGGGCGACGAAGCGGGTTGCGGCTTCGGTCATGACGACCTCCACATCCGCATCCCTTTCCCTGAGGAGACGCAACAATTCGGCCGCCTTGTAGGCGGCGATTCCGCCGGTGATGCCCAGTATGATCTTCATCGAATTCCCTTTTTGCGGATTATATCGGATTTTCCCTTGCCTTGCCTCGCATGGCTATGGTATAAATTGCGTTTTTCGGAATTCTGGAGTCGCATTATGGCGCGCGTATGCGTAGTGACGGGCAAGAAACCCATGGTCGGGAACAATGTTTCCCATGCCAACAATAAAACCAAGCGCAGGTTCCTTCCCAACCTGCAAACCCGCAGGTTCTGGGTTGAAAGCGAGAACCGCTGGGTCAGCATGCGCCTTTCCGGCGCCGGTCTCAGGGTGATCGACAAGAAGGGCATCGACGCAGTGCTGGCCGACCTCCGCGCTCGCGGCGAAAAGATCTGATCAGGAGAATCCCATGCGCGACAAGATCAAACTCGAATCCACAGCAGGAACCGGGCATTTTTACACCACGACCAAGAACAAGCGCACCACGCCCGAAAAGATCGAAATCAAAAAATTCGATCCGGTGGCCAGGAAGCATGTCGTGTACAAGGAAACCAAGCTGAAGTAATCCTTCGCTTTCCGGAAAGCGGCCGCCCATGCGGCCGTTTTGTTTTGCTGCTTTCCATGTTCATGCTGTATTGATATACTATTCAGCTTTTAAATTTCTTCCAGAGGATGGGGATCACATGCCAAATGTAAGGGTCAAGGAAAACGAGCCTTTCGAAGTCGCGATGAGGCGTTTCAAGCGCACCATCGAAAAGACCGGTCTGCTCACCGAGCTTCGCGCCAGGGAATTCTATGAAAAGCCCACTGCAGAGCGCAAGCGCAAGATGGCTGCCGCAGTGAAGCGTCACTACAAGAGGCTTCGCAGCCAGGTTCTTCCGCCCAAGCTCTACTGATGAGCCTGAAGCAGAAGATCACCGAAGATATGAAGGCTGCCATGCGCAGCCGCGATTCCGCTCGCCTTTCCGCGATCCGGCTGCTGCTTGCCGCCGTGAAGCAGAAGGAAGTCGACGAGCGTCGCGAGCTTTCCGATGAGGACGTGCTCTCCGCAATCGAGAAGATGGTGAAGCAGCGCCGCGACTCGATTTCCCAGTTCGAGGGCGCCGGTCGCACGGACCTCGCCGATGCCGAGAAATTCGAGCTTGCCGTGCTCATGGAATACATGCCGAAACAGCTCGACGAAGCCGAGATCGCGGCATTGATCGAGCAGGCGGCCTCCGGCGCTTCCGGTCCTGCGGACATGGGAAAGGTCATGGCTGCGGTGCGGCCGCTCGTCGCTGGGCGCGCCGACATGGCAGTCGTATCCGCCCTCGTCAAGGCGAGGCTCACCCGCTGATTCCGGGCGGGAATGATTCCGCAAACCTTCATCCGGGATCTGCTCAACCGCGTCGACATTGTCGAGGTGGTGGGGCGTCATGTACGACTGAAGAAATCCGGCGCGAATTATTCAGCCTGCTGCCCCTTTCATAGCGAAAAAACCCCCTCCTTCACGGTGAGCCCGACGAAGCAGTTCTATCACTGCTTCGGGTGCGGCGCGCATGGCAATGCCATCAGCTTTCTCATGGCCCATGGCGGAATGGGGTATGTGGATGCGATCGGCGAACTTGCATCCAGCCTCGGGCTTTCCGTTCCCAGGGAATCGGGCGGTGCCCCGGAGAAAAAATCCCCGGATCTCTACGAAGTGATGCGGCAGGCCGCGAAACATTACCGCGCCGAGTTGAAGAAATCGCCTGGCGCGATCGAATATCTCAGGGGACGGGGCCTTTCCGGGGAGATCGCCCAGCGCTTTCACCTGGGTTATGCTCCGGCCGGCTGGAGAGGCCTGTCGAACGCATTTCCGGACTACGATTCCCCCCTCCTCGTCGAAGCCGGCCTCGTGATCGCCGAAGAGGGCAAGCGTTATGACCGGTTCCGCGATCGCGTCATGTTCCCGATCGAGGACGAGCGTGGAAGGATCATCGCCTTCGGCGGCCGTGTGCTCGGGGAGGGGGAGCCCAAATACCTCAATTCCCCCGAGACCCCCCTTTTCGAAAAGGGGCGCGAGCTTTACGGCCTCTTCCATGCGAGGCGCTCCATCCACGACGGATCGACTGCGCTGGTCGTCGAGGGGTATATGGATGTGGTGGCGCTTGCCCAGCACGGCATCGATTTCGCGGTGGCCACGCTCGGCACTGCGACCACGCCGGTGCATGTGCAGAAGCTGTTCAGGCATGCGGATCACGTGGTTTTCAGTTTCGACGGAGATGCCGCCGGTCGCAGGGCTGCCTGGCGTGCGATGGAAAACTCGCTGCCCATCCTGACGGACGGAAAAAAGGTTTCCTTTCTTTTCCTTCCCCAGGGGGAGGATCCGGACAGCTTGGTGAGGGCGAGGGGG
>JAJZTT010000020.1 GCA_021848705.1 Pseudomonadota bacterium
CGCGCATCCACGATTGGCTGGAAATAGACTTCAAGCTGATTCCGCTCCAGCGCATGACGGAGATCGTTGATCATGTCAACCTTGCTGATTGCCTCTTCCTGCATGCTCCGCGTGAAATAGTTGAAACAGCTTGCACTGGAATGCTTCGCCGTGTACATGGCTTGATCAGCATGTTTCAAAAGATCATCGATGCTGCTGGCCTCTTGAGGATAAAGAGCAATGCCGATGCTTCCGGAAATGTGGCCGACGCTCCCTCCACCCAAGTCGAACGGTATTTCAAGGGATTCGATCACGTCCTGAACCACGCGATCGATGTGCCCTATCTCGCCGTACTCAGGCAGGGCGATGGCAAACTCATCCCCGCCGAGTCGGGCCAGGGTATCCGCATCTCTGACATGCTGGCGAATGCGCCTTGCTGCCTCGATCAGCAGAATATCTCCCTTGTCGTGACCCAGCGTGTCATTCACCTCCTTGAATTTGTCGAGGTCGAGAAACAGCAGGGCGAGAGAAGACTTGTTTCGCATCACCCGCTTCATGTCCAGTTCCAACCGGTCACGAAACAACCGACGATTCGGAAGACCTGTCAATTGGTCGTAATAGGCGAGTTGCAGGATCTTTTCCTCGGCGAGTTTGCGATCGGTAATGTCCTGGGTAACGCCACGATATCCGAGAAACCGCCGGTCATCGGTAAAAACCGGATCTCCACTCATCAGGAACCATCGAATCTCCCCATCATTGTTCGCCAATCCCCCTTCGAAATCACGAAACGGCCTGTGCGCCAGCAGCAAGGCACGGTGCTTTTCCCATTCTTCATCGGAAATGCCCACAAATGGAAGCTCCCAGCGGGTCTTGCCGATGTAGTCGAGATACATCAAGCCCGAGCGGATTGCGATACTTGGCGAAATGGAAAGGAAGCGGAATTGTTCATCAAGCACCCAGAAATAATCGGAGGCAATATTCGCAAAGCACCGGAAAGCCTCCTGCTCTTCCTTAAGCCTGATCTCGGCCTCCTTTCGGGCAGAAATATCGGTGTGCGTCCCCATCATGCGGATGGGGTGCCCTGCTGAATCCCGCTGAGTCACCATCCCCAGTGCTTCTATCCATTTCCAGGAACCGTCATGGCAGCGCATCCGGAATTCCACGTCATAAGGCCTGCCTTGCTGCGCAAAGTTCTCCCTGACCGCGGCCAATACCCGATCCCTGTCTTCGGGGTGAAGGGCTTTGACCCATGCGGCACCATTCTTCGGAAAGTCATGGTTTACATACCCGATCATTTCCTGCCAGGCATTCGAGAAGAATGCCTCGTCGGTCTGCGGGTTCCAGTCCCAGACCCCTTGCCCCGCCCCTTCCAGTGCGAATTTCCAGCGCTCTTCGCTTTTCTCGAGCAAACGCGCCGATTCCCTGCGCTCCGAGTTGTCCTGGAAAGTGACTGCGCACTGATTCGGCTCCGCCCGGTAAGCCGAGATGGAATAATACGCCCCGAGAAGATCTGAACCATGTTCAAACTGTTGCGGCTCTCCGGTCAGCGCCACTTTCCCATAAATTCCGATCCAGTCCGCCGCGTCCTGTTCAATCCCGGGCAATACCTCGGTCAGGCGTTGGCCGATGACATTGCCGGCTTTCAGCCCGGTGGTTGCTTCAAATTTTTTGTTGGCCGCAAGAATGATCAGATCGACCGGAACGCCCAGGCCATCCTGCACGACCCCGAACAATACGAATCCGGCATTCATGTTCTCGAAAAGCGCCCGATATCTTGCCTCCGAAGCGGCAAGCCTGTTTTCGGCGTCTTTGTGCCCGGTCACATCTTCAGTGAGGATCACGATCCCGCCGATATCTTCATTCGCCCGGTACCAGGGGCGCACCTCCCAGTTCAGCCACTGTACGGTTCCGTCGTTTCGATCGAAGCGGTCATTCTGGGCCGAGACGATCTCGCCGCTCAGTCCGCGAAGATGTATGGCCTTCCACTGCTCCGTGATTTCGGGGAAGACCTCGTAGTGGGATTTGCCGACGATGTCCTGCTCCCCCAAACGGTAGTCACTGATCCAGCGTCGACTCACGGCAAGGTAGCGCATGTTGCGGTCAAACATTGCCATGGAGGTCGGAGCATGCTCGACGAACAGCAGCATGTTGTTGCGGCCTTCTGCCTCGTCTTCGCGCGGGATGCCGGCCATGGGTTACATGCCGCCGAATGTCGGCGCCTTGCAGGCGTTGCCGATGACGGCCTTTGCGCGACAATGGGTTGGGAATCCGGTTCCGTGACCGGGCAGTTCCATATCCTGTTCGTTGAAGACTGCGGTCGCGCCGAGCGGCGCGGCAATGAAGTATTTTTGTTTCATTGCTTTTCCTTAAAAATTTCCAAGGATCCCCGTTGGAACATTGATTTTCAGGAAATTTGCGGGATATTTTGAGTCTGTGGCACGCAAAAGCGTTATCGATGTGCCTCCCGCAACATCTCCTGTCCTGTGCATCGAGGCCGGTATCCGGGCTCGCAAGACTTGCTTCGCCGCCTTCCCATGTTTCCACAGTGGCATAATGGCGAGGCCTCACTTGCTTACCGTTGCGGGGGCAGCACAGGTGTTTCACCTGTTTCCCGTTTACCTTGTCTTCCGCAGACAAGCACCTCAAAACGTTTCCGAGTCTACCACATAAGGCGCAAGCGCGACGATCGTCGTCAGGCTCGTCCCGGCTTGGTGGGCCAATTGCAGGAATCATGGTGTCGCTCAGCATATCGGCCAGGCGATGCGATCTCCTGCCGCCGCGCCAGTTCGACAAAGGCTTTCAGATAATCGATGTCGGCGTCGCCCTCCCGGATCCCCAGGTAAATCTGCTTGGCGATCCCGTTTTTTCCGAGGCGAAGCGGGGTGATTTCCAGTTTGCCGGCATGTTCTTCCACCAGCCAACGCGGCAAGGCCGCAACGCCCCGGCCACTGGCCACCATTTGCAGCATGATCTCGGTCGTTTCGATGACTCTGTGGCGCCTGGGACTGATGCCGGCCGGCATCAGGAACTGATTGTAGATATCGAGGCGTTCAATCTCGACAGGATAGGTGATCAGCACTTCGCCGCCGAGTTGTTCGGGATCGACATGCGAAGACCCTGCAAGGAGGTGCTGCCGGCTCACGACCAGTACCTGTTCGTAATCGAATACCGGCTTGAACAGCAGTCCCGGTTTGTACAGGGGATCGGGCGTCACGAGCAGGTCGATCTCGTAAGCAAACAGGGCGCCGATGCCGCCGAACTGGAATTTTTGCTTGACGTCCACCTCCACGTCCGGCCATTCGGCCAGATAAGGGGACACCACCTTGAGCAGCCACTGGTAACAAGGGTGGCATTCCATGCCGATGCACAGCGTACCGCGCTCGCCCTCGGCATACTGTTTCAGGCGCTCTTCGGCACGCTCCAGTTGGGGCAGCAGCCGCTCGGCGAGCGCAAGCAGATATTTCCCTGCCTGGGTCAACCTGAGGCTGCGTCCTTCGCGCAGCCAGATATCCGTGCCGATCTTCCGCTCGAGCTTCTTCATGGCATGACTCAGGGCTGACTGTGTCAGGCACAGCACATCGGCTGCCGCCGTCAGCGAACCCTGACGCTCGACTTCCCTGACGATGGACAGATGAATTTTTTCCAGCATTGCTTTCGATGAATATATTTCATGTAATGTTGAAATAATACCATTTTATTTCATCTGATAAACATCCTACCATGCATGCATCTCATTTCAAGGAGGAAGGAAAGACATGATTACGACGCACAATCTCGGTTTTCCTCGTATAGGTGCTGCGCGCGAACTGAAATTCGCCCTGGAATCCTATTGGAAAGGGCTCGCATCTCGCGCCGAGCTTGAGGCGCTCGGCGCGCAGTTGCGCAAGCAGCACTGGCAGGCGCAATCCGGACTGGACTGGATACCCGTGGGCGATTTCTCCTTTTACGATCAGGTGCTGGACACGAGCTTCGCGCTGGGCAATCTTCCGCAGCGCGCCAGGGGTTTTCGGGGCGACGAGCTCGACAACTATTTTCGGGTGGCGCGCGGCCGTTCCATACAGGGAGCCGGGGAACCCGGATCCTGCTGCGGCATCGCCGCAGGCGAAATGACCAAATGGTTTGATACCAACTACCACTATATCGTGCCCGAGTTCTCGGCCGATTCCCAATTCAGGCTTGACCCTTCGCGCCTTCTCGAGCAAATCGCCGAAGCCAGTGAGCAGGGCGTCAAGACCAAACCAGTACTCATCGGCCCCGTTACGTATCTTCGGCTGGGCAAATCCAAAGACGATTCCGACAGGCTGGCTCTGCTGGAGCGCCTGCTCCCCGTCTATTCCGAACTTCTGGAGGCAATGGCTGCCAATGGGATCGAATGGGTCCAGATCGACGAGCCGGTGCTGGTCACTGAAATCGAACCCGCATGGCGGCATGCCTTCAATCTGGCATACCATCACCTCAAGAGCTGCCGCATCAAGATCCTGCTGGCTACCTATTTCGGCACCTTGCAGGACAACCTTCATCTCGCCTGCAATCTGCCGGTGGCCGGCATCCATCTCGATGCCATCAACGCACGGGATGAAATCCAGCCGATGCTGAACCTGCTGTCTTCTCACAAGGTGGTGTCTCTGGGCGTCATCAATGGCCGCAACATCTGGAAGACCGATCTCAATGCCACGCTCGACTGGCTGGAGCCTTTCGCGGAGCGTCTTGGAAATCGCCTGTGGATTGCTCCCTCCTGTTCCCTGCTTCATGTTCCCGTCGACCTTGGGAATGAGCAGAAACTGGATGACGAGATCAAATCCTGGCTGGCCTTTGCCATCCAGAAACTTGAAGAACTGCGCGTGCTGTCCATTGCACTGAATCACGGGCGCAGCGCGGTAAGCGCCGAGCTGCAAGCCAACCAGGCTGCCATTGCCAGCCGCCGCAGTTCCTACCGTGTGAGCAATCCTGCCGTCAAGCAGGCTCTTGCCGCCATCAACCCGGCGCTGGGCCAGCGCGGCAATCCATATCCCGTCCGTGCCAGGAAGCAGGATGCCCTGCTCAGGCTGCCGCTGTATCCGACCACGACCATCGGCTCCTTCCCTCAGACAGCGGAAATCAGGCAGGCGCGCAGCCGATTCAAGGCCGGGGAGTTGGATGATGCGGCCTATCAATTTGCAATGAAGACCGAAATCGAACGCAGCGTGCGCGAGCAGGAGGCGCTGGGCCTTGACGTGCTGGTGCATGGCGAAGCCGAGCGCAACGACATGGTGGAATATTTCGGCGAGCAGCTCGAAGGTTATGCGTTCAGCCAGTTCGGCTGGGTGCAGTCCTATGGTTCTCGCTGCGTGAAGCCCCCGATCCTGTACGGCGACATCAGCCGTCCGAAAGCGATGACCGTGGAATGGATCAGGCATGCGCAATCCCTCACTGAAAAGCCGATGAAGGGCATGCTGACCGGACCTGTGACCATTCTCAACTGGTCCTTCGTCCGGGACGACCAGTCGCGCTCGGCATCCTGTTACCAGCTTGCATTGGCGATTCGCGAGGAAGTGCTGGATCTGGAGAAGGCCGGGGTGAAAGTGATCCAGATCGACGAAGCTGCGCTGCGGGAGGGGTTGCCGCTGCGCAAATCGCAGTGGAAAGCCTATCTGGATTGGGCGGTGGAATCCTTTCGCATTGCCGCCAACGGCGTGCAGGACGAAACCCAGATCCACACCCACATGTGTTACTCGGAATTCAACGACATCATCTCTGCCATCGCCGACATGGATGCCGATGTCATCACCATCGAGACTTCGCGCTCCGACATGGAATTGCTGGATGTGTTCGACCATTTCAACTATCCGAACGAGATCGGGCCAGGCGTCTATGACATCCACTCGCCGAACATTCCAACTCGGGAGCACATGGTCGGGTTGATGAGGAAGGCTGCCGAGCGCATTCCTGCGGAACGACTGTGGGTGAATCCTGACTGCGGGCTGAAGACCCGCCAATGGGCGGAGGTCATCCCGGCACTGACCAGCATGGTTGCCGCTGCAAAAATCCTGCGCGCTTCCTCCTGAGCATCGCGGCAATCCTTCCACGACAGACTTCCCGGCGCGCGACTTGAAAATGCAGAGCGAAAACTACAGGGTCATCGAATTGCCGGCCCTGGTCGGGGTGTTCGAATGGGAACGGCAGTGCTTGCGGCCCAATCGACCGGCGCAGACACCCTGCCTTTCCTGAAGAGCCGTAGCGGCAGGAGCTCTACCATGCGGCTGTTGGGCCAGGACGGCGGTTTCCTTCAGCCAGTCGAGCGGGGAAGCATCATGCGCCCCAAGTAATGCATCTTGCTGAATGTCAGACATAACGCTGTAAAGCAGCCTCAAACTCCTCGATAGGTGCGGGCTTGCCAAATAGATATCCCTGATAGCCTGGACAGGAATTTTCCCTGAGGAAATTTAGCTGTGCTTCTGTCTCGACTCCTTCGGCAACAACATTCATCTGGAAATTCTTTGCCAAACCGATGATGGTCTGCACCATCACGGCATCATTTGTATCGATCATTATGTTTCTAACGAAGCCCTGGTCAATCTTGATTTGGTCGAGTGGCAGTTGCTTCAGGTATGACAGTGAAGAATAGCCAGTGCCGAAATCGTCCAGTGACAATTTAATGCCTATTGCTTTCAGGGCGTGCATCTTGGTTGTTACGTCAGCAACATCGTTCAAAATCACACTTTCCGTCAGTTCCAACTTCAGGAGATGTGGATTGATCTGATGGGTATTTACCAGCGTCATAATTTCATCAACAAAGTCATGTCGTTTGAATTGCTGTGCGCTCACGTTGACGGCCAGTATCAAGCTCTTCGTTTGCTCACTCCTGCTCCACCGGGCAAGTTGCTTGCATGCGGTTTCCAGCACCCAACGCCCAATATCGATTATCAAAGAACTCTCTTCCGCAATGGGGATGAATTGCATTGGAGCGACCCAGCCGCGCACCGGGTGATTCCAGCGGATCAATGCCTCCGCGCCTAAAGGAGTCAACTCGCTGGTCAATTGAATCTGGTAAAAGAGATGCAACTGCTTGTCTGGAAGCGCATGGCGCAAATCCGCTTCAAGAGTCGCACGGGTTTCTACTGCAATCTGCATGACGGGGTCAAAGAATCGAAACGCATTACCCCCTGCTTCTTTTGTCTGATACATTGCCATATCGGCCTGTTTGAGTATTGATTCCAATACCTCATCATGGCCAAGGTAAAGAGTTACCCCTATGCTGGGGGAGCTGTGATGCTCATGCCCCTTTAGTTGATAGGGGGCGGATAATGAGGCGCGAATTTTCTCGGCAATCAGTGCAACCTTCTGGTAAGATTCTTCCGAAATCGGGCTAATTTCTTCAATTAGAACTACAAATTCATCACCTCCGATTCTGGCGATCGTGTCCACCTCACGAACACATTTCTGCAAGCGAATGGCAATTTCAATCAGGAACAAGTCTCCCACATCATGGCCCAGCGTGTCATTGAGCGTCTTGAACCTGTCCATGTCGAGAAACATCAGCGCACCATAATGCTTGCTCCGGGCGGAAACCGATTGCGCCTGCCGAAGCCTGTCCAACAGGAACCTCCGGTTGGGCAGCTTGGTGAGGGTGTCATAGTACGCGAGGCTGTAGATTTGCTCTTCCGCCTTCTTGCGCGCAGTAATGTCGCTGAATATGGCCACGTACTCGGTTGTGATTCCTGCATTGTCTTTAACTGCAGTAATGGTCAGCCATTTTGGATAAATCTGCCCATTTTTGCGCTTATCCCAGACCTCGCCTGTCCATGAACCTTTGTTCAGCAAGTCCTGCCACATTGCTTCATAAAATGCCCTGTCCTGCCGTCCGGAGTTTAGGATGCGCGGGTTTTTGCCAAGGACCTCTTCCGCGCTATAACCAGTAATATCCTGAAATGCCTGATTCACTTTAATAATGTTCGCTCTGGCATCGGTAATCATGATGGCCTCATGAGTGTCGAATACAACGGACGCAATCCGCATAGTCTTTTCAGCGGATTTTCGATCCGAAATATCACGCCAGGCAGTAAACAATACCTTTTGATTGCCTAATCGCGTGAATGAAATACTCACCTCCGCCCAGAAATCTTCCCCATCAAAGCGACGGTGAACCCACTCGAAGATGTGGCGGCCCTTTTCAAATACCGCACTAATCTTTTCAGGCACTGATTCCAAAGAACTTCTGCCATCAGGCTGAAATTCAGGTGAAAGACTGTCCGGTGATATGCCGATAATTTGTTCTCTTGTCCCCCGCAGCATGGTCTCGGCCGCATGGTTGCAATCGATGAAAACCCCCTCATCCAGAGAAAATAGTAGGTAAGCATCGGGCGAATTGTTGAAAAGGTGCTGATAGCGTTCCTTCAACTGGAATATTTCAGCTTCAGCTTTCTTGTGATGGGTGATGTCGCGCACGGTAGCCTGCAGAAAGGTATCCTCGCCAACCTGCATTCGCGTCAGCAATACATCGGCCTCGAACACCTGGCCATCCAGGCGCTGATGCGTCCATTCGAAAAAATGCGAACCCTCGCGCATGGCGATGCTGACCATCTCCGATGCCTTATCGTTCGACAGGCTGCCGTCCGACTGCCGTTCCGGCGACAAATTCCAAGGCCCAAGCGAAATGAATTGCTCCACATTGTTCGCACCGAACAATTTCAGGGTCGCCTGGTTCGCGCCGGTGAATTTCCATGAAGGCGGCGCCAGCATCATCAGCGCATCGCGTGAGCTCTCGAACAATTGGCGGTGTTTTTCTTCGCTCTCCCTCAGCGCAACCAACAACTGTTCTTGCTGCGCCCGGTGCTCCATGGCGAGCATTCCATATGTTATGTCGTTGGCCAATGTCTCCAGTAAAGAGATTTCGCTCGGATTGAATGCGTACGGTTGTTCAGAATAGATCACCAGCGCTCCAAGCGGCTTTTTACCGTCAAGCAGCGGCAAGGCTGCACACGATTGGTAACCGTGCTCCAGCGCAGGCTGGCGCCAAAATTGCATCGAAGGGCTTGTCCAGATGTCCTGGTTGATTTGCGTCGTTCCGGTCCGGATGGCTGTACCGGTTGGGCCGCGCCCCTGTTCAACATCGGCCCAACTCAGATGCAGTTTCTCCAAGTATCCGCTGCCATTACCAGCCGAGCCCGCTACAACGATCGTTTTCGCCTTGTCTTGGAGTGCAAGACCGACCCACGCCATAAGGTAGCCACCCGTTCCGACAGCAATCTTGCAAATTTCGGCAAACAGTTTCTCTTTGCTTTTGGAACGAAACAACGCATGCTGGCAGGCGGCCACCATCTGGAAAGCCCGCTCAAATCTGCGGGAATCTTCTTCTGAACTATGGACAGAAGTCATATCCTTAACACCAGGCAAATCAACTTTTAGGGCTGCACATGACCGCCCCGGGTTCGTGGCGGCCGTTTGGCGTGAGTCAGGCCTTCATGGTCTGACCGGCAAGTTGCAGGTAATATGGTGCCTCAGCTTCAGCCAGAGGTTCAAGCCAAAGTCGATTCTCTATGCAAGATTTTCTGAACCACGATATTTCGGATTTTACAATCCGGGATCGTGTTTACCGTATGGAAGCATCTGTTTGCCTGGGAGGCAAAGTTATGGTTCCCGGGACATGCCGATCGGTTGGAAATGTTGCGGTTCAGGAGGCTGCTGCAGGGGCAGAAAGGGGATGACTTCGCGGGAGGATCCCCTGAAAGTCTGGTGCCGGGAGGGGGAATCGAACCCCCATGACCTTTCGATCGCGGGATTTTGAGTCCCGTGCGTCTACCAATTCCGCCATCCCGGCTGGGCAAACGGTAATTATCCGGGAATCGGCGATTTTCTGCAATAAGCGCCGCAAACGGGTAAAATGCGCGCATGAAAATTCAGGATTTCGATTTCGATCTGCCGGATGAACTCATCGCGCAGACCCCGGCCGAACGGCGCGGAGCAAGCCGCCTGCTCGTCATGGACGGGGCTGGCGACATTTCCGACAGGAAATTCGGCGATCTTCCCTCGCTGCTCGAACCGGGGGATCTTTTGGTCTTCAACGACACGAGAGTGATCAGGGCGAGACTCTTCGGCAAAAAGGACACGGGCGGCTCGGTCGAGGTGATGGTCGAACGCATTCTGGACGAAGAGTGCGTGCTCGCATCGATCCGGGCGAGCCATGCGCCCAAGCCCGGATCGGTCATCCATTTCGATGACGCTTCCGCAAAGGTGCTGGAGAGGCGGGATGAATTTTACGTCCTCTCGTTCGGCGAGGATGCGGCAGGGGTGCTGGAGCGGTGCGGAAAGCTTCCGCTTCCACCCTATATTTCGCATGCTGCGACCGAATACGACGAGGACCGCTACCAGACCGTTTACGCGAAAAATCCCGGCGCGGTTGCGGCGCCCACGGCGGGCCTGCATTTCGACGAGGCGATGCTGCAAAATCTCGCGGATCTGGGCGTGAATTTCGCCCATGTCACCCTGCACGTGGGGGCGGGGACGTTCAAGCCGGTCCGGGTCGAGAACATTTCGGAGCACGTGATGCATTCCGAGGTTTACGATGTGCCGGCAGAAGTAATGGATGCGATCCGCAAAACAAAGGAAGCGGGAAAGAGCGTGATTCCGGTGGGAACCACCGCCCTCCGCGCGCTCGAATCCGCCGCCCTCTACGGCAATCTTCGCGGCGAGACCGGGATCTTCATCACGCCCGGATACCAATTCAGGGTCGCAGACCGTCTTCTCACCAATTTCCATTTGCCGAAATCGACGCTCCTCATGCTGGTTTCCGCATTTTCGGGACTGGAAGAAATCCGCAATGCATACCGGCACGCTGTGGAAAACCGCTATCGCTTCTTCAGCTACGGGGATGCGATGCTCATAGACAGGAAAATCCCATGAAATTCGATCTTCATTCCACCTGCGGGCTCGCCCGGCGCGGCACCGTGACACTTGCCCACGGGGCGGTGGAGACCCCTGCATTCATGCCGGTCGGCACCTACGGCACGGTCAAGGCGATGAGCCCGGTCGAACTCGTCGAGATCGGCGCGCACATCGTGCTTGGCAACACCTTCCATCTTTGGCTGCGGCCGGGGCTGGACGTGATCGAGGCGCACGGCGGGCTTCACCGCTTCATGGGCTGGGATCGCCCCATCCTCACCGATTCGGGCGGGTTCCAGGTTTTCAGCCTCGGCGATCTCAGAAAAATTTCCGAAGAAGGCGTGAAATTCAAGTCCCCGGTGAACGGCGACGCCTGCATGCTCACCCCGGAAGAATCGATGCGGATCCAGCGGATCCTCAATTCCGACATCGTGATGATCTTCGACGAGTGCACCCCGCACCCCGCAGATCACGATACCGCTGCGAAATCGATGCGGCTCTCCCTGCGATGGGCCGAGCGCAGCAGGCGCGCTCACGAGGGAAACACGAATGCGCTGTTCGGAATCGTCCAGGGCGGAATGCACGAAAGCCTGCGCGACGAGTCGCTTTCCGGACTCACGGATATCGGCTTCGACGGCTATGCCATCGGGGGTCTTTCGGTGGGCGAGCCCAAGGAAGACATGATCCGCATCCTCACCCATACCACGCCGCAAATGCCGCAGAATAAGCCGCGCTACCTCATGGGGGTGGGGACGCCCGAGGACATCGTCCTTGCGGTCTCGCAAGGGGTGGACATGTTCGACTGCGTGCTCCCCACCCGCAATGCGAGAAACGGCTGGCTCTTCACCCGGTACGGCGATATCAAGATCAGGAATGCGAAATACCGCCACGATACCCGGCCGCTCGACGAGACCTGCGGATGTTATTGCTGCAGCAATTTCACCCGCGCCTATCTCCATCACCTGCAAAGGACCGGGGAAATCCTCGGCGCGCGGCTCAACACCATCCACAACCTGCATTATTACCAGGACCTGATGCGCGACATCCGCGGCGCGATCGAGGCGGGCGTCTTCGAAGAATTTGTTGCCGAGTTTGAAAGGCAGCGCAAGCAATCGTGCTAGAATTGCGGTTTTTTACGGAATTCATGGGGATCGCCCCGTTTCAGGAGGATACATGCTGATAACTTCTGCCTATGCTCAGGGCGCAGGGACGCCCCCGGGGTCGGACCTGATGAGCTTTGCACCGCTCATCCTGATTGTCGTCGTTTTCTACTTCATGCTGATCCGTCCGCAGATGAAGCGCACCAAGGAAATGAAGTCGATGCTCGATGCGCTTCAGAAGAACGATGAAGTGGTGACGACCGGCGGCCTGCTCGCGAAAGTGCTCAAGGTCGGAGAAAATTACGTCACACTGGAAGTCTCGGCGAATACCGAGATCCTGGTGCAGAAGACCGCGATTTCTGCCGTCCTGCCCAAGGGAACGATCAAGTCGGCGGGCTGACAATGAACCGGTACCCGCTCTGGAAGAACGCCGTCATCCTGGTGGTGATGGTGTTCGGTTTCATTTATTCCCTCCCCAATTTCTTCGGCGAATCTCCCGCGGTACAGATTTCTTCCGCGAATTCGACTGCAAAGGTCGATCCCGCATTGATGGGCGAAGTCGAACAGATCCTGAAGGATCAGAAGCTCGAGTCCACCTGCATGCTGCTCGACCCGACGAGCCTCAGGGTTTGTTTCGAAAGCCCGGACGGACAGCTTCGCGCGGAAGGCTTGCTCCAGTCGAAGCTCGAGTCGCAGGGGTTCGTGGTCGCACTCAACCTGGTTTCCCGCTCGCCGCGCTGGCTGCAATCGCTTCATGCGCTTCCCATGTATCTCGGCCTCGACCTCAGGGGCGGCGTGCACTTCCTGATGCAGGTCGACATGAATGCAGCCATCACCATGGCGATGGACCGCAATCTCGGAGAGATCAGGATGGATCTCCGGGATGCGGATGTGCGCTACACGGGGATTTCCAGGAAGGGCCAAACCCTGGAGCTCACCTTCGCCGACAAGGCTTCAGCCGACAAGGCCCAGTCCGAGATTTCAGGCAAATTCCCCGATCTTTTGCTGAGCCAGAGCGGGGCAGGCGCCGAAATCAGCCTGACCGCAGCCTTCAAGCCCCAGGCAGCGGTGAAGATCCAGGAATACGCGCTGGGACAGAACATCACCACGCTCAGGAACCGCGTCAATGAACTGGGGGTCGCCGAACCCATCATCCAGCAACAGGGGTCGGATCGCGTCGTGGTCGAGCTACCAGGGGTCCAGGATACCGCGAAGGCCAAGGACATCCTCGGGAGGACCGCGACCCTCGAGATCCACATGGTCGACGACGAGCATGACATCAAGGAAGCCGTTGCAGGTCAGATTCCCTTCGGTGACGAACTTCTGAGCGACCGGGACGGACATCCCGTTCTGGTGAGGAAGAATGTGGTGCTCACCGGGGAACACATCAACGATGCACAGCCCGGCTTCGACAACCGGACCGGTGAGGCTGCAGTTCACATCCGCCTCGACGGAACCGGATCGCGCATCTTCAAGCAGGTGACCGGGGAAAATGTCGGCAAGCGCATGGCGATTTTGCTGATCGAGAAGGGGCAGGCGCAGGTCGTGACCGCGCCCGTGATCCGCGAGCAGATCGGCGGTGGACAGGTGCAGATTTCCGGACACATGAACACGGTGGAGGCGCATGACGTCGCCCTGCTCCTCCGGGCAGGCGCGCTCGCAGCACCGATGGAAATCATCGAGGAGCGGACCGTCGGCCCGAGCCTCGGCGCCGACAACATCAGGAAAGGCTTCGATTCCACGATGTTCGGCTTCATCGCGATCAGCGTGTTCATGATCGTCTACTATCTCCTCTTCGGCTTCGTTTCCGTGGTCGCGCTGGCCGCCAACCTGTTCCTGCTGGTCGCGGTGCTTTCCATGCTGCAGGCTACGCTGACCCTGCCGGGCATGGCGGGCATCGCCCTCACACTCGGCATGGCGATCGACGCCAACGTGCTCATCAACGAGCGGATAAGGGACGAGATCAGGAACGGCAATACGCCCCAGGCCGCGATCAACGCGGGTTATGAGCGCGCGTTCGGCACGATCCTGGACTCGAACATCACCACCCTGATCGCCGGGATGGCGCTGTTCATTTTCGGCTCGGGCCCGGTGAAAGGGTTTGCCGTGGTGCTCTGCCTCGGTATCCTGACTTCGATGTTCAGTGCGATTCTGGTATCCCGGGCCATCGTCAACTTTGCCTACGGCAGGCGCAGAGTTTCGAAGCTGCTGATCGGATAGGAAGGACAGGCAAATGGAGTTTTTCAGGATCAAAAAGGACATCCCCTTCATGAGCTGGGGGAAGTTCACCACTTCCATCTCGCTCGTGACCTTCATCGCGGCGGTTTTTCTGCTCGCGACGCGGGGGCTGCACTTCGGTATCGACTTCACCGGCGGCACGGTGATGGAGGTGCATTACGATCATCCGGCGGACATCGAGAAGGTGAGATCCTCCCTCTCGAAATTGAAGCTTCCGGACGTGATGGTGCAGAATTTCGGCACTTCCCATGACGTGCTGATCCGCCTTCCGCTGCAGGCGGACAAGACGGGCGCGCAGGAGAGCGAGATCGTGCTCTCCACCTTGCGCACAGACGATCCATCGGTGCAGATGAGGAGGGTGGAATTCGTGGGTCCGCAGGTCGGCAAGGAACTCGTCTCCAACGGATCCCTCGCCCTGTTGCTGGTTTCCCTCGGCATCATGGGGTACCTCGCGATCCGGTTCGAATGGAGATTCGCGCTGGCCGCGATCATCGCCAACCTGCACGACGTGGTGATCATCCTGGGCTTCTTCTCCTTCTTCCAGTGGGAGTTTTCGCTTCCCGTTCTCGCCGCAGTGCTCGCAGTGCTGGGCTATTCGGTGAACGAATCGGTCGTGGTGTTCGACCGGATCCGGGAAAATTTCAGGATGATGAGAAAGAGCACGGTTCCCGAAATCATCAACAACGCGATCACCAGGACCATGTCCCGGACCGTCATCACCCACGGCTGTACCCAGCTCATGGTGACCTCGATGCTGTTCTTCGGCGGGGAAGCGCTGCATTATTTCGCACTCGCCCTCACCATCGGCATTCTTTTTGGAATATACTCCTCGGTTCTGGTGGCAAGCCCCGTGGTGATGTGGCTGGGCGTTTCCAGAGCCGATTTCATCAAGTCTGAAAAGAAGCCCGCGGAGGCGAACTGAGGTGACTGTGAACATTCTGGACATGGTGCTGCATCTGGACAAGTATCTGCTCGTCCTGACGCAGAATTATGGAATCTGGATCTACCTCATCCTGTTTCTCATCATATTCTGCGAGACCGGTCTGGTCGTGGCTCCTTTCCTTCCCGGCGATTCCATGCTTTTCGTTGCCGGAACCATGGCGGCGACCGGCTCGATGAACGTCGAACTGCTCGGGGCGGTATTGGTGCTCGCGGCGTTTTGCGGCGACAACACCAATTACTGGATTGGACGCTTCGTCGGGCCCAAGGTTTTCTCCCACGAGAAGTCGAGATTCTTCAACCACGAGCATCTGGAGCGCACCCATGCGTTCTATGAACGCCACGGCGGAAAGACGGTGATCTTCTCGAGATTTCTTCCGGTCATCAGGACTTTTGCACCCTTCGTCGCCGGATTGGGCAGCATGAGTTACAGGAAATTCCTGATCTTCAGCCTGGCAGGCGGAATTTCCTGGATCGGGAGCTTCGTCTATCTGGGATATTATTTCGGAAACCTGCCCTTCATCCGCGACAACCTCTCGATCTTCATGGTCGGGATCATCGTGATGACGCTGCTTCCGGGAGGGATCGGAATCCTCAGGCAGAAATTCCGCCCCTCCCGTCAGACTTCCTGAATCTTCCTGGCCAGCTCTGCAGCCTTGCCCACATAATCGCGCGGGCTCATCGAAAGCAGCCTCGCCTTCGCATCTTCGGGCAGTTCCAGCCCGGAGATGAATGCCTTCAGCGATTCCCGGTCTATGCCGCCGCGGCCGCGCGTGAGCTCCTTCAGGCGCTCGTATGGATTGGGGAGCCCGAACCTGCGCATCACGGTCTGGATCGGCTCTGCGAGAATTTCCCATGCCTTTTCGAGATCCTCCTCGAGCCTTGCGGGGTTCGCTTCCAGCTTGCCAAGTCCCTTTGCGAGCGATGAATATCCAAGAAGGGAATAACCCCAGGCCACCCCGATGTTGCGCAACACGGTCGAATCGGTGAGATCGCGCTGCCAGCGCGAGATGGGGAGCTTTTCGGAAAAGTGCTTCAGCAGCGAATTGGCCATGCCGAGATTGCCCTCCGAATTCTCGAAATCGATCGGGTTGACCTTGTGCGGCATGGTGGAGGAACCGACCTCGTTCTTCAGGGTCTTCTGCCTGAAATAGCCGATCGAAATGTAGCCCCAGATGTCGCGGTCGAGATCGATGAGGATGGTGTTGATGCGAGCGAGGCAATCGAAAATTTCGGCCATGTAGTCGTGCGGCTCGATCTGGATGGTGTAGGGGTTGAACTGCAGGCCGAGGCTTTCCACGAAGTTCCTGGCGAATCCTTCCCAGTCGAAATCGGGATAGGCGGAGAGGTGGGCATTATAGTTTCCGACTGCGCCGTTGATCTTGCCGAGGATTTCATTCGAGGCCAGTTGCTTCAACTGGCGCTTCAGGCGGTAGACCACATTGGCGATTTCCTTGCCCAGCGTGGAAGGGGAGGCGGGCTGACCATGCGTTCTGGAAAGCATGGGCTGGTCTGCAAGCGCGTGCGACATCGATGCCAGTCGGCTCAGCACCGTTTGCAGGGCAGGAAGCATCGCTTCGTCGCGTGCTTCCTTCACCATCAGTGCGTAGGAGAGATTGTTGATGTCTTCCGAAGTGCAGGCAAAATGGAAGAATTCGGACACGGCAGCGATCTCGGGGACGCCTGCGAACTGCTCCTTGAGCCAGTATTCGACCGCCTTCACGTCGTGATTGGTGGTCGATTCGATTTCCTTGACGCGCGCCGCGTCGCCTTCCGAAAAATTTTTCATCGCGAAATCCAGGGATTCCAGCGCGGAAGGGGAAAACTGCGGAATTTCCTGAATATCCGGGTTCGAGGAGAGCGCCTTCAGCCACTCGATTTCAACCCTGACCCGCTGACGGATGAGCGCGAATTCGCTGAAATGAGGTCTGAGTGCTTCGAGCTTGTCCTGGTAGCGTCCGTCGAGGGGAGAGAGCGCGGTGATCGTGGAGAGATTCATCGTTTTCGCCTTGCTTTGAGAGCGGCAATTCTACCATATTGGAACGGCTGCTATAATCGTCAAATTCAAACCTCGGGGAAAATCATGAAGCTTGTAGGCACACTAACCAGTCCCTATGTAAGAAAAGTCAGGATCGTCCTGGCCGAAAAGCGCATCGACCACGAGTATCTGAATGATCCTCCGGCTAGCGAAGGATCGAGCGTTCCCCATTTCAACCCGCTCGGAAAAGTGCCGGTTCTGATACTGGACGACGGGGAGAGTCTTTACGACTCCCGTGTGATCGTGGAATATCTCGATCTGCATACGCCGGTTTGCAGGCTGCTTCCGGAAGACGGCAGGGAGCGGGTGGAGGTTAGGAAGTGGGAGGCGCTTGCGGACGGAATCTGCGATGCGGCCGTGCTCGTGGTGATGGAAAAGCGCCGTCCGGAAGGGATGCAATCCGGGGAATTCATCTCGAAGCAGATGATGAAGGTGGAGAGGGGGCTCAGGGCCCTGTCCGCCGGTCTGGGCGAAAAACCATGGTGCATGGGCGACGCCTACACGCTCGCCGACATCGCGGTGGCATGTCTGCTCGGCTATCTCTCTCTTCGTTTTCCCGAAATTTCCTGGATGGAGGATTATCCAAATCTCGTCAGACTTGAATCCAGGATGATGAAGCATACCGCCTATGCAGACACCATCCCGCGCGACTAGGAGTCGATAATCCCCCCGCCGAGGCAAACGCGACTTTCATAGAGCACGAGTGACTGCCCCGGTGTGACCGCCCACTGGGGCTCTGCGAATTCGACCCTGCAGGAGGCGGAATCGACCCCAACGATGCTGCACGCCGCATCTGCCTGTCGGTAGCGGGTCTTGGCCCCATATACCCAGTTGGCGTGCGGCGCCTCTCCCCCGATCCAGGAAAGGTCGCTGCAGGAGAGCTCCTGCCGGAAAAGCAGCGGGTGGTCGTGCCCCTGAACCACGATCAGCACGTTCCTTTCCATGTCCTTCGCAGCGACGTACCAGGCTTCTCCCGGTCCTCCGATGTCGAGGCCGTGTCGCTGCCCGATGGTGTAGAAGGTGAGACCGATGTGCTCTCCCACGATCTTTCCTTCGGGAGTCTGCATTTCCCCCGGTTCGCGGGGAAGATAACGATTCAGGAATTCGCGGAACTTGCGTTCGCCGATGAAGCAGATCCCGGTGCTGTCCTTCTTCGAAAAATTGGACAAACCGGCGTTTTTGGCGATTTTCCGGACTTCGCGCTTGAGGAGATTCCCCAGGGGAAAAATCGTCTTCGATAGCTGCTTCTGGTTGAGCCGGTACAGGAAATAACTCTGATCCTTGCTGCCGTCCTCCGCCTTCAGCAGTTCGAATTTTCCTTCATTTTCCCTCACCTGGGCGTAATGCCCGGTCGCAATATAGTCGGCGCCAAGTGCCATGGCGTGTTCCAGGAACGCCCTGAACTTGATTTCGGAATTGCACAGGACGTCGGGATTCGGGGTTCTGCCGGACTTGTATTCGCGCAGGAATTCGCTGAATACCCGATCCTTGTATTCTGCCGAGAAATTCACCGCTTCGATGTCGATCCCTATCCTGTCGGCGACTGAAACCGCATCGATGAGATCCTGTCGCGAGGAACAGTATTCCTCGCTGTCGTCGTCCTCCCAGTTTTTCATGAAGAGGCCGATGACTTCATACCCCTGTTCCTTCAGGAGCAATGCGCTCACGGACGAATCCACCCCGCCTGACATGCCGACCACGACCTTTTTCAATGCAGCTCCTTGTGATAGTGGGTGATGAGATCCAGCGGGTAGCGACATCCTGCGAGATAATCTTCCACGCATTGACAGACCATCGGACTTCGCAACCTATCGATTTCCTTGCGGATTTCATCCCTCGAAAGCCAGAGGGTGCGGATGATGCCTTCGTCAAGCCCTCTCCCGGCATCGTGGCGCAGGATCCTGCCGCCAAATGCGAAGCGGAGATAAGTGGTTTCATGTCCCTGCCACTGGTAGATGCCGACGAGGTATTCCGGCTCGAAGTGGAAGGCGGACTCTTCCAGGGTTTCCCTGGCGGCAGCCTCTTTCAGCGATTCTCCCGGTTCCAGGTGACCTGCAGGCTGGTTCATCAGGATACCGTATCGGGTTTGCTCCTCCACCAGCAGGAATTTGCCATCCTGTTCGATGACGGCGGCGACTGTGACATTGGGTTTCCAGATCATTCGGAGCTTTCTTGCTGAACAATCCGCAATGATAGGCAAAAAAAAAGGCGGGGAAAAGTCCCCGCCTTTTTCAGGAACGCCGAATTACTTGGCTTCTTCCTTCTTTTCTTCTTTCTTTTCCTTCTTCATGGCCTTGTGATGCTTCTTGGCATGGTGCTTCTTGGCGTGGTGCTTTGCGGCAGGCTTGGCTTCTGCCTTGGCGCCGTCAGCAGCGGGAGCTGCGTCAGCGGCGATAGCGGACAGCGAAGCGGTTGCGAAAACAGCAGCGATCAGTGCGGAGAGCAGTTTGTTCATTTTGAGCCTTTAAAGTGTATGAATGAATCCCGTGTGGGCAATGTCAATAACGCATACCGGCGGTTTGCGTTGACAGGCGAATTACTTCTTTTCCGCCTTCTTGTGATGGTGCTTGCCTGCCTTGTGGTGATGCTTGGCCTTGTGGTGATGCTTGGCAGGTGCGGATGCGGCGTCTGCAGCCACTGCGTTAAAGCTCAGTCCGGCTGCGAAAACGGTTGCGATCAGTGCGGAAAGAAGTTTCTTCATCATGAGTCCTCGTGTGGTTGGGTGGCGTGATTGACGCGCCTGTTTCCGTAAACGCGCCGGTACCGGCGTGCGTTGACATAGGCCAAAAAAAAAGCAGGGCGTACCCTGCTTTTCCGGAGTGAAAAATTACTTCTTTTCTTCGGCGGCTGGCTTTGCCTCTTCCTTCTTGGACTCGGCCGCAGCCTTCGCACCCTTCTTCGGGCAGGGCGCGGTCTGGAATTGCTGGGTGGTCACGCACCACTTCCTGCGTTTTTTCGGGCAAGGTGCGGTCTGGAATTGCTGGGTGGTCCTGCACCAGTGCCTGCGTGCCTTCTTCGGGCAGGGAGCGGTCTGGAACTGCTGGGTGGCTTTGCACCAGTGCCTGCGCACCTTCTTCACCTTTGCGGGAGCGGCGGCTTCAGCCGGCTTCGCTTCGGTCGCAGCCGGTTTCGCTTCGGGTGCTGCATCTGCGGAATAAGCCGGCAGGCTAGCCGATGCGAAGAACGCGGTAGCGATCAGGATGGACAGGAAATTTTTCATGGTAACTCCCCTCTGTAATTAGTAGGTTGAATCCGGCTTGGGAAAGCCATGCGAATAAGGCCGACCTAAGTGTAGTTGAAATTGATCTGTTGGGCAATCCCGCTCAAATTGTGCAATGAGCGGGCGGGAAAACGTTGCCGAACTGGGGTAAAATGCACGTTGATTTGGAAACCGGGGAAATAACATGTATCGACATATCGAAGTGCCGCAAGGCGAAAAGATCACGGTGAATCCCGATCATTCACTGAATGTTCCGGATCATCCTGTCATCCCCTTCATCGAGGGAGACGGGATCGGCGTGGACATCACGCCGGTGATGCGCAAGGTGGTGGATGCCGCGGTGGAGAAGGCCTATGGGGGCGTGCGCAGAATTTCCTGGATGGAAATCTATGCAGGCGAGAAGGCGAACCGCATCTATGGTGAATGGCTGCCTGCAGAAACGCTCGAAGCCGTAAGGGACTACGTCGTCTCCATCAAGGGTCCGCTCACCACGCCAGTCGGTGGAGGAATCCGTTCGCTCAACGTGGCCCTTCGCCAGGAACTCGACCTTTATGTCTGCCTGAGACCGATCCGTTATTTCGAGGGCGTGCCCTCTCCACTCAAGGAGCCGGAAAAGACCGACATGGTGATTTTCAGGGAGAATGTCGAAGACATCTATGCCGGGATCGAATGGGAAGCAGAATCGGAAGGAGCGAAAAAGGTGATCCGCTTCCTTCAGGAAGAAATGGGGGTGCGCAGCATCCGCTTCCCCGGCACTTCCGGAATCGGCATCAAGCCTGTGTCCAGGGAGGGAACGGAGCGCCTGGTGCGTCGCGCGATCCAGTATGCCATCGATAATGGGCGCAAATCGGTCACCCTCGTGCACAAGGGCAACATCATGAAGTTTACCGAGGGCGCATTCAAGAGCTGGGGGTATGCGCTCGCGAAGCGTGAATTCGGAGCGGAACTGATCGATGCAGGTCCCTGGATGAGGCTCCCCAATGGCATCGTGATCAAGGATGTGATCGCCGACAATTTCCTGCAGCAAATCCTGCTTCGCCCGACCGAATATGACGTGGTTGCCACGATGAATCTGAATGGCGATTACATTTCGGACGCGCTAGCCGCCCAGGTGGGCGGCATCGGCATCGCACCGGGCGCAAACCTTTCGGACAATGTTGCGATGTTCGAAGCCACCCATGGAACGGCCCCCAAGTACGCGGGTCAGGACAAGGTCAACCCCGGATCGATCATTCTGTCCGCAGAGATGATGCTTCGACACATGGGGTGGAAGGAAGCTGCCGACCTCCTGATCCGCGGCATGGAGAGATCCATCCGGGAAGGGCAGGTGACTTACGATTTTGCGAGGACGATGAAAAACGCTGCGGAAGTATCCTGTTCCGCATTCGGTCAGGCAATGATCGAAAGGATGTAAAAAATCAGCCCGCCGACCGGTGGGCTGATTTTATTTCAAGCTCAGACCGAACTGATATTGGAGGCTTGTTTGCCCTTCGGTCCTTGCGTCACTTCGAAGCTCACTTTTTGCCCTTCCTTGAGGGTCTTGAATCCGTTCATGTTGATCGCGGAAAAATGAGCGAATAAGTCTTCTCCCCCATCGTCGGGCGTGATGAAGCCAAAGCCCTTCGAATCGTTGAACCATTTTACTGTACCGGTCGACATCTGTGCATCCTTAATAAAAAATAAAATCGGGTCGCCCCTATTTGCAGGGCCATGCACCATTGACGCAATGCATGGCCCAAACTGATTTTCACTTAGTTTTTATGGCGAAGTCAAGCGCAGATTTCGAAATTTCACCCATTTGTATCATCCTCCCAACAGGACCCGGAAATTGCATCAGGGGACTGTCCTGTCGATCACGATATGGATGTCTTTCGCACCCACCTTGACCGGTTCGCTCATTCCCTGCAGATCGCCGCTTTGCGGCATGGCGTTGCCGGATTTGGAAATTCTGGCGCCAACGATGACCTGATTGAAATCGGACAGCTTGAACATGGGCGCGACCGAAAGCGTGTCATCGAGGGAGAATTTGAGCGGCAACTCCTTCGCGGTGATTTTCAGGATCGCAAGCGGCATTTTGGGTCCGTTGACCGCCTGCGCGTAGATGAACAGGGTATCGTCTGGATTCGCCTTTGCTGCGATCTCCGGGGAGATCTCGACCGTTCCGGAAACGCTCGCAGATGCTGCCATCGGCCGGGGCGCGTTTTTGGGTTCCGGAAGGGGATGGCCGCTAGCTTTGGCAGCCTGCCTTGCCTCCATGATGCCGTTCTCGACTGCTTTTGCATCTTCGGAGCCTTCCGGAAGCTGCGAAAGGAGTCTGGTCCAGAGATCGACCACTTTTGCAAAGTCCTTCTGAGCAAAGGCGATGGCGCCGCCGAGGGTCAAAGCCTTGGGATTGTTCGGATCGATTTCGAGCGATTTCCTGTTGAGCTCGACCGCCTTGTCGCTCAGCTTGGTGGGATCGATCATCATTTCGCTTTCGCTGTATTCGGCGAGAATCTGGGCATCGTTGGGCAGCAAGGCGGAAGCATGACCGAACGCATCCGATGCATCCCTGAAGCGCTTCAATACCATGTAGGAACGTCCGAGCATGGTCCAGCCTTGCGCATCCCGGGGATTATTCTTGAGGCGCTCTGCAAGCTTCGCCACCATGGACTCGATCTTCTCCTGGGTGAATCCGCCGTTTTCGGCGGAAGGAGGAGGCGGGGGCGCTTCTTGCGGTCCAAGGAATTGCGGATGGCCGAGCTGCAGATAGAGGGCGACGGAAAGGGCGGGGATAATGAGGCCGATCCCGATGGCGAGCTTCTTGGCGGCAGGGTTCCTGACCGGGGCTTCCTCGGCGCTGACGTCTTCCAGCAGTCTTTTCTGGATTTCCTGCTTGCCCTGCTCGTACTGGCTTTCATTGACCAGCCCGTTCTCCCGGTCCGCTTCAAGTTCCTGGAGTTGCTGCTGGTAAAGGGAAATGTTGAGTTCGTTCCTTTCGATGTGATTCCCTGATTTTTCCTTGCGGAGCAGCGGAGTGATGACGAAAAGGAGGGCGATCAGGATGAGGATCCCGCAGATGGTCCAGAAAGCGATCATGAATTATGTTCCAGAAGCGACTTGGCGCGTTGTTCTTCGTCGGTGGTGAGTTTTGCGTCTTCGATCAGGCCGCGTCTCTTCCGGATGGTGTAGAAGAGCACGGCCAGGCCGACTGCGAGGAAGGCGAAAGGGCCGTACCAGAGCAGCAGCGTGGTCGATTTGACGGGGGGGTCGTAGAGCACGAAATCTCCGTAGCGGTGCACCAGGTAGGCGACGATTTCCTTGTCGCTCATTCCCTTTTTCATCATCTCGCGGATTTCCTGCTTGAGGTCGAGGGCGAGTTCAGCCTGGGATGCGGCCAGCGTTTCGTTCTGGCATACGAGGCAACGTAGCGTCTCGGTCAGGTTCAGCATGCGCTTTTCGATGGCCGGGTCGGCGGATACCGGTGCGGCTTCCTTCGCGTGTGCTGTGCCTGCGAGGGCGAAGAGCAGCGGAATGAGGTAAAGAAGGCGCTTCATTTCGAGAGTTCCTTGATGAGCGGAACGATTCTTTCGTTGATCGTGTTGACGGTGACGGGGCCTATGATCTTGTCCCGGATGATGCCGGTCTTGTCGATGATATAGGTTTCGGGCACACCGTATACGCCGTAATTGATCCCCACCCTGCCGTCGAGGTCCGATATGCTGAGGTCATACGGGTTGCCCATTTCGTTCAGATATTTCCTTGCGTCCTCGGGCTTGTCCTTGTAATCGAGACCGATGATGGGGGCCATTTTTCTCCCGGCGAATTCGACCAGCAGGGGATGCTCGTCCCGGCACGATTCGCACCAGGATGCATATACGTTGAGCAGCCATACCTTGCCGAGCAATTCCTTGTTGGAAAAGCGGTGCGCAGGGTCGTGCACGTCGGTGAGATCGAAGTTGGGCGCGGGCTTCCCGATGAGCGGAGAAGGAACCATTCTTGGATCGCGGTGCAGACCGACTCCGAGGAAAACCACCAGGACCAAAAAGAGCGCGAGAGGGATGACGAATTTCGCTTTCATTTGCTTGCCATTGCAGGTTGAAGATTGTCAGACGTCGTGACTTTTTTGGCCTTGATGGCCAGCCTGTAACGCCTGTCGGCCACGGCGAAGATGCCGCCGATTGCCATGATGAGGCATCCGGCCCAGATCCAGTCGACGAAGGGCTTGTAATAGATCCGCACGCTCCAGGCGCTGTCGCCGATCGGTTCCCCAAGGGATACATACAGGTCGCGGGTGATGCCCGGGTTGATGGATGCGATGGTCATCACCATTCCGGATGCGTTGTAGCTGCGTTTTTCCGGATGCAGCATCAGCATCTTGCGACCATTTTCCATGACCGTGATGAATCCGCGTGTGGCCTGGTAGTTCGGTCCTTGCACGTCGCTGGTACCGTCGAAGCGGAAGGTGTAGGAAGCGACGGTGAGTGTGTCTCCCACATTCATTTTCACGTCCCGCTCGGTTTCGTAACCCTTGACCATGGTGACGCCGACGATGAATACCGCAATGCCGAGATGGCCGAGCAGCATGCCATAATAGCTGGGAGACTGACGGAAAATTGCAGCCGCCTTGTCATCGGCATGACGGATCCTGTGCCAGAAGGAATGCAGCGACGAGAAGGCAACCCATGCGGCGAGCAGGAAGCCCAGGCTGATGAGGGGAGTCCATTTGCCCATCGCGAAGGGAAGCAGGACGGCGGTGGCCGCGCTCGCCCCGAAAGCCCACTTGAGGCGGGAAGCGAGGTCGGGAAGGCTGGCCTTTTTCCAACTGGCAATGGGCCCGAGACCCATCAGGAACACCATCGGCACCATGAGCGGAACGAAGATGGCGTTGAAGTAGGGCGGGCCTACCGAGATCTTGCCGAGATGCAGTGCGTCGACCAGCAGCGGGTACAGGGTGCCGAGCAGCACAGAGGTTGCGGCAACGGCGAGCAGCACGTTGTTGGAGAGCAGCAATGACTCTCGGGAAACGATGTCGAATTTCCCGCCCAGTCCGACCCTGGGTGCGCGCCATGCATAAAGCGCAAGCGAGCTGCCGATGACGGTGACGAGGAAAATGAGAATGAACATGCCGCGGCGCGGATCGGTTGCGAAGGCATGCACCGAAGTGAGTACGCCGGAGCGCACCAGGAAGGTTCCCAGCAGGCTCAGTGAAAATGCTGCGATGGCGAGCAGAACCGTCCAGCTCTTGAAGCTGCCTCGTTTCTCTGTAGA
>JAJZTT010000181.1 GCA_021848705.1 Pseudomonadota bacterium
GTCATTGCCTTTGTTCATGAAAAGCCAGCCGGACTTGCCATCTGCATGGAGGGCTTTTCCACTTTCGCCTGCAAGCCGTTACTGAACGTGCATGACATGGTCGTTGCCCAGGAATTCAGGGGGCGCGGAATTTCAAGGCGCTTGCTGGCAAAAGCGGAGGAAATCGCAAAGAAACTGGGGTGCTGCAAGCTGACTCTTGAAGTTTTGGAGGGCAACCAGGTTGCCAGGGCCGCATACAGGTCTTTCGGCTTCGAAGGCTACGAGCTGAATCCAGAGGCCGGAAAGGCATTGTTCTGGCAAAAGAAAATAGCCTGATCCTTGCGTATATGCACCTGCGCCAGGCATATCATCCATCCTGCAGTCCCAGCCTGATGTCGACGTCCCGGGCCAGCCAGCCCAGGGTGAGCGCGCGGAAAGCCATGTCGTCGGCCTCACCCCAGATCACGCAAAGCCTGGCTTCTTCCCTGGTGAGGAGCTCGTCCCGTCCCAGTTTCTCGTTGGCTGCCGCACAATCCGCCGGATCGACATTGTGGCTTGAAAATACCTTGTTCGCCGCATTGAGCCCTGCGGAAATCTCATCCTCGGAAGCGATATGGGCGTGTTCGCCCACGAATCCCATATTGGCCTGCATAGTCATCATCCTCATTTATGTGAATCCTCCGGAAAAGAAGGGGTAGGCTTGCATGCAAAAATCTCGGGCAAGTTTTTTCGGTATACCCTGAGCCACATCAGCGTCGCCGGAACAAGCGAACGCACGGCGAACCAGAGCGCCTGGTCCGAAACCACGCTGCCCGGGCCGAGTTGCTTCGCAGCGCCTTCCCAACCTTCCCAGTCCAGTTCCGGGAGCTGCGAGCGCGTTTGAGCAGAAAGTGTTGCCGCGACTCCCGTCATGACCCCGACCTGACGACCCACTTCCGCACGAGTCAGGCGCGAGGAAAAAAACTCAGCCTCTTCGAGACCTTCGGTCAATGTCAACACATTGACGCCAGCCTCCTCGATGATAGCCAGTATCGCCGCATCCAGCATCCCGGGATTCCTATAGTATTAAACCGCTCAAATAAACAAAGCAAGCAACGTGCCAATGACAAATCAACGGGTTACGAGAAGGCTTGTCGCAAATGCGACAAATTGTCGAATCAAGGCGCTATTGAACAAGCGCGAGAATCACGCTGGATGCGCTGAACATTGCGCAGGCGGAAGAGCCTTCGACAAGCCCAAGCCTGTTTAAAGTTTCATGGGTGACGATGGCCGTCACCGTCTTCTCGCTCTCCAGGACCAGCATGACCTCCGCATTCACTTCGCCCACATGGATGCGGGAAACAGTGCCGCAAAGTCTGTTTTCCGCGCTGAAGCGCCCTTCCAGGTCGATGGTCAGGATGACCGAAGGCGCCTTGACGAGCGCATAAACCTCCATCCCGACTTCGAGCCCGAGAAAATCCGCGCTCTCGCTCGTCACAACGGCGGCGATCTCGTGCTTTTCATCCAGTTTGATGCGGACATCGACGTTCACCGCCCCCCTGGTCAGGCGCGCAATCCTGCCTGCGAACTGGTTTCTCGCGCTGGTGCGCATGGAAAACCGTTTGAGCAGTTGCTGGAAGGCATCGAAATTTTCAACACCATCGACCAGGGCATCCATGGCGCGCTGGTATTGCCCCTCCCCTTCCCTGAAAAGGCGCACGATGTTCCTGCCATGCTCGGTGAGCTCCGTGCCTCCGCCATGTTTGCCGCCGATGGAGCGCAGCACCAGGGGCTGATCCGACTGGTTGTTCATCGCATCGATCGCGTCCCACGCGCCCTTGTAGCTCATGCCGACGGCTTTGGCAGCGGAAGATATCGAGCCATGAAGGTCTATGGCTTCCAAAAGTTCGATGCGCTTGCCGCCGAGATAGGACACGCCGTCCTTTTCAAGCAGAAGCCTCCCCTTCAGTCCGGATTTCCTGTCCATGGCTTTGTCCCCTGTCTATGCAACGAGGGCATCTTCACCCAATATCATTTCAGGCGCAAGCAGGCTACATGGCACGGGAACCGGGAACCTCTGGGCCGAAACAGTGATCGTAATCCACGCAAATTGCGCAACTCGGCGACCTGCAGGCGTTTACTTCCATTCTTTCGCAAAGCTGCTTGTAAAAGAATTTTTTCCATTTCATGTTGGCGACATTCTTGAGAAACAGGGTATGGAAATGCTCGTCGAGCATTTCCGAGAGGCGCTGCCTGTCAGGAAGACCCAGATCCTGCCAGAGATGGTTGCCACCCAGGCAGGCGGTCGCGATCTCGCGGGCCAGTTCTTCCGCCTCGATGCTGCTCGCGTGATCGAGCAGGAGCGCGAGCAAATCGTCGTACTCGTCGGCCCTGCCTGCCGCGGCGCGCGCCTCGAATGTTGCGACTTCCATGATTATTCGCTCATGGCCTCGTGGGTATAGCACTTCTTGGGGCAGATCTTCGAGCATGCTTCGCACCCGACGCAATTCATCTGGTTGGCAATGGTCATGACCTTCTTTTCATACTCGTCGTCATCCTCGTCATCTCCGACCGCGACATATTGTCCCTCGTCGTCGATTCCCACGAGCTGCAGCACATCCCGCCCGCAGACCTTGAAGCATCGTCCGCAGCCTATGCATTTCTCCTTATTGATCTCCTTGACGAACTTCGGCGTCCAGGTCCGCCCGTCAGGCATGGTGATGGTGATGTCGCTCATGTTCAGTTGCCTGCAGCCGCAAGGCGCCTTTTCGCCGCATCGAGGCTCTGATAGGCATTGTAGGCCTTGCCTGCCACCTCCATGATTTTCTCCCAGCCCGTAGGCAGATCTTCGGAGAGGTCGTGCAGATCCATCTTCAGCGCAGTTGCCTGCGCGTTGAGCTTCTTGATCTGGGCCTTCATTTCATCCACTTCTTCCATGCCTTGCTTTCCTTTCCAGAGTTTCTCGATTTCCGCATCGCGCATGATGGACAGCCAATGCTGTGCATCATCCATTTCAATGGAGCATTCGATCAGTTCCAACATGGCAGCCTCCTAGCCGTATTTGGCGACCTCGGGGTACTTGTTGATCATTTCCACCCCTGCAGCCACCAGTTTTTCACCTTCCTCGGCCAGCTTTTCCAGGCTGAGGAACCCGAAACGATGTACATCCCGCAACTGCTTGTTCACCACGATGAGTCGCCCCGCGATCAGAACCATGCGGCCGAAACCTTCATGATGCATTTTCATCATGGGGCTCACCATGACCCCGGCCTGCCTTTCTATCGCCATTCCCACCGCGTTGTAGAAAAGCTCGAGACGCCAAAGCGTTTCAGGATCCGGGTCGCCCATGATGGGCAGCGTCTTGCGCTTTTCCTTGTCGACGACATAGGGATCGAGAAGGAGCTCGTCGCTTTTCTTTTCCCAGGTTCCGAAAGAATCCTGGGCGCGCCATTGCTTGACGAGTTCCCTGACGAACAGGGATTCCATAGGGCTTGCCTCGACTGTATCAACCATGCTCCACCTCTTCTTCGAAATCGAAATTCTTTTCCTGCCCTTTCATCATGACTTTTCGCAGCCATGGCGGCGGGGTTCCCTTCAATACGTCCTGCAATTTTTGCAGCAGATCGGATATCTCTTCAGGCTGGTGCACCTTGATCGGGTGGATCTTGTTCGCCACCACCCTGGCAGCACCAGATCCGCCGATTGCAGCCACATACAGGATGGCGCAATCCTTGATCGCCTCGATCTTGGGAGCCAGCTTATCCTCGTTGCCGTCTTCCTGAAGATCCCCCTCGAACTGGATCGCCTCGACAAAATGGCTACCCTCCGGCATGACCTCGTAAATGGCGATGTTCTTCGCCCATCCGAAATGGGCATCCACTCTTTTCAAGTCCTGCGTTGCAAATGCGACTTTCATACTGCCTCCTTGTAATGCCGCTTTATGTTCCGATCTAATGAGCCGTAGCCTGCGCACCAAAATCACCCCTTTCCACAATCGGCGCCCAGGTATCAGGAGTTGCTTCGTGAGCATTTGCCATGAAAATGTTTCCGATCTGGAAAATCAGATCGCGCGTGCCGCGATACCCTACTGACAGATTGTGGGCTGCGCCCAATCTGTCGAATATGGGCAGTCCCATGCGCAGAAAGGGGATATCCAGCCGCTCTGCCATCTGCCTGCCGTGGGAATGAGTGATTAGAAGATCACACTCCTTCGCTCTCAATTCGAGATCCTCCAGATCGCCGATCACCACTTCCTTCGCCGGTATCTTTTCCAGGAGAGGAGAGAGCGTTGTAGTGACCGCAGCGTCTATTTCGCATCCCATTTCCGCAAGCATGGAAGAAATTCCCCAAAGCAGATCGGGCTCAGCGCCGATGGCGATTTTCTTGCCGCCGAAGAAGAAATGTCCGTCCAGCATGGCATCCACCAATTGGCTCCTCTGCCTCCTGTATTTGTTCGGAACCGGTCTGCCGCTCAACCCGGAGAGAAAGGCCAGAAATTTGTCGTTCGCCTCCAGCCCCAGGAGCCTGTCGAAAACCGTATAGGGCACATCCGCCTTGATCCCGAGCTCCACCGCAGCGGTCAGCATATGCTCGCCAATGACGATACTGGCGACGGATGCGCCCATGGAACGGATTTCCCCCAGTGTCGTGCCGCCCATCGTGGTCGGACTGAAATCCTCCGGGATATGTCCGTCGAGCGAGCCGGAAAGGTCCGGCAGCATCACCGGGTTCAAGCCGAAATCCATGATGATTTCCCGGATCTCCTCGATGTCTCCGGGGGAAAGATGGCTCCCGGCCAGCACGTTCACCTGGTTCTCTTTCTTCTTCGGAGCCGGCTCGACAAGAGACTGCACGATGCGCGATACCGCATTCGCCCATCCATCCTGGAAAGCTCCCTTGTAGTCGGGGGTCGAAACATAGACGATCGCAAGCTCGTCGAGCTCGGGATGCTTTTTTCGGATCAGCCTGATGTAGCCATCCACGTCGTCACCCTTGGTTTCGGTCAGGCCCGTGGATGCAATGCCTATGATCGCAGGCTTGGCCCTGGTCCAGATGTTGAGGATGGCCTGCTCTATGTTGTCGATGCCGCCAAGGATGGTTGTCGCCTCGTTCATGGCCGTAGTCTGTAGCGGAATATTTAGAT
>JAJZTT010000182.1 GCA_021848705.1 Pseudomonadota bacterium
TTCGACCACATGCTTGCCGAGACGGGGTGCCGCACGCTTTTCGACCGGAGCGGCGGGCTTTTCCGCCGATTCGGTTTCCCCCTGCGCGGGAACGGGCCTGATCTCCGCCGGATCCGGCTCGACCGGCCTTGTCGGTTCAACCGGCGGGGCGGGCCTGGGCGCTTCCGGAACACCGCCGAGGATGGAATTGATTTTTTCGAAACTGATTCCCAGACAGGCTTCTGCGAACACTCTAAGCTGCAGGTTGCCAGTGTCTTCCTTGAGTCCCGCGACGAACGCCCGCTTGAGGAAGTCGGTACGCTCGCCCGCCTCCGACAATTTTTCCAGAACCAGCGCGTAATTGTCGATCTGGCCGAGCTGGAAATAAACCTGAAGCAGCTTGCGCAAAGCATTGAGGTCGGAACGACCTGCGCTGCTGTCGACATACCAGCGCAAGGTCTCCGCGGCCCTTTCGTAATACCCGTATTCGATATAGATGTCCACGCCCTCGAGGGGATCGACCTCGCTGACCTCGATGACTTCGCTGCTGCGGGGGCTGACCTGCGTCTCGGCTTCGGGCACAGCGCTTTCCTGTGCGTTCCACTGCCCGGTCTCGTTCTTCCTCGACTTGATCTTTTGTACCGCCAGCTTCTTCGCAGCCATCGACCTGTTTCGATGAATCAGGAAAAAAAGCGCCGTGAACAGTGCGATCACGCCTGCGGCTGCGCCAAGCATGACCGGGTCGCTCAGGATTTCCTCAACTTGTTCGATCAGATCCTCCATTGTCAAGCGTATCCCTGCTTACGGAACCTGATAGTCCGCCTGGGTCACCAGATCCGTCCCGCACTCCAGGGCCTCGATCCAGTCGATGAAGCGGTTCACCATTTCCTTTCCCTTGAAATAGCCGCCATGCTGGGGAACGATGCATTCGATATCGAGTTTCCTGACCATGGCCGCCCAAAGTCTGCAAACCTTGTTGTTCGACATGTAGCGCTGATGGAAGCCCGCGGAATGGGCGGTCTCGAGATGCCTGTCGAAATCCGCGATCGGCTGACCGGCCAGGGTCCCATCCATCAGGGAAGCGCCCATGTCGCCTGAAAACAGGATCTTGCTGACCGGATCATAGACCTGGAAATTGCCCACCGCGTGCAGATAATGAGCCGGAACGATCTTGAGATCGGTTTCCCCGAGCTTCAGGTTCATTCCGCCTGGCTGGACCGGGATGACGCGTCCCTCCGTCAGCCCCTTGACACAGAAATGCGGCAGGAATCGCTCCCATTCCCTGGCGATCACGATTTTCGCATCGGTGATCAGCAGCCAGCCGTTTGCGGAAGCGATGATGTCCGGATCCTCGTGCGAAGCAAAAATGTAACGGGTATGCGAAGGCAGGACATAACTGGCCATCTCCGCGAGCAGGTGTTTGTAGGTCAGATTGCCTCCCGGATCGAGAAGCATGGACTCACCGTTGTCGACGATGAGAAACTGGTTGGACTGGATGCCTTCTCCCTGTACCAGTTCGGTAAAGGCGATGCATTTGTGGCTTCCGTCGTCATAAAGTACTACTGCAGGCATTCCCCCTCCCGGTCGGCGCGCATTCCTTGCCACGCACCATTTTCATTTTGGACACCAACATCCGGATCACATCGTATGTGTCAGGCGAGCCGTTTTTGCTGCGCCACCGAGATGCTCCTCAATTTTCCTCCGCAACATCTTGCTGTTATCGCTTTCGTCGAAGTGAACTCCGACGCCTTGCAAACGCCCGCCGTGACAACCCTTGGGCGTGATCCAGGTCACCTCGCCGTTGGCCAGGATCTTCTCCGGGGCATCCATCAGGCTGAGCAAGATGAACACTTCGTCCCTCAACTTGTAGGGGTGAACCGTAGGAATGAAGATCCCCCCGTTTTTCAGGAAAGGAATGTACGCGGCAGCAAGGGCCGCCTTGTCCTTGACCGAAAGAGCGAGCATCTTCGGAATATCAGGCGCGGTCGGCTTCGTCATGACGCCGAATCCCGCGAGTTCACCCGGATCGAGCCGGATCCGTCGCCGGCCAGACCAAACCGGCCCGGCACCTTGTCCAAGACCACTTCCTTCACTTCATCCACCTTCCTCACAGAATACCCAGCGCATGAAGCCTGAAACAGAATCCAACGCAGAAACCATACCGGCAGGAATGCTTAAGCAGTATAGCGCCTGTCAAAGAATTTAATCAAGTCCAGCCAGTACCATGCGCATTATATATGCAACAAGGATGCAACTTCAGAAGCTTTCGTTGCTTCCCAGATAGCGCCACTTCCCGGGCGGCAGGTCTCCCAGCCGCACCTTTCCGATCCTGACCCGCTTCAGACCGGTCACCCTGAGGCCGACGAGCTCGCACATCCTGCGGATCTGGCGTTTTTTTCCTTCCTTCAGGATGAATTTCAACTGGTCTTCGTTCTGCCTGGAAACACGGGCGGGTTTCAGGGCCACACCATCCAGGGAAAGGCCGTGATTGAGGAGCGCAAGTCCGCGATCGTCCAGCCTGCCTTGCACCCGAACCAGGTATTCCTTTTCGATTTCGGAAGACTCTCCGATCAGCAGTTTCGCGATCGTGCCATCCTGGGTCAGCACCAGAAGCCCGGTGGAATCGATGTCGAGCCTGCCCGCCGGTGCAAGCCCCTTCAGCAGGTCCGGGGAAAACATTTTCCCCTCCCCGTGCATCGATTCCCGGCTGACAAGCGAAACCGCTGCCTTGTATCCCTTTTCCGGCTGACCGGAAACATAGCCCACGGGCTTGTGGAGCAAGATGGTGACGGGCGCGACCCTGCGTGCCTCCCTGGAGAGGGAAATCTTCTGGGAAGGATCGATCCTGGTGCCGAGTTCGGTCACTTTCTGACCGTCCACATACACCCATCCCATCGAGATGAAGTGATCCGCCTCCCGGCGCGATGCGATGCCTCGCTCGGACATCAGCTTGGAAATCCTGACCTTTTCCATCAATTCGGTTCGAACCAGGCAAGTTTCTCGCGCAGGCTCACCACGCCACCCACGATGATGAGGGTGGGGGGAGTGAGCTTCGCATCCATGGCGATCCGGTAGAGGTTCGCAAGCGTACCGGTCAGAACCTTCTGGTTCCTGGTGGTTCCCTGCTGCACCACGGCTGCGGGAGTCGATTCGGGCAGTCCATGCTCGACCAGTTTGGCGCAAAGCACCTCGAGTCCGGTGAGCCCCATGTAGACCACCACGGTCTGACGAGGTCTTGCCAGCATGTCCCAGTCCAGATCCATGCTGCCATCCTTGAGGTGCCCGGTGACGAACACGCAGGACTGCGCATGATCGCGATGGGTGAGCGGAATGCCCGCATAACTCGCCACCCCGGCTGCGGCCGTGATGCCGGGCACGACCTGGAAAGTGACGCCTCGCGCGGAAAGGGTCTCTATTTCCTCCCCCCCCCTGCCGAAAATGAATGGATCCCCGCCCTTGAGCCTCAACACGCGCTTTCCTTCGAGCGCGAGCCTCACCAGGAGTTCGTTGATTTCCTCCTGGGGCATGGCGTGATCGCTCTTCTTCTTTCCCACATAGATGCGGGTCGCATCGCGCCTGGTCATTTCCAGGATGGGCTTGGTGACCAGATTGTCGTAGAGCACCACATCGGCCTTGTGCATGAGGCGGAGCGCTCGAAAGGTGAGAAGGTCGGGGTCCCCCGGCCCTGCGCCGACGAGATACACTTCTCCCTGGTGAATCCCGCCTTCCTGCAACCCCTCTTCCAGCATCGCCTCGGCGCGCTTCTCGTCCCCGAGCAGCACCTTTTCGGCGATCTTCCCTTCGAAAACATCCTCCCAGAAGATCCTTCTTTCGGAAGGACTCGAAATTTTCTGCTTCACCCTTTCCCTGAATCGTGCGGCGAAGGAAGCGAGCCTGCCATACCCTTCCGGAATCAGCGACTCGAAGCGGGCCCGCAGCATTCTCGCGAGCACCGGAGAAGCCCCTCCGGTGGAAAAGGCCACCATGAGCGGAGAGCGGTCCAGGATGGAAGGCATGACGAAGGAGCACAGATCCGGGTTGTCGACCACGTTCACCGGAATGTTTCTTTCGCGGGCGAGCCTGGAGACCTCCACATTGACCTCGCGGTCGTCGGTTGCAGCGATCGCAAGGGTCATTCCATCGAGATGCCCCGGCGAGAATTTCTCCGCGACATGGACGATTTCAAGCCTTTCGAAACCTTCCGAGAGCACGGGCGAGACCACCTTCACCTTCGCCCCGGACTGGACCAGGATGGAAGCTTTCCTGAGGGCGACCTCTCCGCCTCCCACCAAGAGGCAGGGCTTTTGCTTCAGGTCCAGAAATATCGGGAAATAATCCATCACGCAGCCCTCGCGGCGAAGGAAATGTCGCGCCCGCTCCACCACTGGGCGGCGGTCTTTTCCGCCTCCTCCATGCTCGAGAGGCGCAGATGGTATTTGAGCACGACGGCAGCGGTTCCGATCACGCTCATTCTGCCATATTCGTCTTCGATTTCGCCGCGCCAGAGCTTCCCGATCCTGGATGCATCCATTTCCTCGTCCCTGACATGGCGCGCAGCGAAAAGCGCAGGCCATTCCTCTTCCCCCGGATTTCCATCGATCACCGATTTCACCTTGCAGACGAGATCCGGATTGCGCTCTGCCTCGCCGCCCTCCCCCTTGAAAACGATCAGATTTTCTCCGAGAAGTTGCGCTGCTCCCTGGTGGGAATCGAGATAGCCGGGGTGGAAAATGCCCTGAACGGAAAGCGCGGCCCTTGCAGGATTGAGCATCCTCCCGATGGTATGCACCGGCGAGCGCAGGCCGAAAAGCGGACGGAGATCCATGATTTTCTGTAGTTCCGGGCTCAGGATCGCGAAATCCACGAAGGCGAACCCCTTCTCCTTCACGCGGGATATCGCCGCGCCTGCCGAGGAAGCCGGGTTGATTCCGAGGGAAGCGAGAGCGGCGGCTGCATACACCCGGTCGTCGCTCCCCGTCACGCCGTGCATCAGCACGGAAATGCCGCGGCTCGCAAGCAGCAATGCGGAGAGCACATACCAGGGCAACTGCCTGCGCTTTCCGGCA
>JAJZTT010000183.1 GCA_021848705.1 Pseudomonadota bacterium
GGTGAAGAGAAGAGGGTGGTTTCCAACAAGAACCTGGGATCGCTGATTTCCACCGACATGACCCGCTGCATCCACTGCACGCGCTGCGTGCGCTTCGGCCAGGAAATTGCCGGAATCATGGAGCTTGGCATGGCAGGGCGCGGAGAGCATTCCGAAATCATGCCTTTCGTTTCCAAAACAGTGGATTCCGAGCTTTCAGGAAACATGATCGATCTTTGCCCGGTGGGCGCGCTCACCAGCAAGCCGTTCCGCTATTCCGCGAGAAACTGGGAACTTTCGCGCCGCCGTTCCGTGAGCCCGCACTGCAGCCTGGGATCCAACCTTTCCATCCAGGTGAGAAACAACCGGGTGATGCGCGTGCTGCCTGTGGACAACGAGGAAATCAACGAATGCTGGATTTCCGACAAGGACCGCTTCTCCTATGAGGCGCTGAACTCCGCTGAAAGACTGACCAGGCCCATGATCAGGCAGGGCGGCGAGTGGCGCGAAGTGGACTGGAAAGTCGCGCTCGAATATGTCGCGCGCGGGCTGAAAGACATCGTGTCCGGAAATGGACCTTCCGCCATCGGCGCCCTTGCCACGCCTCATTCCACACTGGAGGAAATGCATCTGCTGCAGAAGCTGATGCGGGGGATCGGATCTGAAAACATCGACTTCCGCCTGAGGCGTTCCGATTTCAGGGTGAAGGGCACGGGCGCGCAGTGGCTCGGCATGAAAATCGCGGAAATCTCGGCACTCGACCGCTTGCTGGTGGTGGGAAGCCATTTGAAGAACGATCATCCGCTTCTGGCAAACCGGATCCGCCAGGCGGCCAAAAAGGGACTGGAAGTTTCCTTCATCAATCCCTCCGACGATGCATTCAGGATTTCGGCGAAACACATCGCAGCCGTTTCCCCGGACAGGATTGCGGAAACGCTGGCCAGGGTTTTGTCCGCGCTTGAGAATAAGTCCGATTCAGTGGGTGTCGCTTCGGATATCGCGAACAGCCTTGCTTCCGGAAAGAACGTCGGGATCCTGCTCGGCAATCTTGCCGAACAGCATCCGGATGCTTGCGCGATCCATGTACTCGCATCCGCAATCGCAGCGAAACTCGGCGCGAAATATGGATTCACCGGGGAAGCCGCCAACAGCGTGGGCGGGTATCTGGCCAATGCACTGCCCGGAAAGTCCGGGCTGGACGCAGCTTCCATGCTCAAGGATCCGAGGCATGCCTACCTGCTCTGGAATGCCGAGGTTGAACTCGACTGCAACGATCCGCAGGCTGCGCTTGCCGCTATGGAAAAGGCAGAAATGGTCGTGGCATTCACTTCCTTCTCCCACAAGGCTTGCGAATATGCGGACGTGATGCTGCCCATCGCGCCTTTCACAGAAACTTCCGGCACCTTCGTCAACGCCGAAGGACGTGCGCAGAGCTTTTCGGGCGCGGTTTCACCCGCAGAGGATACCCGCCCTGGCTGGAAGGTGCTGAGGGTGCTCGGCAACATGATGGGACTGGAAGGATTCGATTACGAGGATTCGAGGCAGGTGCTCGAAGAGATCGACCTGTCTTCCTCCCGGCTCGACAACACTCCCGCAGGCGATTGCGCCGCGGCCGAACCCGTTCATGGACTGCAGCGCGTGAGCCATGTCCCGATCTATTCCGCAGATTCGGTGGTCCGCCGTGCGCAATCGCTGCAGCATTCGGTGCTGGCCGCAGCACCCACGGCCGGAATGAATGCGAAGCTGCTCTCCAAGCTCGGGATCGAAGACGGATCCCCCGTCCTGGTCAGGCAGGGCGAGGGCGAAATCAGCATCCACGCGCGTCTCGACGAAGGACTCACGGACGATTGCGTGGCGATCGCTGCAGGGCATTCAATGACCTCTAACCTCGGTCCGATGTTCGGGCAGATCATCGTGGAGCGTTTGTGATGGAATATTTTCAGCAACTTCTCGGTCCTGCATGGCCTGTCGTCTGGACGCTGGTGAAGATCGTCGCACTGGTCCTGCCGATCCTGGGGACGGTCGCCTATATCACGCTCGCAGAGCGCAAGGTGATCGGCTACATCCAGGTGCGGATCGGGCCGAACCGGGTGGGACCGCGCGGGCTTTTGCAGCCGATCGCTGACGCGGTGAAGATCCTTTTCAAGGAAATCATCATCCCGGAGGAATCCAACAAGTTTCTTTTCCTGCTTGCCCCGGTTCTGGCGATCGCGCCCGCCCTGGTTGCCTGGGCAGTGGTTCCCTTTTCTCCCGAACTCGTGCTTGCGAATGTCAATGCCGGCCTGCTCTTCATTCTCGCCATCACCTCCATGGGCGTGTATGGCGTGATCGTCTCCGGATGGGCGTCGAACTCCAAGTATGCATTTCTCGGCGCGATCCGTTCGGCTGCGCAGATCGTCTCCTACGAAATCGCGATGGGCTTCGCGCTGGTGGGGGTGCTGATGGTTTCCGGCAGTCTCAATCTCGGCGAGATCGTGAAGGGACAGCACGGAAGCGGCTTCTGGAACTGGTATTTCATTCCGCTGTTTCCGCTCTTCCTCGTCTACATGATTTCGGCAGTGGCTGAAACCAACCGCGCCCCTTTCGACGTGGCCGAAGGTGAATCGGAAATCGTGGCGGGTTTCCATGTGGAATATTCCGGCATGACCTTCTCTGTGTTCTACCTTGCAGAATACGCCAACATGATCCTGGTATCGGCGCTTTGTTCGCTGATGTTTCTGGGAGGCTGGCTTCCGCCGGTAAACATCGCACCGTTCACCTGGATCCCCGGGTTCTTCTGGCTGATCGGAAAGATCGCCTTCCTGCTGTTCGTTTTCCTCTGGATTCGCGCAACCTTCCCGAGGTACCGCTACGATCAGATCATGCGTCTTGGATGGAAGGTGTTCATTCCCGTGACGCTGGTCTGGATCGTCGTCGTCGGCGCCTGGATGCAGACTCCGTTGTGGTTGTGGTGAGGAGAAATTCGAGATGAAATGGATCAAGGACTTTTTTAAAACCTACCTGCTCTTCGAGCTGGTTCAGGGCATGGCCCTTACGGGACGCTATCTCTTCGCGCGCAAGATCACGGTGCAGTTTCCGGAAGAGAAGACGCCACAGTCGAATCGTTTCAGGGGGCTGCATGCGCTGCGTCGCTATCCGAACGGTGAAGAACGCTGCATTGCCTGCAAGCTTTGCGAAGCGGTTTGTCCGGCACTTGCGATCACCATCGACTCCGAACAGCGCGAGGATGGTACGCGTCGCACCACCCGCTACGACATCGATCTTTCGAAATGCATCTTCTGCGGATTTTGCGAGGAATCCTGCCCGGTCGATTCGATCGTGGAGACCAGGATCTTCGAGTACCACGCTGAAAAGAGGAGCGAACTGCTCTATACCAAACCCATGCTGCTCGCCATCGGCGACAAGAACGAAGAGCAGATTGCAGCTGACCGCGCGATGGATGCGCGCTACCGCTAGGTTGAAAACATGATCGAGACACTGGTTTTCTATTTCTTCGCAGCCGTGCTGGTGCTTTCCTCCCTTGCCGTGATCACGGTGAGGAATCCGGTTCATGCGGCGCTTTTCCTGGTCCTGGCCTTCTTCACCGCAGCAGGCCTCTGGCTACTTCTGGAAGCGGAATTTCTCGCCATCGTGCTTGTGCTCGTCTATGTCGGCGCGGTCATGGTGCTGTTTTTGTTCGTGGTCATGATGCTGGAGATCAACCTTGCGAAGATCCGGGAAGGGATCTGGGCGTGGCTTCCCTTCGGTGCATTGCTTGCGACCATCATGGTGGTCGAAATGTGGATCGTGCTGGGCAGCGAGCGCTTCGGACTCGCCGGCGTGATTGCCCCAGAAGCGCATCCTGCCGGATACAGCAATACCAAGGAGATCGGCACCCTGCTGTATACGCAATACGTGTATCCGTTCGAGATTGCGGCAGTCGTGCTGCTGGTATCGATCGTTGCCGCTATTGCGCTGACCTTGCGCCGCCGCAAGGGAACCAAATCGCAGGATGCCGGCTGGCAGGTCGCAGTGAAGAGGTCGGAACGGGTCCGCCTCGTCGACATCGCACCGGCCAAGCGGGCCGAACGTTAAGAAGGGGGAATTCGGGTGTTGTCACTATCGCATTATCTGGTGCTGGGCGCGATTCTGTTCGCAATCGGGATCGTAGGCATTTTCCTCAACAGGAAAAACCTGATCATCATCCTGATGGCGATCGAGTTGATGCTGCTCGCCGTCAACATGAACTTCATCGCCTTTTCCCGTTATCTCGGCGATACGGCGGGACAGATCATCGTGTTCTTTATATTGACCGTCGCAGCCGCCGAATCCGCCATCGGGCTAGCCATTCTGGTGGTGCTGTTCCGCAATCGCGGAACAGTGAACGTTGACGAAATCGACAGCCTTAAAGGATAAGCATGACCGATATGCAAAAACTGTATCTGCTGGTGCCGATGGCTCCGCTTGCCGGCGCCGTGATCACGGGCCTTTTCGGCAGAAAAATCGGCAGGACTGCATCGCATTCCATCACCATCCTCGGCGTGGCGGTGGCCTTTCTGTGCTCGATCCTGATTTTTCAGGACGTGATGGCAGGGCACAACTTCAACGGGGCGGTCTACACCTGGCTCACTTCAGGGGACGTGCGCTTCGAAGTCGGTTTTCTCATCGACCGGCTCACCGTTCTCATGATGCTGGTGGTCACCTTCGTTTCGCTGATGGTACACATCTACACCATCGGCTACATGCAGGACGACGACGGATACCAGCGCTTCTTCAGCTACATTTCGCTCTTCACCTTCTCGATGCTGATGCTGGTGATGTCGAACAATTTCCTTCAGCTGTTTTTCGGCTGGGAAGCAGTCGGACTCGTTTCCTACCTGCTGATCGGCTTCTGGTACACGAGGCCAACCGCGATCTATGCGAACCTCAAGGCTTTCCTGGTGAACCGCGTGGGCGACTTCGGCTTCCTCCTGGGAATCGGGCTCATCCTGGCTCATTTCGGCACCCTCGATTATGAATCCGTGTTCGCCAAGGCACCTTCGATGACCATTGACACCATCGAAATCATCCCG
>JAJZTT010000184.1 GCA_021848705.1 Pseudomonadota bacterium
ATCACCGTCCAGACCAACATGCTCGAATCCCGCCTCCTCTCCGGGCCTCCGGATCTCTTCAGGAAATTCTCGAGAAAGATACTGGATCTGATTGATTGCAGAAATTTTTTCAATGCGAAGGAACTCGAACAGCAACAGCGCCACCAGCGCCAGATGGGGATTTCGGCCAATCTCGAACCCAACCTGAAGGAAGCTGCAGGAGGGCTGCGTGACCTGCAGACCGTTCTCTGGATCGCCAAGGCTTGCAGGCTTGGCGCTTCCTGGAGCGAACTCGCAGGGAACGGCATCATCACGAAAACCGAAGCGAAGCGCATCGCCCTCCACCAGTCCTTCATCGAAAACCTGAGGATTCGCCTGCACTATCTGGCGGGAAGAAGGGAAGACAGGCTGATCTTCGACTACCAGACCGTTCTCGGAAAGGAGCTGGGCTTTGCCGATCGCGGCCAGATCCTGGCGAGCGAACAGATGATGCAGCGCTATTACCGCACTGCAAAATCCGTATCCCAGCTCAATACCATCCTGCTGCAGAACATGAGGAACAGCCTGTTCGCATCGCAAAGGGTGCAGGTCGCGCAGATCGACGAACGATTCGAGGCGAGGAACGATTTCCTCGCCGCAATGGAGGAAAACCTGTTCGAAAAAAATCCGGGGGCGATTCTCAAATGCTTCCTGCTGCTGCAGCGCCATCCGGAATTGAAGGGAATCGAATCCGAAACGCTGCGAGCCCTTTGGCGGGCGACCTCCGGAATCGACGCAGCCTTCCGCAGGAACCCTGAAAACCGCGCCACCTTCATGCAGATCCTGCGCGAACCGAGGGGCGTGGTGCATTCGCTGCAACTCATGAACCAGTACGGAGTGCTCGGCAAATACATCCCCGCTTTCGGCCGTATCGTGGGTCGCATGCAGCATGACCTGTTTCACGTCTACACCGTGGACGAACATATCCTGAAGGTGGTGAGGAACCTGAGAAGATTCGCCATGGCCGAATATGCGCACGAATATCCGCTCTGCAGCCGGCTCATCAGCGAATTCGAACGTCCCGAAGCGCTGTATCTGGCAGGCCTCTTCCATGACATTGCCAAGGGCCGGGGCGGTGATCATTCCAAGCTCGGGAAAAGGGATGCGATCGAATTCTGCAGGCAGCACGGCATGAGCGAAGTGGATGTGGAGCTCGTCGGAAATCTGGTGGAAAAGCATCTCGTCATGTCTTCCACCGCGCAGAAAATGGACCTCTCCGATCCGGACGTCATCGCTCATTTCGCCTCCGCGGCCGGCTCCGAGCGGGAACTTGTCGCACTTTACCTGCTCACGGTGGCGGACATTCGCGGCACCAGCCCCACGGTCTGGAATGCCTGGAAGGAAAAACTGCTGGAGGATCTTTTCAGGGCTGCACTGCGCTGCATCCGGGGGGACCAGCCTTCTTCCAGCGGCAACCTGCAGACGCGGCAGAACGAGGCGATCCGTCTCTTGAGGCTCTATGCCATGCCTGAGGATAGCCAGAACCGGCTCTGGTCGAAACTGCAAATGTCCTACTTCCTGCAGCACGACGCCAACGAAATCGCCTGGCATACCCGTGCCCTGTACAACCGGGTGGATTCCCCTTCCCCCATCGTGCGGGCGAGATTGAGTCCGGTGGGAGAAGGACTGCAGGTGATGATCTATGCGCAGACGAGGCCCGACCTCTTTGCCAGGATCAGCGGCTTTTTCGAGCGCATCGGCTACAATATCGCAGAGGCGAGGATCCATGCCACGCGTCACGGCTACAGCTTGAGCAGCTATCTGGTGCTCGCCCCGGACAGGAAGGTCGAGCAGTATCGCACGCTCATCAATTTCGTCGAATATGAACTTGGACAGAAGCTTTTGCAGCAGGGAGCGCTCGAAGCGCCGCTGCAAAGCCGGATGAGCCGACATCTGAAGCATTTCCCGATTCCTCCGAAGGTGAACATCATCCCGGACGAAAAGGGAACCTACCGCGTGCTTTCGATCATTGCCGGAGACCGCCCCGGACTGCTTTCGCGCATCGCCAGCACGCTCACCCTGCATGGAATCAGCGTGCACAGCGCAAGGATCAACACGCTCGGAGAGCGGGCGGAAGACACTTTCCTGATTTCAGGGGAAGAACTGGAAAACCAGAAACAACTGATCGGAATCGAAACCGAACTGCTGGACGCGCTTCAGGCCTGAAGCATGGCAAGAAGCCGGGAAGTCACCGAGCGCAGCGCGGCAAGGAAACTTTCGACCGATTCCGGATCGCATCCCTTTCCGAGACTCACCCTCACCGCCCCTCTTGCGATGTCGGGTTGAACGCCCATGGCGAGCAGCACTTCGCTCGGTTCTGTCGCACCGCTTGCGCAGGCGGAACCGCTCGCGACCGCATGCCCTTTCCTGTCGAGTTCTACCACCAGCGTCCCCCCGTCGATGCCCGGGAAGGAAAAATACACGGTGTTGGGAAGGCAGCCGGGACCGCCGGAAAAAAGTACCGCGCCGGATGCGCGCAGTTCCTCCTCGATGCGGTGACGCAGGGTCAGCAGCGCAGCCTGCTCCGACTGCATGCGCATCGCGGCAAGCCTGGCTGCAGCACCGAAACCGACGATGCCGGCGACATTTTCCGTTCCGGAGCGAAGCCCGAATTCCTGCCCACCTCCGTCGATGAGCGGTGATATCGACAGGCGCTTGTCCAGGATCAGCGCCCCCACTCCTTTCGGGCCGCCCAGCTTGTGCGCGGAAAGGGTCATGGCATGGATACCGAGTGCGGCGAAATCCACCGGGATCTTGCCGAAGGCCTGGACTGCGTCGGTATGAACGCGGGCGCCTGCCGATTTTGCCCTCGCTGCGATTTTCGCAATGTCCTGGATGATGCCGGTTTCGTTGTTGGCCAGCATCACCGAAATCATCGAGACCGGTTCCGACAGAGCGGAATCCAGGTCTTCGAAATCGATCTTTCCGCGTGAATCGACCGCGATGCGTCGCAATGACCATCCCGGAATGGAGGCGGCAGCCTTCGACACGCTGGGATGCTCGATGGCGCTCACAGCGATCCTGCCGGGTTTCGAAATTGCTGCAAGGCCCTTGAGAAAAAGGTTGTTGGCTTCGCTCCCGCCGCCTGTGAAGATCACCCGGGCACCACGTGCCCCGGCGGCTTCGGCCACCTCCATCCTGGCCGCTTCCATCGCCTCCCTTGCCCTTCTGCCGAAAGAGTGGGCGCTGGAAGGATTGCCATGAGCATCCCTGAGAAAAGGCAGCATGGCTTCCAGCACCTCCCCGTCCAGCGGGGTGGTTGCGTTATGGTCGAGGTAGGCCATCAGGCATGGGAGAGCATGATCCTCGCTTCCTCTCTCCCGAAATGCTTCTGGCCGTAGATGAGCTGGTCGAGGGTTACCGATTCGAGGTAGCTGTAGATCCTGTCGGTGAGGTCGGTCCAGAGATTGTGCGTAATGCAGGGGCCGTCTCCCTTGCAGTTGGCCTTTCCTCCGCATTTCGTCGCATCGAGCGGCTCGTCGACCGCGAGAATGATCTGTGCAACCGAAATCTGGTCGAGCGACTTGGCGATGCAATATCCGCCTCCCGGCCCGCGCACGCTCTCGACCAGCCCGTGCCTGCGCAGCTTGCCGAAGAGCTGTTCAAGATAGGAAAGGGAAATCAGCTGCCTTTCGCTCACGCCTGCGAGGGTGACCGGCGCGCCGTCGGAATTGATCGCAAGATCGACCATGGCCGTTACGGCAAAACGCCCTTTTGTAGTTAGTCTCATGATTTGCTCCGTGGAAAATCCAGTCAGAAAGGATGACAACCCGACCCTTTTTGTCGACTATATATTAACTACAGGATTTTAGTCAACTATCTTGTTGAGATATTTGGGATCGAACGCGTCTGCAGAAGCTTTCGCCTCTTCGGTCTGCACCCCCATGTTTTCCAGGTAGCGAAGGATGAGTTCGATCCTGTGATCGGTGGACGCACTGTGATCGATCAGCCCGTGGATCGCCTTGGTGATGGGATCGTTCAGGTCGTCTCCGATCGCATAGGCGCTAAAGCCCATGGCTGCGGCCTTCCGTTCCCGCATCTTGGATTTGCTCTCGTCGAGGATCCTGGCAGGAATCCCGACAGCGGTCGCCCCTTCAGGGACATTCTTCACCACCACTGCGTTCGATCCGATCTTCGCCCCGTCGCCGATGGTGATCGGGCCGAGCACCTTGGCGCCCGCCCCGATGATCACGCCGCGCCCCAGGGTCGGATGGCGTTTTCCACCTGCAAGGGAAGTTCCGCCCAGGGTGACGCCGTGGTAGAGCGTGGTGTCATCGCCGATTTCCGCCGTTTCTCCGATCACCACGCCCATGCCATGGTCGATGAACACTCTTCTTCCGATCGTGGCACCGGGATGGATTTCAATTCCGGTGAGCCATCTGCCGAAATGGGAAATGAATCTGGCCAGCCACTTGAAGCCGGCATTCCAGAGGCCGTGCGAGATCCTGTGGATGACCCTCGCATGAAATCCGGGATAACAGGTCATCACTTCCCATCTGGTGCGCGCAGCCGGATCGAGCTTCAGAATGACGTCCATGTCTTCCTTGATGGATTTGAGCAATTTCATTCCCGTCCATGTTTCGTCAAGTCGCGCAGGATTCCGCGCAGGATGCTCACTTCGTTTCTTTCCAGTCTGGTCCTCGAGAAAAGACGCCTCAAACGCTGCATCAGCCGTTTGGGCGCATCCGGGTCGAGAAATCCGATCCCGATCAACGTCTCCTCGAGATGCCGGTAAAAATGCTCGATTTCCCCGGAACTGGCGAGATCGAGTTCCGGAGCGGGCGCAGGGGCAGCATGCACCATATTCAATTCATAGGCCAGAATCTGCACTGCGGAAGCGAGATTCAGCGACGAAAATTGCGGGTTGGCGGGAATGGTGCAGATCACCTGGCATTTTCCGATCTCCTCGGTGGTGAGGCCGGACATTTCCGTTCCGAACAACAGCGAAACCTCTC
>JAJZTT010000185.1 GCA_021848705.1 Pseudomonadota bacterium
GCGAGCACCTCACCAGCGAGGCTGCGTGGCTGCAAAGCGGTCCACCGAACAGATCCCCGTGCTGATCTGCCGTGATCGAGCCGGAAATACGGCCGATTTCGTGCTGGAAAAAGCGGACAAGGCGCACGTCGAAGCGGCGCTCAAGCCTCTGCTGGCAACGGACGCGATACTCTGCACCGACAGTGCCAGGGCGTTGGACGCTGCGGTACGGGAGATCGGCATCACCCACCGCCCCATCAATCTTGCTGCGGGCGTACGGGTAATCGGCCGGGTTTATCACGTGCAAAATGTGAACGCCTACGACAGCCGACTCAAGGAGTGGATGCGCAGGTTTCACGGCGTTGCAACCCGCCATCTTGCCAATTATCTCGGCTGGCGCAGGTTGATCGATCGCAATCGGGGCGCATTGTCTCCTTCTACCGTGCTGCGTGCCGCTTTGGGGATGTATGTTGTTCAATAAACAACGATGACATAGCCTATTTTTTCGATAATGCTGATCGCATACCCTGCCCCGGCACCGCCAGATCGAGGTCGCTGTCCGGCTTCGCCGTGCCTTGGATACGGCTGCCAAAAGCGTAGATGGCCAGAAAATCCGGAATCCGATCCCGCAGGATTTGCACGGTGACTGTTCGGTTCAACGCAGGTTCATCCCGCAGCATTTCTTGTATTTCTTGCCGCTCCCGCACGGACAGGGATCGTTTCGGCCGATTTTGGGATGGTCCCGATGGTAGGTTCCGGCAAGGTTGATCTCGTGGACGGCCTTGCGGTGCGGCAGCCAGAAGCGGTGAATTTCCACGAGCGACGCCTCGATCTGCAGGGCCAGCTCTTCCCGCTGTTCCGGCGTCTCGATGAGAAGAAGCTCCTCCTCCGACAGGTCTTCCGCTCCGAGCAAACGGATCGGCTTCAACCACTTTACGCCCTGGCTGTCGTCGAAAAGGGCCTGCCAGTCCGGTCGGCAAAGCGCCAGTCCCTGCATGAATCCGTAAGCCCAACCTTCGCCGTCTAGGTATTCCCGATCTTCCTCCCGGGAATAGGCGAGCAGGGGCTCGTTGGCTTCCTCCTCGAAGCCTCCGATGAGGTCATTGTAATAGTCGATGATCAGCCCCATGATCCGCTTCGCTTCATCCATGTCGGCAAAAGCCGGGGCATCTTCTGCGCGCGGCCCCCAGATCCCGGGAAACCATTGCGATGTCTGCAAAGTGGTCGGTCCTATGACGATGGCGGTCAGGTAACCGTCGAGCATGTCGATCGACATGGTCTGGTCGGATACTGCATCCGACATCAAGAAATCGTTCAGCTCCAGAAGCCCATCCGGTTCATCGAATTCCGGCTGGAAGGAGGTGCCGGAAGGCTCCCCGATCAGCGATTCCATCCCCTCCTCCTTCACGGTCCTGAAAAATTCATCGAACGCCGCCTGATCGCTTTCGAATTCTTCGTCCCAGACCGTCGAATTGCCGTGGACATCCACCACTTCCAGCGTCCAGGGGGTATCCTTCATCCGGTAGATGCAGATTTCGACGGAGTGGCCGTTTTCCGAATAGGTCTGCTGCAATGGGGATTCGATGAGGTCGTCTTCTGGATTCATGGCAATGGTGAGGGTTGATCGAATATTTCATGATACCTTCAGCCCATCGGGAGGTGCAAATCAGGGGGATGAAACACTTTGATTTTTGCAAAAATGGGGGATAACATCAGCGATCCCGGAACGAGGCGTGCCGGGAATTTCGCAATCCCATTCTCCTGGAGTCACCCATGATCCGTCGTGCCCTGTTTTGCGCAGCCCTCCTGACCTTTTCCGGAACCGGATACGCAGAGGTTCCATCGCAATTGATCCGGTACCTTTCCCGTCCCGATCAGGCCAGGGAGATCGACAATTCGTTCGTAAACGAGTGGGATCTTTCCTTCGGAACCTGCAGGCATCTTGCCGCGCGCGGCAAGAGCCTGACCACTTTCGGAGATATCAGGTTCGACGGGGCAGGAAACCCGGTTCAGGGCGCATGGAAAGTGTTCGCAGACTTTTCAGGCTGCGGACAAAACCACCGGCTCACCACCTTTTTTGTCGCGAACAAAACGGTGAAAGTCTATCCGATGCTGCCCGGGGACACGCTCACTGATCCCCTGCTGCAGCGCGACGCAATCGGCAATGTCCTCGTCGCAGCGGGGATGATCAAACCCGCCGGATGCAATCAGTTCAGGGTGATCGACACGAAATTCGCCTCCTTCGGACTTCTCAGCAAACAGGCGCTTCCCGGGCGGGACAAGCGGAGCTGGAACGAGGACTGGACCGTCAGGGCATGCAACCGTACCGGCATTGCGACAATCACATTCATTCCCGATGCAACCGGCACCACGATCAAGGTGTCCCCCGTGAAACTGCTGGGCGGCTCATCGCATTGACGCGTCGTCAGGATTCTGTCCACCGCACATGCCTTTCCTGAAAGAAAATGTCAACAGGGCTGTATTTTTCAGCCCCATAACATATCTTCATGTTTCATTGAACAATTTCTTTCGCCTCAAAAATCGGCAACAGTGTAGCGACCCTTGATTTCAGCCGGTTTCCGGCCCCTATTCATGGTTTTTCAACAAGGTTATCCACAGATAATGTGGATGGATGGAATTTGCCTCGTACTATCCGCCAGTTGCCGCGGTTTTCTCGATATGTCGTGAAGTTTTTGGGGTAAGCTTGGAAGCTTCACGGTTGAAATGGGGATGTTCGGGCTTTCGCGGTTGGCAGTGGACATGCGCACACCACGATCATAAATATTGCAATAGGACCATAAAGAGACTATATTCGGTCTTCAGAATGCTACAAGGATTTCGCAATGCGTTATTCAACCCAAATCAAACCGATCAGCTACCTCAAGGCGAACGCAGCCGAAGTTCTGAACCAGTTGACCGAGCGTCGTGAGCCGCTCGTCATCACCCAGAACGGAGAGGCCAGGGCCGTCATACAGGATGTGGCCTCTTACGAGGAGACCCAGGAAACGCTGGCATTGTTGAAAATCCTCGCATTGGGCAACGCCGAAATAGAGGCGGGCAAGGTGAAGCCGGCAGGTGAAGTCATCGCCCGGTTGCGGGCCAAGGCGTAAGTACGGAAATGACTGGCAATTTCGAGGTTCTGCTTACCGCAGGCGCCGAGCAGGACCTCGAATCGATTCACGATTACATCTCAAAATTCGACTGCAAGGCCAATGCCGATCACGTACTGGATCGCCTGCTGGAAGTCGTCGAGAGCCTGACCACTTTCCCCGAGCGAGGATCCTACCCTTGGGAACTCTCCGCGCTGGGAATTCGCGAATACCGCCAGAGCCACTTCAAGCCCTATCGGGTGATCTACCGGATCATCGAACAAAAGGTCTACATCCATCTTATCGCCGATGGCAGGCGGGACATGCAATCGCTACTGGCTCGCCGCCTGCTCGGGGGGTGATAGTCCGCGCGTCATCCGAACCCATGCCGCAGAAACTTGGCTGAACAGCCATCGCCTGCTAGAATTCTGACCTGTATAGTCATATTCACAAGGATCACCATGCACACCTGGCAGATGCAGGAAGCAAAAGCGCGCCTCTCGGAAGTGGTGAAGCTTGCCGAGAGCGAAGGTCCTCAGGACATCACGCTGCACGGACGTTCGGTGGCGGTGGTATTGTCGCGGGCAGCCTTCGAGCGCCTTTCAGGCAGCGGGGTTTCACTCGTGGAATTCATGGCGAACTCGCCCTGGTCCGGACTGGAAGAGATCGAGCTCGAACGCGACCGCAGTTTCGCTCGCGAAGAGCCGGCGCTTTGAGCTATCTCGTCGACACCAATATTCTCTCCGAATTGCGGCGCAAAGCGCGGAACCCCGGCGTGGTGGAATGGTTTTCCAATCGACCTGCATCCACCTTGTTCCTGAGCGTGCTGACGCTGGGCGAACTACGCAAAGGCATCGAGAAAGTGACGGATCCCGATCGGAAGATGATGTTGAACGACTGGCTCGAAGTGGATTTGCCGGCTTTTTTCACAGGACGGATCCTGCCGATCGATGCGCAAGTGGCTGATCGATGGGGACACATGGTTGCATCTGCAGGTCGCCCGTTGCCGGCCATCGACAGTCTTTTGGCGGCAACCGCCCTTCGTCACGACCTGAGCATGGTGACCAGAAACGTGCGTGATTTCGAGGACTTCGGGTTGAACATCATCAACCCGTGGACGGAGTGAAATCCAATCATCGGACTTCGATCTCCCGGTCGCCCCGGGAAACAGCTCAGCCGACGAGATCGACAAGGCATGCAAAGCCAGAAATGCTTGAATGCAAGACCTGTCCCTGCCTTTCCAGTGGGCAAGAAGAACTGGCTGTTTGCCGGCAGCGAGCGCGCCGGTCGCCGCGCCGCAGCCATCCAGAGCCTGCTCGGCACCGCCCGTCTCAACGGACTGGACCCGCTCGCCTGGCTGAAAGAAACACTGGAAAAACTACCTTCTTGGCCCAACAGCCGCATCGACGAACTGCTGCCGCTGCGCTCTTCAGAATAGGCAAGGTGTCTGCGCCAGACGCTTACAATGTATCTCATTCAAGATAGTTTTCTAACGATCATCAACACTATTTTTTCCATAGCGCTAGGGCTTGGCTTAATTTCACTTTAGTATCTCCCGAAGTCCACCATGTGTATGGATATGAGCCCCCGCTTCCTCGGGCATCGATGATACCGTTCCATGCACAAATTGTTGGAGACGCATCAGAAGGGTCCAATACCAAAAACCGACAAAGCTCCGATTCACTCGAATCTAAGTACTCCAGTCCGATAACAACGACCCAGTGAGCGCCATCCGTAAAATCAACTCCCATAATCACCGGATGATTTTCACGAACATGCTTTTCAACAAAGCCACGGATGTTCGTACCAGAATTCGGATTAGACTCAATTTCCAGTTTGCCTTTGAAGCTTTTTTCCAAGCTAGAGATCG
>JAJZTT010000186.1:0-2209 GCA_021848705.1 Pseudomonadota bacterium
ATCGAAATGTTGTGCGCTTCGACGCCCCAATATCAGCCTTGCGGCATTTGCATCCTCCGAGCGAGAACAATCGGCATGATTTGCAGTTTTCCGTAGAACCTGAAAATCAGTAGTTCTTCTCGTCGCCAGCGCGACTTCATCGATGACCTGCCAGCGGTACATGGGATGAGGGTCCAGAAGGTTGGCCCGGCTCGCCCAGTCGATCATTTCCAGGTCAGGAAAGCTGAATTCCCGATCCTGCCCCGATCCGAAACTTGCTTCCAGTATCAGATCTGCTTCCTCGGGTTCTGCCCCTGCGAAATCGCTTGCACGATCCAGTCCAAGGAGCTTTGCCATTTCCAGGTTTCCAGAATCGAGCATGTCGAGGCGCCATCCCAGTACCCCTGCCGCATAGCGCAGCGCGCCCAGGGCATGACCGATGTCGAGCTGGCAATAACGGAAGGCGCGCTCGCCGTATTTCCAGGCTTCGCGCCAATGGATGGAGGAAAGCCCGACATGAAGTTTGGATTCCCCATCCCGGCGGACACTGCATCGCTTCTCCAGAGCGTGGTCGAGGCTGGAATAATGGTAAAGACCGCTTTCAATCCCGGGAATATTCAGGCTGAGAACGTAGCATTCGGTCGGATGCAGGTTGCCGCTCGAAGGGTTGCACCTCAGAGCCCAGCGATCAGGCCCATACTCCTTCCATGCCGAGAGTGCCATGGAGAGCTGCAGCAGCATTCCAATGGATTCGATGGAAATGGGCTGGATGGGCGCTTTTCCATAGACTTCCGAAAAAGGCGTTACCAGTTCTTGAGCAACCAGGGGAAGCGGGATCCTGGGTGCGCCCTGAAATTTTCTGAAAGGATCGGGCTGCTGCGTCCAGTCGAGCGTTTCCGGGCCTGCGGCATACTGCTCGAGCCCGTGCTTTGTTCTGTCGTGGTAGGAAAATACGCTCATTTGTCCCGCAGGCAGGTTTCAGGGCCATTCAGCATCCCGGAAAGCCCTATCCAGGCGTGGATCTGGTTCTGGTCGAATCCCGCTTCGCAGCGCTCTTCCACCTGCAGGAGCGGACGCCTGATGAGCAGGGGGTCATGGATCATGAGATTCAGCGCTTCCTCTGCAGAAATATCTTCAGGCACGACCTCCCCGGATTTGATGCGCGGCGAGGCAAGATTGAACCAACCGTGAACGGGCTTGGAGCCGAAGAACGACATGAGTGTTTCAGGGGTCCAGGGGTGGGTGAGCAGGTTCCTCGCGATGACGGTATGCCCTGAAGCGGCAAGGATCTTTTTCTGCCTGGCATTGTTGCCGCAACCCGGCTTTTCGAAGAAATAAACGGTAGCCATCAGATTTTTCCGTGCAGCAGGGCGTCCACTTTCCCTCTCACGATTTCGATGGTGAGGGGTTTCGCGACCAAATCGTCAGCGCCTGATTTCAGGCAGGCGACGGCAAGAGGAAGCTCCTTTGCATCGGATACGATCAGGATGGAAAGCCCTGGAATTCCGGATTTGAGCGTACCCAGTATGCCCTGACCCTTTTCGGCGACGATCCCGACGCCAAGAATCAAAAGATCCGGTTTCCAGTCCATGCTCTTGGCGAGCGCAGCTTCCAGAGTCGGGATGTCGTGCGTCTCGTTTTCGTCGTGAAGCATGAACTGCAGTGCGGCCCGGGTGATCTCGTCAGGATCGACCACGAATATCCGCTTGTTTTCCACCGCCCTGGCACTTTCAACGCCGATCTGCATGTCTTCTCCCGTCATGGTTGACGCAAAGAACTCCAGCAAAATTCATTCCATGGGGGTTTTTGCGCGTTTTGTGCATTTTGTTTGCAGGATTCCCTACAGCGTTGTTGGGTTTGCAACAACCCGAGAATACTATTCCGATCTCATGGATATCAAATAACTCTTTTTTAATACAGCATGTTAAGAAATTGTATGGGGCATGGCACGCTCGTTGCTTTGGTAAGGCTGCATCATGAATATTTTGCCGGATTGGCGACCGATAAGAAGAAGATCAAAGTGCACCAAACAAGTTTCATCCCGGCTGTGTTTGTGGAACGGGCAAGAAGGTTTTCTTTTTAACGGTACTCTAAGGAGATTGAAATGGCAGATTTAAGGCAAATCGCATTTTACGGCAAGGGTGGCATCGGCAAGTCCACCACTTCCCAAAACACGCTGGCTGCTCTGGCTGATCTTGGCCAGAAAATCCTGATCGTCGGCTGCGCCCCC
>JAJZTT010000186.1:2219-4930 GCA_021848705.1 Pseudomonadota bacterium
CTCGCCTGATCCTTCATGCAAAAGCGCAGGACACCATCCTGAGCCTTGCGGCGGATGCGGGCAGCGTGGAAGACCTCGAGCTCGAGGATGTCATGAAGGTCGGTTACAAGGGCATTCGTTGTGTTGAATCGGGTGGTCCCGAGCCTGGTGTCGGTTGCGCAGGCCGCGGCGTCATCACTTCCATCAACTTCCTGGAAGAAGAAGGCGCTTATGACGACATGGACTATGTTTCCTACGACGTTCTGGGCGACGTGGTGTGCGGCGGATTCGCCATGCCGATTCGCGAAAACAAGGCGCAGGAAATCTATATCGTCATGTCCGGCGAAATGATGGCGATGTATGCCGCAAACAACATCTCCAAGGGCATTCTGAAATACGCCAATTCGGGTGGTGTGCGCCTCGGCGGCCTCGTCTGCAACGAGCGCCAGACCGACAAGGAACTCGAACTCGCCGAATCCCTGGCAAGCAAGCTCAACACCAAGCTGATCCATTTCGTGCCGCGCGACAACGTCGTTCAGCACGCAGAGCTCCGCCGCATGACGGTTCTGGAATATGCGCCGGACTCCAAGCAGGCAGACGAGTACCGCCAGCTGGCAACCAAGATCCATGCGAACGCCGGCAACGGTACGATTCCGACGCCGATCACGATGGACGAGCTGGAAGACCTTCTGATGGAGCACGGCATCATGAAGCGCGTCGACGAATCCATCGTCGGCAAGACAGCCGCAGAACTGGCAGCCGAAGCAGCAATGGCAGCCTGATGGTATGCCGCCTGCGGCTTGCCGCAGGCGGCACCTGGGAGGGCTCTGCAAATGGCGCTGCATGGTCGGGCCATTTACAGAGATTTCCCGGATGATCAACATTTTTTATCAAGTTAGGAGGGCGAAATGAGCCTGACAGTAGAGCAAGTGAAAGCGAGGAACCAGGAACTGATCAAGGAAGTCCTGGAGGTATATCCTGAAAAGACAGCGAAAAGGCGTGCCAAGCATCTCAATGTGTACGAGGAAGGCAAGACCGATTGCAACGTCAAGTCGAACATCAAGTCCATTCCCGGCGTCATGACCATACGCGGATGCGCTTATGCCGGCTCCAAGGGCGTGGTTTGGGGTCCCATCAAGGATATGATTCACATCAGCCATGGCCCCGTGGGATGCGGGCAGTATTCCTGGGCGGCAAGGCGTAACTATTACATCGGAACGACGGGAATCGACACCTTCGTCACCATGCAGTTTACTTCCGATTTCCAGGAAAAGGACATCGTCTTCGGCGGCGACAAGAAGCTCGAGAAGATCATGGACGAGATCCAGGACCTCTTTCCCCTCAACAAGGGAATCACTGTCCAGTCAGAATGCCCGATCGGTCTGATTGGCGATGACATCGAGGCGGTTTCCAAGAAGAAATCCAAGGAATATGGCGGGAAGACCATCGTTCCTGTGCGCTGTGAAGGTTTCCGAGGGGTGTCGCAATCGCTCGGCCACCATATCGCCAACGATGCGGTTCGCGACTGGGTATTCGACAAGTCGGACGACAAGCATCCCGAATTTGTCGGCAGCCCCTATGACGTCGCGATCATCGGCGACTACAACATCGGCGGGGATGCATGGGCATCCCGCATCCTGCTCGAAGAAATGGGGCTCAGGGTGATCGCACAGTGGTCCGGTGACGGCAGTATCGCCGAGCTCGAAAATACGCCGAAGGCCAAGCTCAACGTGCTGCATTGCTACCGCTCCATGAACTACATTTCGCGCCACATGGAAGAGAAATACGGGATTCCGTGGGTGGAATACAACTTCTTCGGCCCCTCCAAGATCGAGGCTTCCCTGCGCGAAATCGCCAGCCATTTCGACGACAAGATCAAGGAAGGTGCAGAGAAGGTGATCGCGAAATACAAGCCGATGATGCAGGCCGTCATCGACAAGTACAAGCCGCGCCTCGAAGGCAAGACGGTGATGCTGTTCGTCGGCGGCCTGCGTCCACGCCATGTGATCGGCGCTTACGAGGATCTGGGCATGGTGGTGGTGGGAACAGGGTACGAGTTCGGACACAACGACGACTACCAGCGCACCACCCATTACGTGAAGGACGGCACCCTGATCTATGACGACGTCACCGGATACGAGTTCGAGAAATTCGTCGAGAAGGTCCAGCCGGACCTGGTCGGTTCCGGGATCAAGGAAAAATACGTTTTCCAGAAAATGGGCGTACCTTTCCGCCAGATGCATTCCTGGGATTATTCCGGCCCTTACCACGGCTATGACGGTTTCGCGATCTTCGCCCGCGACATGGATATGGCCATCAACAACCCGATTTGGGGACTGACCAAGACGCCTTGGGCGGCCTGATCAAGCTTGACAGATATTAGGAGAACATCATGACCCAGAGTACCAACAACGTGCTCGACCATTTCAACCTGTTCCGCGAGCCGGAATACATCGACATGTTCGAGACCAAGAAGCAGAATTTCGAATTTCCCCATCCTGCAGACAAGGTCGCTGAAGTGCGCGACTGGACCAAGACCTGGGAATACCGGGAAAAGAATTTCGGCCGTGAAGCGCTGACCGTCAACCCTGCCAAGGCCTGCCAGCCGTTGGGCGCGGTGTTCGTCGCAGTCGGATTCGAAGGCACCATGCCCTTCGTCCATGGCTCGCAGGGATGCGTCGCTTATTATCGCAGCCATCTTTCCCGTCATTTCAAGGAGCCCTCCTCCAGAT
>JAJZTT010000187.1 GCA_021848705.1 Pseudomonadota bacterium
TGCGGGGAAGCGCCTTTCTATACCCTGGGGCCGCTGACCACCGACATCGCCCCGGGATACGACCACATCACCAGCGCGATCGGGGCGGCGATGATAGGCTGGTACGGCACCGCCATGCTCTGCTATGTGACGCCCAAGGAGCATCTGGGACTTCCCGACAAGAACGACGTGAAGGACGGCATCATCGCCTACAAGATCGCCGCCCATGCCGCCGATCTCGCCAAGGGACATCCCGGCGCGCAGGTGCGGGACAATGCCCTTTCCAGGGCGCGCTTCGATTTCAGGTGGGAGGATCAGTTCAACCTCTCCCTGGATCCGGACCGGGCTTGCGAGTTCCACGACGAGACACTGCCCCGCGATTCGGCCAAGGTCGCGCATTTCTGCTCCATGTGCGGGCCGCATTTCTGTTCCATGAAGATCAGCCAGGATGTCAGGGATTACGCCGAACGCGAACAGGGAATGAAGGAAAAATCAGCCGAATTCCTGGAAAGCGGCGGGCAACTCTACCGAAAGGCGTAAATGGACGCCGTTATTCTATTCAAGGCCCTCGTGCTCGGCATAGTGGAAGGGCTCACGGAGTTTTTGCCTGTCTCCAGCACGGGGCATCTCATCATCGTCGGGCAACTGCTCGATTTCAACGACGAGCGGGGGAAGGTTTTCGAGATCGTGATCCAGCTCGGGGCGATCCTCGCCGTCTGCTGGGAATACCGGGAGAAAATCTTCACGGTGACGTCCACCCTTTCCACGAGCCCCGTTTCGAGGCGCTTCATCATCAATCTGATGATCGCCTTCGCCCCGGCGGCAGTCCTCGGCCTGATCTTCATCAAGAAAATCAAGGAATATCTGTTCAATCCGGAGTCGGTTGCGATCGCTTTCATCGTCGGGGGAATATTGATCCTGTGGGCCGAAAGAAGGCAGCACAGGATACGGATAGAAGCAGTGGATGAAATGGGATGGCTGGATGCGCTGAAGATCGGCATGGCTCAGTCCTTCGCGCTGATCCCCGGGACTTCCCGTTCGGGGGCGACGATCATAGGCGGGCTTTTCTTCGGCCTCAACAGGAAATCGGCGACGGAATTCTCCTTTTTTCTCGCCATTCCGACCATGTTCGCAGCGACTTTCTACGATCTTTACAAGAACTGGGGGATACTCCATGCGAGCGATTTCGATGTCTTCGCAGTCGGCTTCGTTTCGGCTTTCATTTCCGCCTTCTTCGCGGTCAGGGGGCTGCTGCGCTATATCTCCAACCACGATTTCACGCTTTTCGCCTGGTACAGGGTCGTTTTCGGAATCGTTCTGCTCGGCGCGGCCCACTTCGGCCTGGTGAAATGGTAGTTCTTGTTCAGGGCTTCCTTAGCCCTGTTCCCACGGGAGGTCGGCGAAGCGCCATCCGTTCAGCTTGCCGCGGTGGGCATGCTGATCCTTGTCTCCTTCGAAACCTTCCAGGACGTTGTAGCATTCGGTATATCCGGCCTGGGCGGCTGCCGCCGCAGCGCTATGGGAGCGGTGGCCGGAGCGGCATATGAAGAGCACCAGCGCTTCCCTGTCCACCTGTTGCAGAAGCTGGCTGAGGAAATGGGGATTGGGCTGCATGCCGGGGTAGCTCAGCCACTCGATATGAATGCTGCCAGGGATCCTTCCCACCCAGTCGTATTCCGCACGGGTTCTGACGTCGACCAGCCTGGCTCCGGGCGCCTCCCTGAAAATGGAATAGGCTTCCCCCGGGAGCAGTGCGCCTTCATAAGGCAGCCCGGCTCCCCGCTCTCTCGCCCTGCCGAGTATTTCGCTGATATGGCCCATGAGCGTCTCGCTGTTAAAAACATGCAAATGAAGATATTCTTTCTAACATGATAGACCCAAACCAGATCACTCGGGAAGCCGATTCGACCCGTTATCGGGCTGCGCGCAAAAGCACCCTGATCAGCATTGCCGTGAATCTTCTGCTGACCCTGCTGCAGATCGTCGTGGGTTTTTTCGGGCGTTCGCAGGCATTGATGGCGGACGGGCTGCATTCGTTCTCCGACCTGCTTTCGGATTTTTTGGTGCTCGCCGCCAACCGCCATGGCAACAGGAGTGCGGACGAAGACCATCCCTACGGGCATGCCAGGATAGAAACCGCGACCACCCTGATCCTCGGCATCATGATGGGTGCGATGGGGCTCGCCCTGCTCTATGCCGCGGGTTCACGCCTGCAGCATCCCCAGCAGATACAGCAGGTTCATGTCATGACCTTGTGGATCGCATTGACCACCCTGCTCGCCAAGGAACTGCTGTTCCGCTACATGATCGCCGTGGCGAAACGCGTGCGCTCCCAGATGCTGGTCGCCAATGCCTGGCATTCCAGGTCCGATGCCGCGTCCTCCCTCGTCGTTTCCGTGGGCATAGCGGGCAATCTTGCAGGCTATGCCTTTCTCGATCTCCTGGCTGCCGCGCTGGTGGCATTCATGATTGTGCGCATGGGCTGGCAGCTTGGGTTCGAGGCTTTCAGCGAACTGGTCGATACCGGGCTTTCCGAAGAGGATCTTGCCGAAATCCGCGCTACCATCGAAGCGACCCCGGGCGTAATCGGTCTGCACGAACTGAGAACCAGAAGAATGGGCAACCAGGCGCTTGTCGATGCTCATATCCTGGTCGATCCCAGGATCAGCGTCTCGGAAGGCCATTTTATCGCTGAATCGGCAAGAAGTCGCGTGCTCGGGCACCACGACGTGCTCAGTGTCATGGTGCATGTCGATCCCGAAGACGATTCTCACAGGAAGCCGAGCCTTCATCTCCCCGGCAGGGAGCAGTTGCTGACGGTCATCCGCAAAAGACTCGAGGTGGACCCTGAAAGAGTCGTCCTGCATTATCTCGACGGCATGGTCGATGCGGAAATTTTCGTGCCTGCAGGATTTCCGGAAGACGAGACCATGGAAAAAAGGATTCCTCCCCTGCTGGAAGACTATCCGTATTTCCATTCCATCCGCATGCACAAAATCGGTGCCGGAATGGGCAAAAACGCTCCATGATGGGGCGCACCCTTAATTCACATAAGCCAGGAAACTTGTGGCACAATTAGAGAATTGCGTTTTGGGCCTTGGCATGCATTGTGCTAGATGAACCGTCGTCAGTTTTCGTTTAATAACCATTCTGGAGGAGAATAATATGGCTGTCGCCAACGTGTTGAAAATGATCAAAGAGAATGAAGTCAGGTTCGTCGACCTGCGCTTCACCGATACCCGCGGAAAGGAGCAGCATGTTTCGATCCCCGCCCATATCGTGAGCGAATCCTGGTTCGAAGCCGGCCACGCTTTCGATGGCTCTTCCATCGCCGGCTGGAAAGGCATCCAGGCATCCGACATGATCCTGATGCCCGATGCGGAAACCGCGAATCTCGACCCCTTCATGGAAGAATCCACCCTGATCCTGACTTGCGACGTCATCGAGCCTTCCGACGGCAAGGGGTATGACCGCGATCCGCGCTCGCTTGCAAAGCGCGGCGAAGCCTACCTCAAATCGACCGGCATTGCAGACACCGCCTATTTTGGCCCGGAACCCGAATTTTTCATTTTCGATTCAGTGACCTGGCATGCAGACATGTCGGGCAGCGCCGTCAAGATCGAATCGGAGGAAGCGGCCTGGAGTTCCAGCGAGCGCTTCGAAGCCGGCAACATCGGCCATCGTCCCGCGGTCAAGGGCGGCTATTTCCCGGTTCCTCCGGTCGATTCCTTCCAGGACATCCGCTCCGCCATGTGCCTCGCTCTCGAGGAAATGGGCGTTCCGGTCGAGGTTCATCACCATGAAGTCGCCACCGCCGGGCAATGCGAAATCGGCACCAAATTCAACACGCTGGTGCGCCGCGCAGACCAGACCCAGATACTGAAATACGTGGTTCACAACGTCGCCCATTCCTATGGCAAGACCGCGACTTTCATGCCCAAGCCAGTCGTCGGCGACAATGGTTCCGGCATGCATGTTCACCAGTCCCTGTGGAAGGATGGCAAGAACATGTTCGACGGAAACGGCTATGCCGGGCTTTCCGAGCTCGCACTCTACTACATCGGCGGCATTATCAAGCATGCGCGCGCCCTGAATGCGATCACCAATCCCGGAACCAACTCCTACAAGCGGCTGGTTCCCGGCTTCGAGGCGCCCGTCATGCTGGCCTACTCGGCGCGCAATCGTTCCGCATCGATCCGCATTCCCTATGTGACCAACCCCAAGGCGCGCCGCATCGAGGTTCGTTTCCCCGATCCTACCGCCAACCCCTACTTCGCTTTCACCGCGATGATGATGGCGGGTCTTGACGGCATTCAGAACAAGATCCATCCGGGGGATGCAATGGACAAGAATCTGTACGATCTGCCCCCGGAAGAGGCGAAGAATATCCCCACGGTTTGCTCTTCCCTCGAAATGGCTCTCGAGTACCTCGACAAGGATCGCGAGTTCCTGACTCGCGGCGGCGTTTTCTCCAACGACATGATCGATGCCTACATCGAACTCAAGATGGAGGAGGTCACGCGCTTCCGCATGACCACGCATCCGGTCGAATTCGCGATGTACTACAGCCTGTAAGGCTGGCTTGAAGCAAGAAAGGGCGGGGTTCTCCCCGCCCTTTTTTATTTTGGTGTACCATTGTGGAATGCCGCACCGGGAAACACAGGTATGAAATCGAGACTGCTCATCGCACTTTTCGGGCTGACTGCGCTTGCGTCTCATGCTGAAATCTACAAGAGCGTGGATGCGAGCGGGCATGTCACCTATTCCAATATTCCCACCAAGGGTGCGAAAAAGCTCAACATCGCGCCACTGACCACGATGCCGCCTTCAGGATCCGATGCAGGTTTCAGAGTGGACAGCCAAACGCAGAAAATGCGTGACGGGACGCGCCACAGGATACTGAACGAGGAACTCAAGGCCGAGGAAGATCGCCTTGAAGAATCCCGC
>JAJZTT010000021.1 GCA_021848705.1 Pseudomonadota bacterium
CCGATCTGGATTCCGAGGTTCACGAATTTTCCGATGATTCGCCCGCGCCCTTCAGGAATCCAGCGGACGCTTCCCCCGATTTCTTTCCCCGATAGATTGGCGTCCCATTCCCCGCCAGACTGCTTCGCGGAGATCGTGAGCTTTCCGAACTTCCTGCCGAGGAAGTCGAAGTTGCCGATGTCCACGTCGATTCCGGAAAGGGAGATCGGATTCGGATTCGGGCCGCTGCCCATTTCATCGAAGAGATCCCGCCACTGGTCGGCGTCGAATTCCTCCATCGAGCCCACCACCCAGATCCCGGGCAGATCCGGAATCTCATCCGGGAATCCCTCGTTGAGGTAGACGATCCCGCTGTCCAGCCTCATTGAACCTTGCCCGGTCTCTCCCGAGAACCTTGCGGAAATCCGCCTTCCGAGTGTGAAGGTTGCATGGTCTTCACCTGCAGAGGAGGTTTTCAGTTCGAAGCGAAGGGGAAGGGGATCTCCGGGATTTTTCGCGAAGGGGGCGGGCAGGGTCGAGGAGAGGCCGTCGAGCCCGGACTCGATGACGAGGTCGCTCGAGGTCTTGTGCACGTTGAGGCTGGCATGCCAGCTTGCATTGCCGCTGAAGTGGCGAGAGATGGGGCCGCCAAGCCTGCCCGGATCCACCCTGCCGGAAAGGGTGACATTCAGGCTGCCGTCCTTCTTGGTCGATGCATTGATCGTCGTGCTTCCTCCCAGGACTGTGGCCTTTCCGTTTTTCGCATTCACCCCTTTTTCCGAGAAATCCAGCAGCCCGGAGAGATTGTCGATGGTCGGGATGGCGGTACCGGTGACCCTGTCCCCCCTGAAAATGTAATTCCCCTCGACCCTGGTTTCGGCGACTTTTTCGAGCGGGATGTGGAGTTTCAGCTTCAGGTTTCCGTCTCCGCTTGCGTGCATGCCGGAAGTGAATCCGCCGATGAAGCCCGATACGGGGGACTGGTCGATGAAGCGGAGAAACTCTTCGGTGGGGCCGGAAGCATCCCCGTCGACTTCCAGGACGGCCATCGGGTCGTCGAGATTGAGGATGCCCACCTTGCAGCGGGTGACTTTCGCACCCAGGATCGATGCATGGCTGGAATGGATTTCCATCCTGGCACCCTCGAAGAGCAGGTCAGCGGAAATCGATTCGATTTTAGGCCATCCGGGGGCGTATGCGAGCGACCCGTTTTCGACATGCACCGTCGTCCTGAAGATTCCATCCCGGCCGTTGCGGAACGGAAAGCGATCGAGATCGCCCTTCAGTCTGAATCTCGCATCGTCCGACCTGCCGCCTGTGATGCCGGTTTTCACCCAGTCGCGCGCGCTCTTTCCCACGACAAGCGGCAGGTAATGCCAGACCGATTTCGCATCCACCTTCGAGAGTTTCGCGGTGAAATCCGCGTAATTTCCCTGCGTGTCATAGGTGCCGAATGCGTTACCGGTCAAATCGGGGTTGGAGAAGGAGAGGTTCTCGACCGAGATCTTCACATCGTTCTCCCGGTTTTTCCAGGAGGCGTGTCCGGTCAGCGTGTCGAGGCTGACCGGAGTTTCGAAAATCCCCGGAAAATTGAATCCGCTGCGGTGGGCGTCCAGGCTCAGGCTTCCTCCGGTTTCATTCCCGTCCAGATTGCCGGAGATTCCCCGGAATTCCTTTCCGGAAACGGAAAGTCCGAGATTCGTAAAGCGGGCTTTCAGGCTGTAATGAGGGGGGATCGGCCATTTTCCGTCAGGTGGCCTGGGCGCGGGTTTCTGCCAGGGGAAAATCACGCCGGAGGGCTCGTCCCCCTTCCAGTTCAACTGAAGGTCCGAGATCGTGCCGGTCGGGGAATATGCGGCGAGCGCCTTCCGGATCCCTTCCGGAAGGGGGAAATAGGCGGCAAGTTTCTGGAGCCTGAACAGATCCAGTTGATTCGCACCGATCTGCCCCCGCTCTGCGTTTCCATGTTTTGCCGGAATGCGTTGCAGAAGAAAGTCGGTCGGACCGATCCGGTCCCCGGAATAGGTTTCCAGGGAAAGATTGCGGGTGAAGAATTCCCGGTCTCCTTCCACGCTCGACCAACCCACCCTGCCTTTCAGATATCTCATGCCGATTTCGGGAAGATTGCTGCCGAGCCTTGCGCGAACGCCGGACAGGGCGAAGTCGGCAGTGACCGATTCCGGTTTGAGTCTGGAGAAATCCAGCCAGACCCGCATGCCACCGCGTCCGTCCAGGATCTGCTGCGGAATGGGAAGAAGATCCCGCAGCCTGGATACGTTTGCATAATCGACCCGGGCATAGAATTTGCCCCTCCAGGTGGAAAGATCGTTCAGGCTGTCGCCGAACAGGTTGGCGCGCAGGTCGATGGGGGAGGAGAGATCCGAGGGCGGGGAAGCGCGCAGTCCGAAAAGATGATGGTTTCCGGAATTGATCAGGGCGAAATTGACCGAATCCAGCATGAGCGGCGGATTGCCGCTGCGGTCGTCTTCCCAGAGCAGGAATCCGTCCCGGATCACCACCGTCTTCTGATGCAGCAGCCAGTCGGATAATGCGGACTTTCCGGTTCCCTGCGCGACAGGAATGCCCGCGACATAGGTCGTCCCGTTTTCTCCGATGCGGATTCCCAGCCTTGGCTTGTCGATTTCGAGGGAGGAAAAGCGGATTTCCCCTGTGACAAAGGTGAGCCAGGAAAGATTGCTGTCGATCCTGTCGAGGGAGAGCGCCGGATTTCCGGAGCGGTCGTAGATCTTCACCTGTCCGAACACGAGGTGTGGGTGTATCCCCATCCAGTCCGCCTCGATGTTGCCGATTTCGACCTTTTCCCCGATCGCCTTGCCGATCGCTCCGGCGATTTCCCCCTGATACTGTTCGACTGCCGGCAGTGCCCAGTAGCGCAGGACCAGGATCGAGAGCGCGACGAGGAAGAACAGGATGACCGAAGCCCAAATGATGAGACGGCGCATCCAGTTGTGCGTTGCAATCAGGAGTTTCAGCAAGGATTGAGCCCGTTATGGAGTCGGTCAGGAAATTGGGTCATGGATGTCTTTTAGATTGGTGAGCGCGATGGCAAGTTCACCCCGTTTGCTTGTATCGCCGGCTGCAATGCGGATACACTCGATTTTAGCTTTTTATTGGATTCGTGGATACATGCGCTCTCGTCAGGAAATCTTCGGAAAGATGGTGAAGTGGAGCCGTTATGCGGCAAGGATGCTCGATTCGGATCCGGATCTGCAAGGGGAAATCGACCATGGCCGTCCTTTCTCTTCGGAAGAGATGGGCGCTTTTCTCGACGGTTCGGAAATCCGCGACGAGGAGAGCCTGAAGCGCGCGCTTCGAGAACTGAGGAAAAGGGTCATGCTCAGGATCATCGCCAGGGATCTTTCCGGGCTTGCCGATCTTTCCGAAGTGGTGAAGACAGCGTCCTGCCTCGCGGAAGTCTCAATCCGTCGATCCCTGGGGCTTCTGGACAAATGGATGAGGGTGGAGTTCGGCGTGCCGCGCGGGGTATCCGGCGAAGAGCAGCAACTCCATGTCATCGGCATGGGAAAGCTGGGCGGCGGAGAGCTCAATGTCTCCTCCGACATCGACCTGATCTTCCTTTATCCTGAAGAAGGGGAGACGGACGGCAGGCGCAGGCTGAGCTGTCACGAATATTTTTCCAGGCTCGGCAGGAAGCTGATTGCGAGTCTGGGCGAACTGACGGCAAGCGGCTTCGTCTTCCGCGTCGACATGAGGCTGCGCCCCTATGGCGAGAGCGGTTCGCTGGTTGCAAGCTTTTCCATGCTGGAAGATTACCTGCTTACCCAGGGAAGGGAATGGGAGCGTTATGCATGGATCAAGGGGAGGGCGCTCACCGGAAATGCCATAGCGGAACTCATGCACATCGTGACACCTTTCGTTTACCGCAAGTACCTGGATTTCGGCGCCTATGCCTCGATGCGGGATCTTCATGCGCAGATCAGGCAGCAGGTGAGGCGGCGCGAGATGCATCGCAATATCAAGCTTGGCCCAGGCGGGATCCGCGAAATAGAATTCATCGCCCAGGTATTCCAGCTGATCCGTGGCGGACGGGATGGCGATCTGATGAAGCGGTCCACCCTGGAAGTGCTTTCGCTTCTTGCGCAAAAGAACATCCTGCCTTCAGGGGTGGCAGGAGAGCTGATGGATGCCTATGTTTTCCTGAGAAATCTCGAGCACAGACTGCAGTACCTGGACGATGCCCAGACCCAGGACCTGCCGGAAAAGGAAGAGGATCTTTCCATCATTGCCGCGTCGATGGGCTTTGCCGACACCGATTCTTTCCTCGCCGCGCTCGATGCGCATCGCCAAAAGGTGGAACATCATTTCGGGGAAGTGTTTTCGGAATCGAGGGCGGATTCCGGACTCTCCCCGGCTTTTCTTTCCGAAGGCGCTGCGGGGGAATTGCGAGTTCTGGGCTTTTCAGAACCGGAATCGACCGGTGCACGGCTTGCAAGGCTGCGCCAGGGCGCACGCTACCGGCATCTTCCCGCTTCCAGTCAGAAGCATGTGGACAGGCTGGTTCCGCTCATGGTGAAGGCGGCTTCGGAAAGGGATCATCCGGATGTCACGCTTGCCAGAATGCTCGATCTGCTGGAAGCGGTGAGCAGGCGGGCTGCCTATCTTGCACTTCTGACGGAATATCCTCATGCGCTGAAGCAGGTGGCGAAGCTCGCCTGCGCGAGCAACTGGGCGAGCGAATACCTGCGCCTCCATCCCATCCTGCTGGATGAACTGCTCGACACGAGAAGCCTCTACAGTCCTCTGGACTGGGATGCAGTGCGCGCCAATCTGTATGCGAGGCTATCCGAGATCGAAGGAGATGTGGAGCGGGAAATGCTGGTGCTCCGGGATATCCAGCACTCCGTGCTTTTCCAGTTGCTGGTTCGGGATCTCGAAGGGTTGCTGAAGCTGGAGGAACTGAGCGACCATCTTTCAGCGCTCGCCGACCTGATGCTCTCCGAGGTGCTCCGCCTTTGCTGGAAAGGACTGAGGGCGAAGCATGCGCAAGACCACGAATTCGCCATCGTGGGCTATGGAAAACTGGGGGGGAAGGAACTCGGGTATGCATCGGACCTCGACATCATCTTCCTGTATGAAGACGAGCGGCCGGGCGCGCAGGAAACCTATGCGAGGCTCGCACAGCGCATCAATACCTGGCTCACCAGCAGCACTTCCTCGGGCGTGCTCTACGAGACCGACCTCAGGTTGCGTCCCAACGGATCTAGCGGCCTGCTGGTGAGCTCGATCGAGGCTTTCGAAACCTACCAGATGAAGGATGCGTGGGTATGGGAGCATCAGGCGCTCACCCGCGCGAGGCATGTGGCGGGAAGCGGGAAGGTGGGCGAAGCATTCGAAAAAATCAGGAAGAAGGTGCTGGTGGTGGAGAGGAATCTTCGCGATCTTGCGCATGAAATCGTTAAAATGCGCAAGAAGATGCTGGAGGGGCACCCCAATCCCGGTTCGCAATTCGACATCAAGCATGATCGGGGAGGGATCGTGGACGTCGAATTCATCGTTCAGTATCTCGTCCTCGGCCATTCCTTCCGCCATCCGGAACTCACCATGAATTCCGGAAACATCGCCCTTCTCGGGAAAATGGGGGAGATCGGTCTGATTCCCGCCGATCTCGCGGAAAAGGTTCGCAATGCCTACCGCAATTTCAGGAAAAGCCAGCATCGCCTGAGGCTGCTCGGGGAACGCTATGCGCGCGTTGCGCCCGAAGAATTGAAGGAGGAGAGGGAATCCGTTCTGCTTTTGTGGCGAGAAGTTTTTGCCTCAGCGGTCGATGACCAGAGTGACCGCGAGGCCGACCAGGATGGCTGGAATCGCCATCCACTGGGAATACAGGGAGCAAATGACGTCTGAAGAGCTGATCAGGGCGAGCACCGGCAGATGCATTTTGCCGAAATGCACCGGTCCGCTTTTCCAGGGCTTGCCCGATTTGTAGAGCCGGAACTGGGCGAAAAGGAAACTCGTCAGCATGATGACGATGAGCTGGGGAACGATGTTCTTCATGACGTGAATCCGCAAAACGGGCATCTTATCACAGCCACTTTCCCGATGACGAAACGCTAGTATCCCGAGGATTCCTGGGAAAGGTAGTCGCGGATGGCGATTGAAGCGGCGATCGCGACCGGAAGGAAGGCGATCGGCCAGGCGAGGATCGGCTTTTTCAGCCATTTCGCTACAGGCTCTGCGGCAAAGGCTGAAACGATCAGCAGGGTCGCGAGATCCATGGTGCCGGCATAGGCGTGTCCCACCAGCATCAGGGAGGGAAGGATCATCGCTGCGACAGCGGATTCAACATGGGAAAGCTTGCCGATCGCGATCCTCGTGAACACTGTTGCTGCGAGTACACCGCCCAGCTGTCCGAGCATGGTGCTGCCGGTCGTGGCGCAAACCACTGCATTGCCGATCGAAGCGAAAAGAAGTGCGGCTCCGCGTCCCGTTTCGATGCAAAGCCATATGAAGAGCCACAGGGCGATCGAGCCGAGAAGGAGCGGCAGGGAATGTTTCAGAAGCGGTTGCAGCAGCAGGGTCGCTCCTGCTGCTGCAAGAAAAGCCTGAAGAGCGAGCCTCGTCCAGGCTGCATATTTCCCCAGGTCGTCCGGAAGAAAGGCTGCGAGCGCGGCAAGAATGAAATACGGGATCCACCCCTGCGCCTCGCCTGGAGGAAAGGAGAAGGATCCATAGACGAGGGAGTATCCCGTCAGAAAGCCGCATGCAATGGCAAGTGGAAAAGGGATTTTCCGCCTGCCGAGGAGGGCGGCAACGGCGATCGCTGCGAGCGTCGCTGCAATCGGCCAGAGAACCGTTTCCCTGGCCATGGAAAGGAGCAGCGGGTTCATCCTACTGCCGCTTGCCCTCGATGTTGATCTGTACTTCGATCGCATCCGAAATGCCGTTCAGCATGTAGTTCATTCCGAAATCGCTGCGATGGATGGTGGTCTTCGCGACATAGCCGGAACGGTATCCTCCCCAGGGATCGGGCCCCGCGCCGACATGTCTCAGGCTGAAAGTGACCTTCTTCGTCACGCCATGAAGCGTCAGGTTGCCGGAGAGTTCGCCCACGCCCGCCTTGTCGATTTTCACGCTGGTGGAAGTGAAGGTCATGGTCGGAAACTGCTTCTCGTTGAAGTAGTCCGGGCCGAGCAGATCCTTGTTCCTTTTCTCGAAGTTGGTGTCGAGGCTGGATATCGGAACTTCCACGGAAACCTTGTCGGATCCGGGATGCGCATCGTCCACGGTGAATTCGCCGCTGATGGAATCGAATCTGCCGGGAAATTCGCTGGTGCCGAGATGTCCCACCCAGAATTCGACCATCGAGTGAACCGGATCGATCTTGAAGGTTCCGTTGGGACTCGACGTCTGCGGCTTGTACGCATCGGCATGGGACATGTTTCCGAAAAGAACGAGCGCTCCTGCGAGCGCGAGTTTCGATATTTTCATATTTTCTCCCTCAGGCGAGCTTCAGATGAGTGCCGTCGCAAAACGGCGTGGTTTTGGATTTGAGGCATTTGCAGATGCCGACTTTCCCGGCTTCCCTGATTTCGACCTGGTGCGGTGCGAATTCGCTTCCCTGGTGCGCGCCATCGCAATAAGGGAGGTTGGACGATTTTCCGCATGCGCAGAAATAATAGGTGCCGGGTTCGAGGTCAAGAATGAACGGTTCCATGTTTTCTCCTGGTTAATGTACTAACAAGGACAATTCTATATCAAACTATATCGATTCGCAAATCATGCATTCGTATCATGCCCCGCAGTAAAGGCCCTCCTGAGTTTCTCCAGGGAAATCCTGATTTCCTCGAGTTCGGAAGAGGTCAGGCTGCCCAGGCGCTTTTCGAGATGCAATCCATGCGCCGGAAAGGCTTCCCGGAATACCCGGTCGCCTTCCGGAGTGAGCTTGGCGATGAAGCTGCGCCTGTTTTCGGGGGGGACGATCCTCACAAGCAGTCCCTTGTGTTCCAGACGGTCTAGCACGCCGGTGAGCGTTCCTTTGGTGATCAGCGTCTTCTCGGACAGCCTGCAAAGCGGCATTCCGTCGGTGTTTCCAAGGGTGCAGATGACGTCGAACTGGGGAGGGGTGAGTCCGAGTTCGCGTACATGCGCGGCAGAATAATGGGTGAATGCCTGGTAGGTGCGGGCCAGTTCCCGGATCACCGGGAGAAAAGAAGACTTCTGCATGCTTCGGAAAACCTCAAATAGACCCATTTTAGACCGTTTCGCGGATTTTGCCTCAAGTGGTTTCAAGGATGGAAGGAAAGTAGTATCGTTTCACCTCTAAGGAGGATGCAGTGAGAAAATCCATCGGCAGGTTCGAGTTGAAAATGCTGCTCGGGGAAGGGGCGCAGGGAAAGGTCTATCTCGCCTTCGATCCAAAACTGGACAGGCAGGTCGCCATCAAGGTGCTCGAGACGGGTACTGAGTTTTCCCGTCTTTCCGACGAGGCGAAGATCGTGGCGAAGCTGCGACATCGCAATATCGTCACGCTGTTCGATGCGGGGGAGGAAGATGGCGTCCCCTATCTGGTATTCGAATATGTAGAGGGAAAGACGCTCGAAAGGAAAATCCGCGAGGAAGGAAGATTTTCAGAGAAGCTTGCGCTCGGGATCGCCTTGCAGATCCTGGAAGGCATCGAGGAAGCGCATCGCTTCGGCATCATCCATCGCGACATCAAGCCCGCCAACATCATGCTGGACAGGGAAGGGGTGCCGCGCATCATGGATTTCGGAATCGCCTTTCGGACAGAAGGGGAGATGCAGCCCCTGATGGGTTCTCCTCTGTACATGGCACCCGAATATGTTTCGAAGGGAATGTTCGGGCCCCAGTCGGACATTTTTTCTGCAGGCATGCTGCTCTATGTCATGCTGACCGGAAGGCATCCTGTGGAAGGCAGTTCCATGGAGCAGGTGCTGAAGAACATTTCGACGAAAAAATCCCCCCCGCCTTCGAGCATGAATCCGGAAATTGACGAGCAGATCGACAGCATCGTGCTGAAGGCGGTTTCGCTCGATCCGAAGGACCGGTACCCGGACGCAGGTGCCATGACGGCCGATATCCGAGCCTATCTCGAGCCCGCTCCGGCGCCAGGGGATGGAAAGCAGAGCACGCTGGAATTCCTCCTGAGGAAAATGAAGCGCAAGTCGGATTTTCCTGCGCTTTCCCAGGCGATCGGTGCGGTGAACAGGATCGCTTCTTCAGACCGGGAAAGCATTGCAAATCTCGCCAATGTCATCCTCAGGGATTTTTCGCTGACCAACAAGCTCATCAGACTGGTCAATGCTGCGGTGTACGGGCATTTCGGCGGATCGATCAGCACCGTTTCCAGGGCTGTCGTCATCCTCGGTTTTGATACGGTGAGAAATGTCGCCATCACCCTCATGCTGTTCGAGCATCTGCAGAACCGTTCGCAGGCTGCGAAGCTCAGGGACGAGATTATTTCCACCTTTTTCAGCGGCGTGCTCGCGCGCGAACTCGCCCCAAAGGGGAACATCCGCGATGCCGAGGAGGCAGTGATCTGTGCGATGTTCTTCAATCTGGGAAAGCTGCTTTCGATGTTTTATTTTCCGGAGGAGTCGGCCGAGATCGAGAAGCTGGAAGAGACCATGGCCGAAGAGGATGCAGCCGTTTCCGTATTGGGCATCGGATTCGAGGAACTCGGCATCGGGGTGGCCAGGGCCTGGCATTTTCCGGAAAGCATCGTTTCGAGCATGAGGAGGATCGGTTCCGCGAAGGTGCGCGAACCCGATTCCGAACCAGGAAGGCTCAGGGTGCTGGCCAATCTTTCCAACGAGTTGAGAAGCATCGCGCAGCAGGGAGAGGCCGGAGAAAGGGATCTCGACGAATTGGTTCTTCGTTACCGCGATGCAGCCCCGGTTTCCGCGAAAATGCTGAAAAAGGCTGTCGACGAATCGATGAAGAAATTCATGATCGAGACCAGGATCCTGGGGATAGACGGGAGGGAAAGCCTGTTTCTCGAGAGGGTTAGGAAATGGTCGGGTGTGCCGGAAGAGGAGCGGAAATCGGCGGATGAGGAATTCGCGAAGACCGTCAAGGTGGAGAATCTGGTCGCAAACGGTGCGGGAAAACAGGATTCCTCTACCATGCTCGCATCCGGCATTCAGGAAATCACCAATGTGCTGGTCGAGGAATTCGATCTCAATGATCTGCTGCGGATGGTGCTCGAAACCATATACCGGAGCATGGATTTTTCCAGGGTGATGTTATGCATCCGGGATGTGAAACAGGATTTCATGGTCGGCCGTTTCGGCTTCGGGAAGGAGATCGGCACGGTGACGAAAAACTTCCGGTTTCGGATGAAAGGAGAACAGGACGTGTTCAGGGTTTGCCTCGAACAGGGTGTCGACTTGTTCATTTCCGATGTGGATGCCGAAAACATCCGGCAAAGGATTCCGACCTGGTTCAGAACCGGGATCGGCGCGAAGTCCTTCCTCCTGTTTCCGGTCATCGTCGACAGGAAGCCGATCGGCCTCATTTATGCGGACCAGGTGGAGTCCGGGCGTCTGAAAATCGACCAGAAGGAGCTTTCGCTCCTCAAGACCATGAGAAACCAGGCTGTCCTGGCGATCAGACAGAAATTCTGAATCAGTCTTTCAGATCCTTGCTCACCGATTCGTGTGCGTTGAAATAGGCCTGGATGAGCTCTCTGGGGATCTGCGGCTGGCGTTGTTTTTCGTGATGGACGGCCGGACCGGGTTGCAGCGAAGGCAACTCGTTTCCTCCGAATGCGAAAGGCGAGGCTGCCATCAGAAGGGACAGGGCGGCAGATTTCATGGCTACTCCTGCTGAAAGTGGTAAAAACTGATTATAAGCGCTTCCGCTTACCCGCCGCTTACTAGCTCAGATTTTTCTGTTGCGGTGCCGGAGCGTCTGCATTCCTTCGAGTCGCGACAAGGCCCTCGTGAGTTCGACCTGGATCCTCATGAATTCCATGTCGGTGACCCGGTAGCGAAGCGTTTCTTCGACTTTCCTCTTCTCCTCGCGCAGATGATTTTCGTCCGCATCCCTTTCGAGAAGGCCGAGGTCGGAAAGGATGGTCACCCTTCTTGGCTGCACTTCTAGGATGCCGCTCGAGACGAAAATGACTTCCTCGTCAGGCTGGTTCGGCAGTTTCAGGCGGATCGCGCCAGGTTTCATCCTCGCGATCATGGGCGCGTGTCCCGGGTAGATGCCGACTTCGCCGAGTTCGGCAGGCGCCACGAGGAATTCGACTAGTCCTGAAAACAGCGAGCCCTCGATGCTCACCACGTCCACCTGAACGGTCATTGCCATAGTGCATCTCCTATACTGCTGCAGCGCCTGAAATGATCTCGGTGATTTCTTCCGTGATCGCCGCCTGACGGGTCTTGTGATAGATCATCTTCAGTTCCTCGATGACATGAGTCGCATTGTCGGATGCCGCCTTCATGGCAACCATCCTTGCGCCCTGTTCGGAAGCCATGTTTTCGGCCACGGCGAGGAAGATCAGTGCTTCGATATACCGCCTCAGGGTTTCGTCCACGATGACCTTGGGGTCGGGTTCGTAGATGTAATCCCAATACCCGAAAGGGCTTCCCAGCATCTCCCCCTTGAGCGGCAGGAGCTGTTCCATGACCGGCTGGTGCACGATGGTGTTGACGAATTTCGTGTAGCAGATGTGGACGGAATCGAGCTCGCCCCTTTTGTATGCGTCTAGGATTCTTCCCACCGGAAGCGCGAGTTGCTGCATGCGGGGGGTGTCGCCGATTCCCACTGCCTGGGAAACGATGTTTGCGTTCGCCCGTTTCAGGAAGGACATTCCCTTTGCGCCGATGGTGCAGATCTCGATTTCCAGTCCCTGCTCCTGCCAGTGCTTCATCTGCTGGAAGGCGAGTTTCAGGAGATTGCTGTTCAGCGCGCCGCACATCCCCTTGTCGGAAGTGATGAGGATGAGTCCGGCCCGGTTCGATGTTTCGTGCTGGTTGAGGTAGGGGGATTTGTATTCCGGGTGCGCATGGCTCATGTGTGCGCAAACATTCCGGATCATTTCTCCGTATGGGCGCGCCGCATTCATGCGGTCGCGAACCTTGCGGATCTTCGACTGCGCGACCATTTCCATGGCGTGGGTCAGTTTCTGCAGGTTTTGCACGGTGCTGATCTTGGCCCTGATTTCACGAAGACCGGACATGCTTTCTCCTGTTTGTGGCGGGTCTGCGGGCGAGTTGCCCAATTTTCCAATTAGAGCACAGGAAGTAAAAAAAATCCGGCCGGAATGTGCCCGGGAAATGTTGTCAATGAGTATTCCCTATCGTTTTCCGGTATTTGATTTTTCCGTTGATCGGGAATGGGGGACTGGTCTGTCCCCGAATGAATGAGCCTTTCCCTGATTATTGTGCGAGGTTGATTTTTGCAGGCTTTGGGCGCACCATTTTTGACCGTACTCCATTCTACAAGGCCGAAGATGCAATCCCTTTTACTGGACAAGGACATCGCGCTCGTATCGGGACGCGATGGCTATTTTCTCGTGAACCGCAACGACGTTTACGTTGGCAAGGCGATCGAGATCTATGGTGAATACAATGCAAGAGAAAGCGAGATTTTCCCCTTCCTGATCGGCCCCGGAGATTATGTCATCGAGGTGGGGGCGAACATCGGTTCTCACACCGTGGGGATTGCGAAAAGGGTGGGCGAAGGCGGCAAGGTTTTTGCATTCGAGCCCCAGCGGGTCTGCTTTGCGCTACTGCAGGCCCAGATCGCCCTGAACCAGCTCTACAATGTGCATGCTTTCAACGAGGGAATCGGGGCCCGTGATGCCGTCATGAGCATTCCCGCGATGGATTACCGCAAGCAGGGAAATTTTGGAGGGGTTTCGCTTCGGCAGGAAGGTGCGGCGACGGACGAGAAGGTCGTCGTCAGGAGGCTGGATGATCTTTTTCCCGATGTCTCGATCAAGCTTGTGAAGATCGACGTGGAAGGCATGGAGCGCGAGGTACTGGAAGGGGCGCGAAGTCTGATCGAGCGCTCGAGACCGATACTCTATGTCGAGAACGACAGGATCGAAAAGTCTCCTGCCCTGATCGAATTGCTGTTTTCCATGGATTACCGTCTCTGGTGGCATTTCCCGCCGCTGTTCAATCCGGACAATCATTTCGGAGTCAGGGAAAACATCTACGGCGACACGGCATCTTTCAACATGCTGGGCATACATCGTTCGATCCAGTCCAATCTGCAGGGGTTTCGCGAAATTCTGGACAGCAGGGAGCCGCATCCTCTTTTGGGGGCTGCATGATGATCCGCAATGCGCTGGCCCATCTGCTTGCAGGGAGATTCGCCGAGGCCGAACTTGCCGCGAGGAGCATCGTGCAAGCCGATGCGCGCCAACCCCAGGCCAATTTCCTGCTCGGACTCGCTTTGCTGCAATCGGGTAAAACCGGGGAGGCAATACGCTTTCTCGGGACGGCCGCTTCCCTGAAACCGGAGGATGCGCATTTCCATTACAACCTGGGGCTCGCGCTGCAAAGGGCGGGAAGAAGCGGGGATGCAGCCGCAAGCTACGAAAAGGCGGTCGGTATCGATCCGGCATTTTTCGAGGCGCTGGACAATTTCGGCATCGTCCTTCAGGAAAAGGGCGATTTCGGCAGGGCGGTTGCCGTTCATGGAAAGGCGATCGAGTTGCAGCCTGAAAATCCGGGTGCATGGTGCAATCTCGGCCTCGCGCTTCAGGGGGCAGGAGATCTCGATGGCGCGCTGGATTCTTTCGGCAAGGCCCTTTCCATCAATCCGGCTTACCCTGAAGCGCTCAACAATCTTGGCTTTGCACTCTTCGAGAAGGGGCGGGCGGAGGAGGCGGTTTCCTGCTATCTCGGAGCGCTTGCTGCAAGGATCGATTATCCGAAGGCGAAATTCAATCTTTCGCTAGCCCTGCTTCTCATGGGAAATTATGGGCAGGGTTTCGAGCATTACGAGAGCAGGTTTTCTGGTGCGGTTGAGCTTTCAGGCTGCGGGGAAATGTTCAGGTCGGGCATCGCGCAATGGCGGGGGGAAGATCTCGAAGGAAAGCGCATTCTGGTCTGGATGGAGCAGGGGCTTGGCGATGCGATCATGATGCTGCGCTACTTTCCCATGATGAAGGGGGAAATCCACGTCGCCTGCGGTCCTGAGCTGGAAAGGCTTGTCTGCGAAATTCCCGGGATAGCTTCCGGGGATGGGGGCTGTTTCGATTTTCACTGCCCGATCATGAGTCTTCCCCATGTTTTCGGGACGACCATCGAAACCATACCTGTTCCTGCTCTTCAAGTGCCGGAATCGATGAGGCTGGAATGGAAAAGGAAGCTTTCCGGGTTTTCGGGGCCGAAGATCGGACTCGTCTGGGCAGGTGGCAAGAAATTGAGACGCGACAATCTGCGCAGCATGACCTCCGAAACGCTGAAACCGCTTCTGGAGGTCGAGGGCGTGAATTTCTTCAGCCTGCAGAAGGACGGGTGTTTTCCCGATTCGCGTGTCATTGATCTCATGGGGGATTGCGGCGATCTGCTCGATACTGCTGCATGCATCTCCAGCCTGGATCTCGTGATCAGCGTGGATACCGCCGTCGCGCATCTTGCCGGTGCGACCGGAAAGCCGGTTTGGCTCATGAATCGCTTCGAAAGCGAATGGCGCTGGATGAAGGAGCGCGATGATTCCCCCTGGTATCCTTCGATGAGGATATTCACCCAGAAGCGGCCGCGTGACTGGGATGAGGTCGTTTCCCGCATGAAAAACGAACTGTCGATATTGCTCCGTACCGGGTCACATTTTTCCGAAAAGTGATATAATGAGAATGGTACTGGATCTCATTGACATTCCCGGTACCGTTACAATAATCAATTCAGGAGGACTGACGATGCATGACGCAATGAACAGCTACGGTTTTTATGTGGTTTTCACCCCCTTCGTCGTGGTTGCACTGTACATGATGCTTTCCGGGGGCGGGTCCAAGTAAATTCCGAAGTATTGAACGACCGTCCCCCGGGGACGGTCGGGATTCCATGCCCAGGTTCCTGGTCATCCTCGGACTGGCCCTGGTTCTTCTGGGCCTGCTCTGGCCTTTGATCTCCAAAATCGGCTTCGGGCATTTGCCCGGCGACATTCGTATCGAGCGCAAGGGATTCAGTTTCTATTTTCCCGTCACCAGCAGCCTGATCATATCCGCCCTGCTTTCCTTTCTTCTCTGGCTGTTCCGCAAGTGAACCTTCCGGACGAAGGGGAAATTGCGGATGGTATACTTCACTTTCATGATGATTCGCGAGGGGAATTCATGTGGGAGGCCAGGTCTGCGGCGGAAGATTTCGCCAGCCGGAAGGACGAGGAGTATTTTTACAGCATGGCGGCCAGGGAAGTCGCCTCCGGCATGATCAGTCACGGATTGCATGCAAAAGCCTTGTCGGAGACGGGAGGGGACGAAAAGTCTGCTCGCGCCCTATACATCAAGCTCAGGGCGCAAATGATGGCAAGCGAATTTGCTGCGGCCAAGGAGGCGGAAGACGGTCTCCGTCTCGAATTACAAAAGCAGATGCGCCGCGCGGAATGGAAAGGGATGGCAAGATGGGCCCCGGTTTTCCTTGCGGTTCTGCTCGGCGCGCTCTGGATTTATTTCGGGCGATGAACCTGAAGCATGGACAACAGGATTGAAAAGCCTTTTGCGAGGCCGGGAAGCTTCCTGAATCTTTTTTGGTGATTTCAGATGGAGGCGGGGGTCGGAATCGAACCGGCGTCCACGGCTTTGCAGGCCGCTGCATGACCACTCTGCCACCCCGCCACATGGCGTTCTTCGAGCGAAGAAGCGGAACTATACCACCCTTTTCAGTTTCGTTCAATCCGTCCTGGAATTTTGCGCGGAGTTCCTATAATGGACCATGCAAAGCGCTGACGAAAAACTGGAAATGCCGGACTATCTGAGAATCATGGCGGAAAATGACGCTTCCGACCTTTTCTGCAGTGCCGGTGCGCCGGTGCAAATCAAGATAGGAGGAAAGACCAGGCCGCTCGAAACCGACCCCCTCCATCCCGGGGCGACCCGGGCGCTCGCGTATTCGCTCATGACCGAGGCACAAATCCTGGAATTCGAGGAAAAAAAGGAAATGAATCTCGGCATTTCGATGGGCGATGTGGGCAGGTTTCGCATCAATGTCTATTTTCAGAGAAGCGAAGTCGCCATGGTGGTGCGCTATATCAAGAGCGACATCCCTGCGCTTGAAACCCTTGGCCTGCCGAAAATCCTGAAAAATCTCGTCATGGAGAAAAGGGGGCTGGTCCTGGTCGCAGGCGCGAGCGGCTCGGGGAAATCGACCACCCTGGCTTCCATGATCGATTACCGCAGCGAAATCCGGCACGGCCACATCCTTTGCATCGAGGATCCAATCGAATTTCTGCACAGGCACAAGCAATCGGTCGTCGATCAGAGGGAGGTCGGCATCGACACAGACTCCTTCGAAAATGCGCTGAAGAACGCAATGCGGGAAGCGCCGGACGTCATCATGATCGGCGAAATCCTCGACAGGATGACCATGCAGCATGCGATCACCTATTCCGAAACCGGGCATCTTTGCATTTCCACCCTGCATGCGAACAACGCCAACCAGGCCATCGACCGGATCGTGAATTTCTTTCCGGAGGATTCGAGACCCCAGCTCTTGCTGGATCTTTCGTTGAACCTGAGGGCGGTCATCTCGCAGCGGCTGATTCCTGCCAGGGGAGGGGGGCTCATTCCTGCGATGGAAATCATGCTGGGCACACCCTATGTATCCGAACTCATCCGCAGGGGCAGCATGGACGAGATCAAGGCGGTGATGGCCAAAAGCACGGATCCGGGAGTCTGTACCTTCGATCAGTCCCTTTTCGATTTGTATTCGAACGGAAAAATCAGTCTGGAGGACGCGCTTGCCAATGCCGATTCCGCCACCGACCTGAAGCTCAGGATCAGGCTTTCCGAACGCAATAGACCATGATCTTATTATGGTTAAATAACCATAATAATCAAGTTGTTAATATTTTTAAAAGATGGTGGCATAATTCCTTTTGCCGGAAGGCACGGAGCAAAATCATTAGACCAAATCAATTAGGAGATACAATCATGTTTGATGCAGTCCATTTCACGAATTCCATCGGTGTCGTCATCCTGCTCGCATTCGCGTTCGTCTATCTCGGAAGCAGCTACGCGCATCAGAAAAACGATTGATTCCGGTTTTGTTCCGGGAAAAAAGGCCCCGATCGGGGCCTTTTTTATTGAAAGAATCCTGCAATGGAAGGGCAGTATCATCGGGCGCACATGGTACAGGGAGATGCCCATGCACGATCGTTTCGAGAGGATGGTCAGGAAGGCCAGGGAAATGGCATTGAGCGGGGATTATGTCGACTGGCTTGCCATTGAACTGGACCTTCGCAGGAAGGGGTACCGGGAAGCGCGCATCTGGATGAAGGATCCTACCCTCCGGCGCGAATTCAACAGGCTGTGCTGGATTTCCCGCGAAGAGGGTGGGGCCCGGAATGCAGCCTGAGTCATTGCTCGAGTAGCTCGCGGATCACTGCGCCTGCGAGCATCATGCCGAAAAGCGGCGGCATGTAGCTGATGGTTCCGTTTACCGCGCGAGGCCGTCCGTGTCCGGAGACGGGCTCGGGAGGAAGCGGGGCACGGGGCTTTTCGTCGGTAAAAACCGCGATCACGTCGCGCTCCACCCCGCGCTTTCTCAATCGCTTCCTCATCTGGCTGGCGAGCGGGCAGATGCGGGTTTCGGAAATGTCGGCCAGCCGGATCCTGGAAGGGTCCAGCTTGTTTCCGGCACCCATGCTGGAGGCGACTTTCAATCCCCTTTTCACGCTTTCCGCAACGAGCGCCACCTTGCAGTTGAGGGAATCGATGGCGTCGATCACATAATCGGAATCGGCTGGGACGATGTCGTTGACGTTTTCAGGGGTGAGGAATCGCCTGTCCAACCTCACGATGCATTCCGGATTGATGTCTTTGATGCGGGCGGCCATCAGCTCGGCCTTGGATTGTCCTAACGTGGAGAGAAGCGCGGGCAGCTGGCGATTGATGTTGCTTGCGGCGACCACGTCATGATCGAGCAGGGTGAGCCGGCCTATTCCGCCCCTTGCCAGCGCCTCTGCGCAATACGATCCCACTCCCCCGAGTCCGGCCAGGAAGACATGCTTTTCGGCAAGCTTCCTGACTCCTTCTTCCTTGATGAGGATCAGCGTCCTTTCGAATTGAGGATTCATTCCAGTTCCAGTGTGTTTTTTGCGTTTTCGGTTGTGGTGAATGCGAGTTCCGCTTCCGGCATTTTTCTGAGATCGGCGATGACTTTCGCGATTTGCGGAAGGTATTCAGGGCTGTTCCTGGCCCGCCCGATGAAGGAGGGTGGCATGTCCGGGGAATCGGTTTCGAGGACGATGGCTTCGAGCGGCAGGTTTTCGCGAGCGAGCGGATTCTCGTGGCGCGATCACGGGTAACCGCACCGCCGAATCCCAGCCTGAATCCAAGCTTGTGGAATTCTCTCGCCTGCTCGAAACTGCCGTTGAAGGCGTGGGCGATCCCGCCCTTCACACGGATCCTTCTCAAAATGGAAAGCACCACATCCTGGGCGCGCCGAATGTGCAGCAGCACCGGGAGATCGAGATCGCGGGCAATCCTGAGTTGCGCCTCGAAAAAATGCACCTGCCTCTCCCGATCGAAATTTTCGATATAGAAATCCAGGCCGATTTCTCCGATGGCGATCGATTCGGGGGCCCTGGATTTCAACGCTTCGAGATCTTCTTCTACGGCACGCTCGACATACATCGGGTGGATGCCGAGCGCGGGATAACAGGCGAGATGGGCGGCCGAAATTTCGAGCACTTTTTCGAAATTCGCATGCTCCACGGCCGGAATTACGAAGGCGGAAACGCCTGCGGCCCGCGACCGCTCGATCACATCGTTCCTGTCCGGGTCGAATTCTTCCGCGTCGAGGTGGCAATGGGTGTCGATCAGCATCAGTGGTTCACCTTGGGACGTTTTCCGACCATCACCCTGAAATCCAGCCTGTTTCCTCCCCTGAGCACCTGGATCTCCGTCGATTTCCCGGGTTCCAGTTCCGCGATCTGGTTGAGCAGCGAAGAGGAATCGGAGACTTTCCCTTCTCCTAGTCCGAGGACGATGTCGCCCGGACGGATCCCGGCCGCATAGGCGGGGCCTTCCCTGAATACGCCGGCGATGAGTGCTCCTCTCGTGTCGGACAAGCCGAAAGAATTGGCGAGTTGCGGGCTGATGTCCTGCAGTTCCACCCCGATCCAGCCTCGAGTGACGGCGCCCTTTTCGATGATCTGTTCCATCACGTTGCGGGCGAGGCTCACTGGAATTGCGAAACCGATCCCGAGGGAGCCGCCGCTTTGCGAATAGATGGCTGTGTTGATGCCGACCAGGTTTCCGGCTGCGTCGATCAGCGCGCCTCCCGAATTGCCTGGGTTGATCGCGGCATCGGTCTGGATGAAATTTTCGTAGGTGTTGATGCCGAGGTGGCTGCGTCCCAATGCACTCACGATGCCCATGGTGACCGTCTCTCCCACCCCGAAAGGATTTCCGATGGCGAGCACCACGTCCCCGACCCTGATTTTTCCGGAATCCCCGAAAGTGACCGGGGTGAGTCCCTGGAAATCGACTTTCAGTACGGCGAGGTCGGTGTCCGGGTCGGATCCGACGACCCGTGCCAGCGATTTCCTTCCGTCCGAGAGAGCCACCTCGATTTCGTCGGCTGCATTGACGACATGATGGTTGGTGAGAATGTAGCCTTCCGGGCTCACGATCACGCCCGAGCCGAGGCTCATGCTGCGGCGCGTCCGGTTCTGTTCCGGGATTCCGAAGAAGCGCCTGAAGAATGGATCTTCCAGCAGCGGGTTCGGCGGAACCCGGACTTCCTTGCTGGTGAAAATGTTGACGACCGAAGGCATCGCCTTTCCCGCCGCATCACTGTAACTGGATGCTTTTGTGGGGTATTCTTCCGCTGCGACCCGGATCGTGGCGACGCTCCCATGCTTTCCCCAGGGCAGCAGGTTGGCTTTCAGTGTGGAGATGACGAACAGGATCGCAAGACTGATGGTCGCAGTTTGTGCAAAAATAAGCCAAAGTCTGCGCATGACGGGAGGTCCTCATGAAACACAGGGAATTGGAAGATTATACCGGACGTTTGCTCGAGATCGACCGCTTTCGCGATTATTGCCCGAACGGACTTCAGATTGAAGGCAATCGGGACATCGCCAGGATCGCGACAGGAGTGACTGCCTCTCTTGCCTTTCTCGAGAAGGCGCGTGATTTCGAGGCAGACGCGGTATTCGTTCATCATGGTTATTTCTGGAAGGGAAGCGATCCCAGGATCACCGGAATGGCGAGAAGGAGGATTGCGCTTCTCCTGGAAAGCGGAATGAGTCTGTTCGCCTATCACCTGCCGCTCGATGCCCATCCGGAATTCGGAAACAATGCGATGCTCGCCAAAAGGCTCGGAATTTCCGTGCAGGGAAGATTCGGGGAGCAGAACATCGCCATGATCGGCGAACTGGATCGGTCGGTGACCCTTGAGGAATTCGGCGAAGCGGTTTCGACCAAGCTTTCGCGCACTCCGCTCCTGGTCGGGGATGGGAAAAAGACCCTGAGGACCGTTTCATGGTGCAGCGGGGCGGCGCAGGGAATGTTGCTGGAAGCGGCAACTCTTGGCGCGGATGCCTTCCTCTCCGGTGAAATCTCGGAACATACCGTTCACGAGGCGCTCGAGTCCGGGGTTGCCTACATCAGCGCAGGCCACCATGCGACCGAGCGCTACGGAATCCGGGCGCTTGGAGAACATCTCTCGGAACGTTTCGGATTGCGGCACGAATTCATCGATTGCGACATCCCCGTGTGACTCTTTTCGTCATGGATACATGGTGTTACGATAAAACGATTTAAATTCGGGATGGAAATGGTTTAAAATATCATTTTGTCGGAAGATTGCTGATATGATGACTCTTTATTCGGGCACGTCCTGCCCCTTCAGCCAGCGATGCCGCATCGTGCTGTATGAAAAGGACATGGATTTCCAGATCATCGACGTGGATCTTTTCAACAAGCCGGAAGATCTGGCGGTCATGAATCCCTACAACCAGGTTCCGGTTCTGGTGGAGCGCGATCTCGTCCTGTACGAATCGAACATCATCAACGAATACATCGATGATCGGTTTCCCCATCCGCAACTGATGCCAGCAGATCCGATCATGAAGGCGAGGGCGCGTCTTTTCCTGTTCCGCTTCGAGAAAGAGTTGTTCGTGCATGTTGCCGAAATCGAGCATGGCAGCCAGAAAGCGGCGGACAAGTCGCGACTTGCCATTCGCGACAGCCTGACCCAGATCGCTCCGGTTTTCGCCAAGCAGAAATTCATACTGGGAGACGAGTTCTCGATGCTCGACGTTTCGCTTGCGCCGCTGCTCTGGCGTCTCGACTATTACGGAATCCAGCTCGGTAAGCAGGCTGCGCCCATCCTGAAATACGCGGAAAGAATTTTCAGCAGGCCTGCGTTCATCAGCGCCCTGACGGCTTCCGAAAAGGTCATGCGCAGGTGAGCGGAGCACCGACAAAACCCTACCTGGTTCGGGCCATTTACGAATGGTGCTCCGATCACGGCGAAACCCCCTATCTTTCCGTGAAGGTCGATTCGAACACCAGGGTGCCGATGGAGTTCGTGAAGAATGGAGAGATCGTGCTCAACATCGGGGCTTCCGCAACGCGCGGGCTGGTTCTCGGCAACGATTCCATCCAGTTCTCGGCCCGATTCGGAGGCGTGCCGCGCGAAGTCTGGATTCCGGTGGGACGGGTTGCCGGGATCTTTTCGCGGGAGAGCGGGGAAGGGCTTTTCTTCCAGGTCGACGAAAGCGAAGGGGGGGCTCCTCCTCCACCGGACGAAGAACCGAAACCTCCTACAGGCGGCAGGCCGAAGCTCACGCTGGTGAAGTGAGCCCGCGGATCTCGTCGAAGACGGCTGCCATCTCGAGCATGTCGATGTCTTCGATCCGGGCCTCCCTGAAGACGTCGCAGCCGCCTCTCCAGGCATCTTCCGCGCCTTCATCGTCGAGCGCGATGGAAAGCGCATGATTCAGTTCGTACATTCCCCAAGCGTAGCCTGAATCGCGGAGCGCGGACTGCATCGCGTTTTGCACCATGCTGCGCACCATCCTGTGCGGCATGGAAATCGGCACTTCGATCGGGCTCCCTGAAGCCGCATCGTTGCAGGCTTGCCTGTCGTGGGAAGCATGCCCGCGGCAGGCGAAGAGCCTTGCAGGATGGATGAGACAAATTCCCTTGGCGATGAAAGGGCAATGAAGGCGCAGGGACATCCTTTGCGCTTCGCCCAGCCCACGGGTCTTCTCGTCCGCTTCCGCGATGCGCGCCTTCAGGTTGACCCCGTCTCTTTGTAGGGAACCGTCCATATGGCGGATGTAGCGCGCAGCGAGCAGCACTTCGGGAGCGGTTGCGACGACCCTCACCGTGCAGCAGGCCGCGCATCCCTTTTTGCATGCCACTTCCGGAAAACCTTGCACCTGGAATGCAACGTTCCCTTCGAAGCTGCTGTAGGCCTGGGAGAGAAGCGCGGGAACCATGTCACGCCTGTCGCGCCAAGTGGCCAGGGTTTCCATGAACCCTTCGTGTTGCGCCCTGAAAAATCCCATAGCGCCTTCTTCCCGCCCAATCATGCCCATTCTCACTATATGGTTTTTTCGGAAATGAGGCAATTTCGGTGCCTGCAACATATCCTCCCTCGTCAGGTGAAGATTATTTGAGAGGAAGAAACACGTCCGTTTGCCACGCATCCTCAGGGGTTTCTGGATAAATGCTCAGATACTGGAAAAAGAGCGGGAAGTCGCGCAACTCCTCTCCGCTTTCCGGAAGCCAGTCCCGATACAGCGGATAGACGGTCTCTCCTATCCTGTCCGGTGTCCCGAAATGCCGTACTACGGCGCAGCGTCCGGCCGGAATGCACTTGTTTTGCACGCCCTGTGGATTCTCCGGCACCGGCGCATCGACTTCTCCGCAGATATCGAAGCGGAATTCCTCGGGGGGCGTGGTGTCGGGGTTGCTGTAGGCGATGCCGAAAGTCCTTTTGTTCTCGATCGGCGAAAGTCCGGTCGCCTTTCGCCAGTCGATGAAGTGTTGCACCGAGTCCGGGAGCCGGCTCGCAGGCCCCAGATGTTCGAGTGCTGCAATACGGGTTTGCGGAAAATCCACGATCCTGACATCCATGACGATACTCCTTGTGATATGGGAAAAGGCAAGGCAGGCTCTCCAGGAGTCCCATTCCGGTTTGCGCCTGAATGCGGACGGCGTCTGACCGAATGCGCGCTTGAATGCACGCGAGAAGGCTTCATGGCTTTCGAATCCGGCTTCCAGGGCGATGTCGAGAATTCTCTCCCCCCGGTTTTCCGCCAGCCGCAATGAGGCCCTTCGCAGCCGCATGAGCTGCACGTACTGGAACACGCCTAGACCCGCGTATGCCGAAAATTGCCGATGGAAGTGGAATTTCGAAAAGTTCGCAATCCGGCTCAAGCCCTCCAGCGTCAAATCCTCGTCAAGGTGTTCGTCGATATACGCGAACACCCTGTCAAAGCGCACGGAATAAGCGTTTTTTGCAGTTTTACTCATGAATTTCTCCCTCGACAGTCGTCATATTACTGACGAAGCTACGAAGATTTCTGATCCGGATTGCTCAATCGGGGCGGAATATTTCCCCCCCGCCTTCGGGTCATCCCCTTGGGTTGTTCGGATTATTCTGTAATTTCAATATATTGACAGGTTTTATTGACAGAATTGCTCAGCAGGGTAAAATCTCCCCCTGTCGCCGGCATAGCTCAGTTGGTAGAGCAGCTGATTTGTAATCAGAAGGTCGTGGGTTCGATTCCTATTGCCGGCACCATAAAATACAATGGCTTAGAGATTTTTTCTCTAGGCCATTTTCTTTTTGGGTAGCAATTTGGGTAGCATTTTGCAAGAATCCCCCCCAGATCAAATTCATGATGCTGCCCATATCCTCACTACAAAAACTCCGAACGAATTTTTCTTGACTTCTTTTTTTAAATATATATAATTCTTGCCTGAAACTGCGACAACTTCGCTCGCGGTAATTCTTGCCTTGGTGAGGTTTCATCAGGCATGATGGTTTGGCAACATTTTCGTCAAACCTGCAAGGGAACTGGACTTCAAGAAGTTTTGGAGTTCCGAAAATTGGAAATAACTGGGATAGCGATCTTCTTGAAGATTCAATTCCGACTTTTTCCGCATACTCACCCCCGGGAATTTCACGATTCCTAACCGGGTATGTCCATGAACGTAATTTTGGCTTTTTAAGCCCGTGGACATTGCTCGCCCTCATTTTTATTGCCAGCAGTCTCCATGGGAAAAATATTAATTTTTTTGGAGGCAAAGAATGGCAGTATCAAATACAAACTCATTAAATATCATATCGTTAAACGATGTTTGTAAGATCTCGTCCCTTTCAAGAACCACGATATGGCGCTTGGAAAGAAAGGCTGATTTTCCAAAAAAGGTACATCTCTCCGAGCACCGTATAGGATATGTTGAGGAGGAGATTTATCAGTGGGTGAAGAACAGGAGGCCCCTCAATGGATAATTCCGGAACTACTCATAGCCTCCAATCCCTGGTTCAAAACCTGTTCGGAGGACATCTGAAGTACATCCATGGCCAATTCTTCACGTACAGGGAAGGTTGCTGGGTTCCCCTGCACGAAAAATCTGAAGTGGTGAAGCCAATTGCTACGGCCCTAGCAGCCTGTCGGACTATCGGGTCAGTCGTGAGATAATGAGAGATCGAATCTTCTGGATCAGCCATGAGCAATTTTCGGCCTGTTGATCGCCATACGG
>JAJZTT010000188.1 GCA_021848705.1 Pseudomonadota bacterium
GCCGGACTGATGGCCTTTTCCGCTACGGCAAACGCATTCAATACCGGTCCTTGCAAGGCTTGCCATGCACTCGATCACGACGTAGTTGGACCCGCATGGGATCGTGTCGCCAAGGCATACGGCAGCGAAGAAGCCCTTGCAAAGGTCTTCAAGGATGGCTTCAAGGTATCCGATCGCAAGATCGCTTCTGCTGAACCCAAGTTCAAGGCACAAGCCGGCACCATGACTGGCATGTACAACAACTACATCAAGGGTCACGAAGACGACGCAGCCAAGGCTCTGTTTGCCGCTGTGAAATCCGGCAAGATGTAAGAACAAGGCACTTCAGTGCTGGAAGTATTCAAGTGCGGCCTTCCGGGCCGCCTTTTTCTTTGACGGCATGAAAATATATCCTCTTTTGCTTGCTGCGACATTGATTTCCGGGTGCAACGCAAGCAACGTGCCAAACGCCTCCAGACCGGACACGGGTCGAATCAGCGAAGGTCTCCTGCTCGCCGAAAAAAGCCAGTGCACGAGTTGCCACGACCTCGACACCAAGGTGATCGGCCCTTCCTGGAACGACGTATCGTCCCGCTATAACGAAATGATCCGTTCCGGCAGGGAAAGCCGCAAGGATGTGGAGGAAATGCTGGAGAAGAAGATCGCCATGGGCGGAAAAGGGAACTGGGTGAGCGCAACCGGGGGCATGTCGATGCCGCCCAGCTATCCCAAGGTTTCAAGGGAAAATATCAGAAAGCTAGTAGAATACATCCTTTCCCTGAAACCGAACTGACCGCAACGAATACACGGATGAAGTACACCATCAAAGCATTCATCCTCGCAATCGCAGCCATGCTCGCTGGTTGCGCAAGACATTCCTCAGATTCCGAACTGCTGATCAGGATCGGCTCCGCCGCTCCGCTCACCGGCCCCCAGTCGCATCTGGGCAAGGACAACGACGATGGCGTTCGCATGGCCGCGGACGACCTCAATGCCAAGGGAGTAGTCATCGGCGGAAAGAAGGCGAAGGTGGTCATCCTGAGCGAGGACGATCAGGCGGATCCCAGGACTGCGACCATCGTTGCGCAGAAATTCGTGGACGAGGAGGTGGCGGGCGTCATCGGACATTTCAATTCCGGAACCTCCATTCCCGCTTCCAGGATCTACAGCGATGCGGGCATCCCGCAAATCTCCCCTTCCGCTACCGCAACCTCCTATACTCATCAGGGTTTCAGAACCACTTTCCGCGTCGTCACCAACGACAACCAGCAGGGACAGGCGCTCTCGTTTTTCGCAACCGGAATGGCGAAGAGGATCGCCATCATCGACGACAGCACGGCCTACGGGCGCGGCATTGCGGACCGGTTCGAAAAGGACGTCAAATCCATGGGCGCGAGCGTGGTTGCACACGAATACACCAACGATCACGCCACCGATTTCACCGCCATCCTCACCTCGATCAAGGGAAAACAGCCCGACCTGCTCTTTTACGGCGGAATGGATGCGCAGGCAGGTCCCATGATGAGGCAGCTCAGGAATCTGGGACTCAACGTTCCCTTCCTCGGCGCGGACGGATCGAAAAGTCCGGAATTCATCCGGCTTGCAGGCGGCGCAGCCGAAGGAGCTTATGCTTCCGCCCCGGGAATTCCGATCGACAGCATGCCGGGAGGAGCCGATTTCGAGAAGAGATTCAACGCGAAGTACGGAAAAATCCAGCTTTATTCCCCCTATTCCTACGACGCGACCATGGCCATGGTTTCCGCCATGGAGAAGGCGGGCTCCATCGATCCTACCGTGTATCTTCCCTATCTCGCGAAATCGGACTATTCCGGCGTGACAGGCAGGATCTCCTTCGACCGCAACGGCGACATCCTGAAGGGGGCCGTGACGATATTCCAGGTGAAGGGCGGAAACTGGAAAGCTGTTTCCACCCTCTAACGCCATGGAAATCTTTCTCCAGCAACTCGTCAACGGAATCGTTCTCGGCAGCATTTATGCGCTGGTGGCGCTCGGTTACACGCTCGTCTACGGCATCCTCGGCCTGATCAATTTCGCACACGGCGACATCGTGATGATCGGCGCCATGGTCACCCTCGCGGTGGTCCATTTCCTGTCCGGAACAGGACTTCCCGGCCCCGCGCTGGTCGGGACAGGCGTTCTCGTCGCCGCGATCGTTTGCATGGCGCTCGGATATCTCGTCGAACGAATCGCCTACAGACCGCTCAGGGACGCGCCCAGGCTCGCCCCGCTCATCACAGCGATCGGCGTCTCCATCCTCCTGCAGAACGCCGCCATGATGATCTGGGGCAGGGAATATCTCTCCTTCCCCCCCCTTTTCCAGTCGGGCTCGTTCACTTTCTCCGGCGTCAGCATCAGCCCGATCCAGATCCTCATCCTCTGCGCATCGGCCGCCATGATGGGCGCACTTTCCTGGATGGTGAAGCGCACCCGGCTCGGCAACGCCATGCGCGCCACCGCGCAGCATCCCGAAGTGGCCACCCTGCTCGGAGTGGATTCAAATCTCATCATTTCGATCACCTTCATCATCGGCTCCGCGCTTGCCGCTGTCGCTGGAACGATGGTCGGCGCCTACTACGGTATCGCCCATTACGATATGGGATTCATGCTGGGACTGAAAGCCTTCACGGCGGCAGTCCTGGGAGGAATCGGCAACATCGAGGGGGCGATGCTCGGCGGAATCCTGTTAGGCGTGATCGAAAGCATGGGGGCCGGATACCTCGGCTCCCTCACCGACGGGGTTTTCGGCAGCAATTACCAGGATGTGTTCGCATTTTTCGTCCTGATCCTGGTCCTGGTGTTCCGCCCGTCCGGCCTTCTCGGCGAACAAGTCGGAGATCGCCCATGAGTCGCCGGGCCAGGCTCATCCTCCTTGCCGCAGGACTTTTGGCACTGCCTTTCCTGACCGACTTCGCATTCGGCAGGACCTGGGTGAGGATCATCGATTTCTCGCTTCTCTACAGCATGCTCGCCCTCGGCCTCAACATCGTGGTTGGATTCGCAGGACTCCTGGATCTGGGTTATGTGGCCTTCTTCGCGGTGGGCGCCTATCTATATGCGCTGCTCGCCTCCCCCCATTTCGGGCTGCACCTTCCCTTCTGGCTGCTTCTTCCGCTCGGCGCCGTGGTCGCAGGCCTGTTCGGCATCCTGCTCGGTGCGCCCACCTTGAGACTCAGGGGGGATTATCTCGCCATCGTGACCCTGGGCTTCGGTGAAATCATCCGCATCTTCCTCAACAATCTCAACGCCCCCTACGACATCACGGGCGGGCCGCAGGGTGTCAACCTTATCGATCCGATCAGGATCGGCGGATTCTCCCTCAACCATCCGCTCTCTTCCGGCTTTCCCGCTGTCTACAATTACTATTTTCTTTTTCTCGCATTCACCATTCTTGTTGCATTCGTTTCCAGCCGCCTCCAGGATTCAAGGATCGGAAGGGCTTGGGCTGCGATCCGCGAAGATGAAATTGCAGCAGAGGCCATGGGCATCAACACCCGCAACGTCAAGCTCCTCGCCTTCGCAATGGGTGCGAGCTTCGGAGGCCTCTCCGGCACGCTCTTCGCCGGATTCGAGGAATTCGTGAGCCCCGAGAGCTTCACGCTGATGGAATCGATCATGATCCTGTGCATGGTGGTTCTCGGGGGAATGGGGCATATCCGGGGCGTCATTTTCGGTGCAGTTCTCCTATCCATCCTGCCCGAAGCGCTGCGTTATGTCGGATCCCTGCAGCAGGCAATCTTCGGCCATGTCTATGCGGATCCTTCCAGCATCAGGATGCTGCTTTTCGGCATCTCGCTGATTCTGGTCATGCTGTTCCGTCCTGCAGGTCTCTGGCCCTCTCCGGTCAGAAGTCGCGAGCTTGCCGCTCACGACGAAACCGCGAGGCACGAAAATTCGAGCATTTACGATGCAGGCCACTGACCTTCTTCTTGTTTCCGGGGTCAGCAAGCATTTCGGAGGGCTCGCAGCGCTCTCGGACGTCTCCTTTTCGATCGGAAGGGGGGAAATCTATGCGCTCATCGGACCGAACGGCGCGGGAAAAACCACCCTCTTCAACGTCATCACCGGAATCTATTCCCCCGATTCCGGATCCTTCAGCCTGGATGGAATGAACATGGCCGGGCGCAAGGCGAGCGCCATGGCGAAGGCGGGCATTGCCAGGACTTTCCAGAACATCCGGCTTTTTTCCAACATGACCGCCCTGGAAAACGTCATGGTCGGTCGTCACTGCAGGACACGTTCCGGCGTTTTCGGCGCCATCATCCGCAATTCTTTCTCGGTTCTGGAGGAGAAGCAGATTGCCGATCGCGCCCGCGACCTTCTTTCCTATGTCGGGATTTCCCGGCACGAGCACATGCTTGCAAGGAACCTCAGCTACGGTGATCAGAGGCGACTGGAAATCGCCAGAGCGCTGGCCACTGATCCCGTTCTCCTCGCGCTCGACGAACCCGCCGCAGGCATGAATCATTCCGAAACCGATTCGCTGCGTATCCTGATGGAAAGGATCCGGGATGACGGTGTCACCATCCTGCTCATCGAACACGACGTGAAGCTGGTCATGGGAATCTGCGACCGCCTTTGCGTGCTCAATTTCGGCCACAGGATCGCGGAAGGAACTCCGGAAGAAATCCGCAACGACCCCGCCGTGATCGAAGCCTATCTGGGTACTTCATGAGTCTGCTCGAGATCGAAAATCTGCATGTTTCCTACGACGGGATCAGGGCCGTCCAGGGAATCGACCTGAAACTCGAAGCAGGGGAAATCGTCTCCCTCATCGGAGCGAATGGTGCGGGAAAGAGTTCCACCCTCAGGGCGATAGATC
>JAJZTT010000189.1 GCA_021848705.1 Pseudomonadota bacterium
GACATGGTGCAGAACCATCTCATCCAGCTTCTCTGCCTCGTCGCCATGGAACCCCCCGTCGCCTACGAGGCCGACGATATCCGGAACCGCAAGCTCGACGTGCTGAGGGCGATCCGTCTCATCGAAAGGGACGAAGTGGCGGAATGCGCGGCAAGGGGGCAATACGGCCCGGGATGGATGGGCGGCGCGGAAATGCCTGCCTACCGGGCCGAGCATATGGTTTCCCCGGACTCCGGAACGGAAACCTATGCCGCGCTCAAGCTTCACGTCGACAACTGGAGATGGCAGGACGTGCCCTTCTACCTCAGGACGGGAAAGCGCCTCTCCCGTGCAGTCTCGGAAATCTCTGTCCGCTTCCGCGACGTTCCCCACCGCTCGTTTCCCGCCTCGGTCGGACTGAACGCACAGCCTGCAAGACTGGTGATCCAGATCCAGCCCGAACAGGGAATCGTGCTGAAGTTCATGGCCAAGGAACCGGGCACTCCGCTGAGATTGCGCCCCGTCGACATGAGATTCAGCTACCGGGATGCATTCAGGGCCGAATCTCCCGGCGCCTATGAGACGCTGCTGCGCGACGTGATGGGCGGAGACGCCACGCTTTTCATGCGGGCGGATCAGGTGGAAGCCGCCTGGCGCATCATCCAGCCCGTTCTGGAAGTGTGGCGGGACAATCCGGCGCCGGATTTCCCCAACTATTCATCGGGAACCTGGGGGCCGGAATCTGCAGAGCTGCTGGTGGCCAGGGACGGCAGGAGCTGGCTCGCCCCCACCCAGACCTGAGCTGGAAACTTTCCCCGCAGCGTTACACTCCGTTACGCCCCGGTCAAAACCACCGTACAGTACAGGGGTATAAATCACGGAAACTGCATGGGAACCATGATGAAGACAGCGATCGAAGGAAGCCGCATCCTGCTCACCGGAGCTTCGGGCGGAATCGGCAGGCAGCTTGCGCTCCTGCTCGCTTCCCGGGGCGCATCGCTCGTCCTGGTGGGAAGGAACGAGCAGAATCTGGTCGATCTCGCCATGAACATCCGGGCGCAGGGCGGCCGGGCGCATGCCCTGCCCTTCGACGTTTCGCGAAGCGAAGGCCAGGTCCGCCTGATCCTGGACGCGATGCAGCATCTGGGCGGGCTGGACATGCTCGTCAACAATGCGGCGATTTCCTGTTTCTGCGAATTCCCCCACCAGCCGATGGAAGAAATCGAAAGGATCGTCGCGACCAACCTCACCGGCCCGATGCTGCTCGCGCGCGCGGTGCTACCCCATTTCGTCCGCAACGGATACGGCACCATCGTCAACATCGGCTCCCCCATGGGTTCGGTCGGATTCGCGCATTTTTCGGCCTATTCCGCGACAAAATTCGCCCTGCGCGGATTTTCGGAAGCGCTGCGCCGGGAAATCGGACACGGCGGAATCCGGGTCTGCCATGTGTCACCCGGAGCGACCAGAACCAGACTGCACTCGGAAGCTGCCATGCAATGGAGCGAACGGGCGGACATTTCCATGGAAGAGGCCGATCGCACCGCCAGGGCCATCCTGAAAGCCATCGAAAAGGGTTCCGGCGAGCATCTGATCGGCTGGAAGGAAAGGCTGACTTCGAAGCTGAACGGCTTCTTTCCTCGCGCGATCGATCTCCTCCTCGCGAAAAAAAACCGGATCGCGCGCGATTTTGCAGCGATCCCCGGGTCCGCATGGAAATCCGGAAACGTGCACCATTACTCGGAATTCACGAAAAAAGTGAAATGAATCCGCGTCGATGATATATTCCTCATGGATACCATGAACAGTACCGACCACATCCTCATCGTCGACGACGACAGGGACATACGCGCCCTGCTCGGCGACTACCTGCAGAAAAACGGCTACCGGGTGACCCTGGTTGCCGACGGCAAGCGCATGCAGGAAGTTCTTGAATCAGAAAATATTTCCATCATCGTCCTGGACCTGATGCTGCCCGGTGAAGACGGTCTGGTGCTTTGCAGGAACATCCGCGCCAAGTCGCAAATTCCCGTGCTGATGCTGACCGCGAAAGGCGACGACATGGACCGGATCGTAGGACTGGAAATGGGCGCGGACGACTATGTCGCGAAACCTTTCAATCCCCGCGAACTGCTCTCCAGGATCAAGAGCATATTGAGGCGTTCCAAAGCAAGCCAGGAAGCGATCAAGCCTGACGAGGCGAACGTGGTGCGCTTTTCCGGCTGGCACCTCGACATGCTTTCCAGGCAGCTCACCTCTCCACAGGGGGTTGCCGTCCCCCTGAGCGGATCCGAATACAGGCTGCTCAGGGTGTTCATCGATCACGCCAACCGCATCCTGAACCGGGACCAGTTGATGGACCTGTGCCGGGGCCGGGAGATGTTTCCTTTCGACAGGAGCATCGACGTCCAGGTCAGCCGCCTGCGCCAGCGCCTTGGGGACGACGCCAAGGAACCCATGCTCATCAAGACCATCCGCGGCGAGGGCTACATGCTCGCAGCCAAAGTGGAATTCGAGAAGTAATGCCGAAATCCCTTTTCGGCAGAATGATCCTGATCCTGATCGGGGGACTGCTCGCAGGACAGATGCTGAGCGCAGCCATCCAGATCGTCGAGCGGGAAAAATCCCTTTCCCTCATCATCTGGACCCAGGCGGCCCAGGGAATCGCAGCCTACATGAGGCTGCTCGACGCCACCCCGCCCGACCAGCGCGAACGCACCGCATCGCTGCTCACCGGGGCCCCCCTGCAGGTCGCCATGGGCAGGAAATTTTCGGGCCCGCCGATCGTGGGAAGCGATGCCGCGGACATCGAGACGCTGATTCACGGCCAGGTGGGCGAAAAACGCATGGTGAAGCTCTTTTCCACCGGGGAGACCGTCCCCTTCTACTGGCCCCGGAACGCCTCCTTCGCGGTGCAGACCAGGCTGCAGGACGGAGAATGGGTTTCCTTCCACTACCGGCGCAGGATCAGTCACATTTTCCCCGCCCGCATGCTCATCAATCTCTCGACCCTGCTCGTCGTGATCCTGATTCTTTCGCTGGTCGCGGTGCACTGGGTCACCCGCCCGCTCAACCTGCTCGCCAGGGCGGCCGACGAACTCGGAAAGAACATCAACCGCCCGCCCCTTCCGGAACAGGGATCGACCGAAATGAGGCGCGCGGCACGCGCCTTCAACACCATGCAGACGCGGCTGCTCGAATACCTGCAATCGAGGGCGAGGATCCATGCGGCGATGTCGCATGATCTCAAGACTCCCATCACCCGCCTCACGCTGAGGGCTGAACTCCTCGAAGACGCCGAACTCAAGGCCAAATTCGTCAAGGATCTGGAGGAAATGGACACCATGGTGACGACCAGCCTCAACCTCATGAGAGGGATCGGCAACGGGGAAAGCCCCAGGCCCGTGGACATCAATGCGCTGCTCGGCAGCATCCAGGACGACCAGATGGAAATGGGCGGAGATGTGGCGATCCGTGGGGAGGCGAAAACCACTTTCCTCTGCAAGCCGCAGGCGCTGAAAAGGGCGATCGGCAATCTGGTGGAAAATGCGATCAAGTACGGGAAGAAGGCGGTCATCTCGATCGAGGAGGATGCGGAATTTCTCCGGATCAGGGTCCGGGACGATGGCCCGGGAATCCCGGAAGACAAGCTGGATCTGGTGACAGAGCCTTTCTACAGGCTGGAGACTTCGCGATGCCGGGACACGGGAGGAACCGGGCTCGGACTCGCCATTTCCAAGGCGATTGCCGAACTGCACGGAGGGAAGCTCTCTCTCGACAACCATCCTGCGGGCGGACTCGTCACCACCCTCACCCTGCCGAGAACCTGAGGAAAGAATGGAATCCGGACCTGGAAAAAAAATGCTGGAAGCATCCAGGCGCCTCGTGGCGCTGGGACTCAACCGAGGCGCATCGGGCAATGTTTCGGCGAGGGTGGAAGGCGGGTTTCTGGTCACCCCTTCCGCAATGGCGCCGGAAGACATGAACGAAGAAGACATGGTGCGGATGGATTTCTCTGGAAAAGTCGTTTCCGGGGATCGCCCGTCGAGCGAATGGCGGTTTCACCGCGACATTCTGGCTTGCAGACTCGATGTAGGCGCAGTGATCCACACCCATTCCCCTTTCGCCACCACGCTCGCCTGCCTGAGAAGGGAGGTTCCGGCCTTCCACTACATGATCGCCGCTGCAGGAGGTACCACGCTGCGCTGCGCACCCTATGCGCTTTTCGGCACCCAGGAGCTTTCGGATCATGCGCTTGCCGCGCTCGAAGAACGGCGCGCCTGCCTGCTTGCCAATCACGGCATGATCGCCACCGGCAAGGATATCGATACTGCGCTCGCACTCGCGGTCGAAGTGGAATCTCTTTGCGAGATGTACTGGAGAACGCTGCAGGTTGGAGAACCCCATCTCCTCTCGGACTCCGAAATGACGGAAGTCATCGAGAAATTCAGGGGATACTGGAGGCGCTAGCCCCCGGCAGCTTTTTTCCCCTCCAGCGGGATCTCGAACAAAACCCTGGTTCCACCGAATCTCCCGGGCCCGACGACCAGCGTCCCGCCTATGGACTTCGCCCGCTCGCGCATCCCGAGAATGCCCAGGGACTTCGATTGCGTACCTTTCTCGATCCCGACGCCGTTGTCCGACACGGTCAGGTTCAGCTTCCCGTTCCGTAAATGAAAACCGATGTCGACCCGGGTCGCACCCGCATGACGCGCGATATTGGTGAGGGTTTCCTGGAAGATCCTGAAGACGTCCGTCGAGACGGACCGGAAAGCCTCCGGATCACGGGAATCGTGCACGAGCTTGCACACGATTCCGGTCCTGCTGGAAAAGGCGCCG
>JAJZTT010000190.1 GCA_021848705.1 Pseudomonadota bacterium
CACCCCCCGGTAGCGAGGGGCGGAATCGAACGGGGAAGGAAGCTCGCGCTCGATCCTGAAGAAGGGTTCAAAAATCTGCCGGATCGGCTGACCGAATCCTTCCGAAGTGTCCTGCATCCTGGAAGTGCGGAAAGGGTAACCGCAACCCCAGGCGATCCCCCGCCTCATCCTGCCATGGTAGAAGCGGCGCACCGAAAGGAAGGCAAGCCCGATCGCGGAAAGGGTGACGACGAGGAAAAGCAGCGGGCTATAGCTCGCCCGTTCCGGGGAAATCGGCGAAAGGAACAGCCAGCCCCCCCGGTCCGGAGCAAGACTCGATCCGACCAGGAACTCGCACACTTCGGACAATCGCCCGATCACGAAGGAAGGGGCAAGTCCCAAGAGGATCACACCTGCCACGAGCCAAAGAAGCCCCGCCCTCTCCCATTTCCCGGCGCTGTGCGCGGATTTCAGTTTTTCCTCGCGCGGCTGGCCGAGAAACACGATGCCGAAAAATTTCACCATCACGTAGCCTGCAGCCGCACCGGTCAGCACCAGGGCTGCGGCCACGACCGGGATCAGCATGTTGAGGTAGGAATGCGGCAATCCCGGCGTGAACAGGAATGCCTGCAGCAGCAGCCATTCGGAGACAAATCCATTCAGCGGCGGAATTCCGGCGATGGCGAGGGATCCGATCAGGGCGGACCAGGCAACCCAGGGCATCCTGTGGATCAGTCCGCCCAGCCTGCCGAGATTGCGTTCCCCGGTGGCATGCAGCACGGAGCCGGTGCAAAGGAACAGAAGGCTCTTGAAGAAGGCATGGTTCACGCCGTGATAGAGCGTGGCAACCAGGGCGAGCGCGGCCAGCGAATTCATCGAAAAGGCGCGGAACACCACGGCAAGACCGAATCCCGTCAGGATGATGCCGATGTTCTCCATCGAGGAATAGGCGAGCAGTCTTTTCATGTCGCTTTGCACCGCGCTGAACACCGCGCCGAAAAGTGCCGTGACCAGCCCCAGCCCGAGGATCAGCACCCCCCACCACCAGGACTGGACGGAAAGCAGGTCGAACACCACGCGCAACATGCCATAGATCGCGGTCTTCAGCATCACCCCGCTCATCAGGGCGGAAACGGGCGAAGGAGCGGCAGGATGCGCTTCGGGAAGCCATACATGCAGGGGGAGCATTCCCGCCTTGGCGCCGAATCCGAAAAAGGCGAGCAGGAAGGCAAAGGTCGCCTGCAACTCGGAAAGATGCGCAAAACGCATCCCGTCGAAAGTGAAATCCCCGCCCATGGTGGCAAAGGAAAGCAGGATCGCGATCGCGCCGACATGCGCCATCAGCAGATACAGGAACCCCGCGCTCCTGATTTCGCCAATCCTGTGGTCGGTGGTGACGAGGAAATAGGAAGAAAGCGCCATCGCCTCCCAGGAAACCATGAACAGGAAGGCGTCGTCCGCAAGCAGCACGAACACCATGGATGCGAGAAAGAAATGGTATTCCAGGCAGAGCAGTCCGGGGGATTTCTCGTTCCTGAAGTATCCTGCCGAATAAATGGAAATCCCCATCGAAACCGCGCCCAGCAGGAACAGGAAAACCGAGGAGAGCGAATCCAGCCTCAGGTGGAAATGGAGGCCGGGAAGCCCGAGCGGCGAGATCATGGTCTCGGTTCCGTGGGCGAAAAAGGCGGAAACTGCGATGAACCCGCCGATCAGCGCACCTGCGGGAAAGATTGCATTGCGGACCAGGGACGCATGGTTCTGCGCCGCAAGACCAGCCAGACCCAGCACGATCCAAAGGATCGCGCCGGACACCATCAGGTCGAGCGGCAGGAAGTTCATTTCGGTCCGAATGCCCCCCTCATTTGATCCTCATTCCGGGAACTGCCCCTTCGTCCGGTTTCAGCAGGAAGATTCCGTTTCCGTCTCCAGCGGCAAGCACCATGCCCTGCGATTCGCCGAACCGCATTTTTCTCGGGGCGAGATTGGCCACCATCACGGTGAGCCTGCCGACGAGGTCTTCGGGCCGGTAGGCAGACTTGATGCCGGCAAAAACGGTCCTGGTGCAAACGCCGAGATCGAGGGTCAGCTTCAGGAGCTTCTCCGCCCCTTCCACCGCTTCGGCGGAAACGATTTTCGCCACCCGGAGATCGATCTTCATGAAATCGTCGATGGAAACCGTTTCGAGCAGCCCCTGGTGATGCACCTGGGATTCGGCGTGGCGGGCGGGGGAATGCGCCTCGGCTGGTTTCAGGCTTTCCCGGTTGGCTTCCACCATCGCCTCGACTTTTTTCGGGTCGAGCCGCGTCATGAGATGCTGGTAGGGATGGATCACATGCCCTTCCGGCAATTCGGTTCCGAAATCGGCCCAGGACAGTGGTTCGATGCGGAGGAACTCCTCCACCGCCGCCACGAGGTTCGGCAGGACCGGCTTCAGGTAAAGGGAAAGGATCCTGAAGAGATTGATCGCAGTGGAACAGACCTCGTGCAGGCGGGACTCCATGCCTTCCTGCTTCGCGAGATCCCAGGGCTTCATGTCGTTCACGTACTGGTTCGCCACATCGGCAAGTCGCATGATTTCCCGGATCGCACGAGCGTAATCGCGCGCCTCGTAAGCTTCCCGGACGAAATTTCCCGTCGCCCATTCCCCGAAACCGATTTCGGCCAGTCTGTCGGATTTTCCGAGCCTGCCGTCGAAGCGCCTGGCGATGAATCCGGCGCAGCGGCTCGCGATGTTCACATATTTCCCGACCAGGTCGGAATTCACCTTGGCGACGAAGTCTTCCAGGCTGAGGTCGATATCCTCCATGCTGCCATTGAGCTTCGAGGCGAAATAATAGCGCAGCCATTCGGTGTTGCCGACATGATCGACATAGCTCCTCGCGGTGATGAAGGTGCCGCGCGACTTCGACATCTTTTCGCCGTTGACGGTCAGAAAACCGTGCGCGAACAATCTGGTCGGCGTCCTGTATCCCGCATGCTCCAGCATGGCCGGCCAGAACAGTGCGTGAAAGTACAGGATGTCCTTGCCGATGAAGTGATAGAGTTCGGTCTCGGAACCCTTCTCCCAGTATTCCTCGAAATCCAGCCCTCTTTCCTCGCAAAGCTTCCTGAAGCTGCCCATGTAGCCGACCGGCGCATCCAGCCACACGTAGAAATATTTTCCGGGTGCGCCTGGAATCTCGAAACCGAAATAAGGGGCGTCCCGCGAGATGTCCCAGTCGGAAAGCTCCCCGCCCAGCCATTCCTGCATCTTGTTGGCGGCCTCCTGTTGCAGCGAACCGCTTTTCGTCCATTCCCGGAGAAAAGTGCTGCAGCGCGGGTCGGACAGGCGGAAGAAATAATGCATCGAGGAGCGCATCTCGGGAGCCGCTCCGGATACCGCGGAATAAGGGTGCTTCAGCTCGGAAGGAGTGTAGGCTGCCCCGCAGACCTCGCAGTTGTCGCCGTACTGGTCCTTCGCCCCGCATTTGGGACATTCCCCCTTGATGAAACGATCCGGCAGGAACATTTCCTTCGCCGGATCATAGTACTGGTCGATGCTTCTCACCTCGATGAGCCCTGCATCCCGGAGCTTTCCGTAGATCGAACAGGCGAAATCGCGAGTCTCGCTGGAATTGGTGGATCCGTAATGATCGAAACCCACATGAAAGGCCGCGAAATCGTCGTAGTGCTCCTGCCAGACCCTGGCGATCAGCTCTTCGGGCGTGATTCCCTCCTTCTCGGCGCGCAGCATGATCGGCGTGCCGTGGGTATCGTCCGCACAGACATAGATGCATTCGTTGCCCTGCATCTTCTGGAAGCGCACCCAGATGTCGGTCTGGATGTATTCGACGAGATGCCCCAGGTGGATGCTGCCGTTGGCGTAAGGCAGGGCGGATGTGACCAGTATTTTTCTATTCATTTCGCAAATTGATTCCCGATTGGCGCTATTTTAGCTCCTGTCGTCCACGATTGCACCTTTTAACCCTTCTCATGCCATGGTAGGCATCATCCGAAATATTGTTTAAACTAGCCCGACCAACGTTTCAAGGAACCTGCAATGACCATCGCCCAGGACGACGTGAAGGCCGCGCTTTCCGAAATCGTCGACCCCAACACCAGGAAGGATTTCGTCAGCGGAAAATCCCTGAAAAACATCAGGGTGGAAGGCAATGACATTTCCCTCGACGTGCTGCTCGGCTACCCTGCGAAAAGCGTCCATGCCGAAATCGAAAAACTCGTATCCGACAGGCTGAAGGCCATTCCCGGCGCAGGGAAGGTCTCCGTCCATGTTTCCTCGAAAATCATCGCCCATGCCGTGCAGCGGGGAGTCAAGCTGATCCCCGGAATCCGCAACATCATCGCGGTCGCTTCCGGAAAGGGTGGGGTCGGAAAATCCACCACTGCGGTCAACCTGGCGCTCGCGCTCGCAGCCGAAGGCGCGAATGTGGGCATTCTCGATGCGGACATCTACGGACCTTCGCAGCCCGCCATGCTCGGCATCCACGGCCAGCCGGAATCGCTCGACGGCAAAAAAATGGAACCGATGATGGGACATGGCATCCAGGCCATGTCGATCGGTTTTCTGGTCGATGTGGAAGCGCCCATGGTATGGCGCGGACCGATGGTGACCCAGGCGCTCGAGCAGCTTCTTTCCGACACCAACTGGCACGACCTCGATTATCTCGTCATCGACCTCCCCCCCGGGACAGGCGACGTGCAGCTCACCCTGGCGCAGAAAGTTCCGCTCACCGGAGCGGTGATCGTCACCACGCCCCAGGACATCGCGCTGCTCGACGCGAGGAAAGGACTCAGGATGTTCGAGAAGGTGGGCGTACCCATCCTCG
>JAJZTT010000022.1 GCA_021848705.1 Pseudomonadota bacterium
TGCCGTTCGAAACCTCACCATCCTGGAACCTGTCCACCATCCTGACCCTGGCCGGACTCGGATTTTTCGCCACACTGGGGCAGCTCACCATGACCCGGGCCTACCGGACCGGCATCACCCTGGTGGTGGCCAATCTGGCCTATACCACCATCGTCTTCTCTTCCCTGCTGGGCATCCTTTGGCTGGATGAGCATCCTTCTCCGGAGACCTGGACAGGCATGGCGGTGGTCATTCTGGCCGGCGTGGGCGCCGGCCTGTGGCGCACCGGGCAACGAGCCCCCTGACCAAAATGTGATCATTCAAGACCAGGCACCCTATGTTTTCTGCAATATTCTGCTTTTGTGCTATATGAGGAATGTTGCAGTGTTCAGGGGCTTTGATTACCACAACGATCATGGAGGTTGGACATGAATTCTCTCCGTTTTTTCAAGATGACAGTTATCGTCGGCGCTTTCGCCGGTCTTGCAGGGTGCGCCACGACGAGCGAGCTTAACAATGTTTCTGCAACCGCCAACAAGGCTCAATCGACTGCCGATTCGGCGATGAGTGCGGCGAACAAGGCTGAAGCAGCAGCAAATGAAGCGCTGACCAAGGCCAGGGAAGCCGAGCGGATCGCCAATGAAGCAAAGGCATCCTGCAATCAGACAGAAGAAAAATGCAACCGAATGTTCAACAAGTCCATGCAAAAATAATCATCTGGGGGCTCGCTGCAGGGATATGCGCACCGGGATGGATCTTCTTTCGCTGGCAACACGACTTGCCACATCCCAGTTTATTCGCGAAAAAGGTGATTTTGACAGGACGACTCTCACCATGGGAGTCAGGCTGTCCGACCTGTCTTCAGCCAGTGGTTTGTGGGCTTCGAGATAAATTTCGCCATTCAGTCGGCCAGCCAGATAGGGTTGGTCGACAATCCTGACAGGAGTCCCTGTCGGCGCCTCCCTGAACAGGCTGGCAATATCCTCAGGATAAAGATGGATACAGCCATGGCTGACACGCCTCCCGATTCCATAGGGCCTGTTGGTCCCATGGATAAGATAGCCTGGAATGCCAAGCGGCATGGCGTATTTTCCTAATGGGTTGTTCGGTCCGGGCGCCACAACGTCAGGCAGTGGATTGCCATCTTTAGCATGCTCGATGCGAATGGCAACAGGAATATGCCATGCAGGGTTGGTGATCTTCGCCACGATCCTGGTTGTTCCAACGGGTGTTCTCCAGGCAATCCGTCCTATGCCTATGGGGCAGGTGACGACCGTGGGCATTTCACCCGGCTTGGGCGAAGGGAAATAGTATAGTCGCATGGCTGCAAGATCCAACACGATCCCTTGCCTCGGCGCGTCGGGCAGTATGAACTGCGTTGGAAGTACGATCCTGGTCCCTTTCCCTGGAAGCCAGGGATCAACGCCGGGATTGGCTTCGGTGATTTCGTTGTATCCCAGGTCGTTGCGGCGCGCAATGTCCAGCAGGGTGTCGCCGGATTTCGACCATATGGTGCGTACTTCGCCCACCACATCCGTGTCAGGGGAAGGCAAGGGAAAGGAGGAGGAGCAAGCGATGTTCCGCGCCCCCAGAAGCAACAGACCAATGAGGATCCTCCGGAATGGCATTTTCTTCATGGCGGATTTAACCCGGAGCGCTTCGTGTTCCTAAAAAATCCTTCTTGGTTTCGTTGCTCATTCCAGCCTCCCTTCGTTGGACCGCCCCCTGCATCAAATTTCCTTGCAGAGCCAGTCTGAAAATTTCCGCCTGTGACGTGCAAACTCACCGATGTTGCCTTTATCCGGATCGAATGCCTTGATCAGAAGCGGCAGTTTCGTGGTGAACAGTCGAAAAACATACGCGGGATAATACCGGTATGCCCTCCAGGAATCAGGGGATGCCGGAAAATTCAAGGCGATGACCGCAGGGGAAGGCAGCAGGATTTTCGCCATTCCTGAAAATGCTTTTCCCGGTTTTGCCGCATACAGCATGTTCAGCACATCCTTGTGGGGAAGGCTGTGGTTTCCTGATTCGGAGAACAAAAGAAATTCCGCGCTCCGACACCAGGACGGATCCGCCTCGCTCCCAAGCGCATCCAGCACTTCGAGAGGAACCGCAGCATTGAGATGCAGCCTGGCCAGATAAAGCGGGGCAAGTGCCAGTCTCTGCCACCCGGAAGGGACGATCTGATCGAGGAACAAGCCCCAGTCCAGGGGTTCCGTCCCCAGGAGCAGGGCGATGTCCGCCAGCGCAAGCGGTCCGAGATCGAAATCGTGTTCCAGGGTCGCATGTATGCAAAGGTGAAAAAGCAGATCTTCCGGACACAAGAAGCGTATCGGATCCTGGCCGATTTTTCTGGATATGCTCCTGCTCCACATCTGTCCGATCAATGCTTCATCCATTCTGTAAGAAGAATTGGGAGCAATCAGCCCATGATGCAGTTCGACCCGGATGCCGGAAGGGCTCGTCAGGGAAGGAAGATGGCGTCTCTGGTTCATGTGTGCCGAGGCGCTGCCCTCGACAGCCGGAACATAGCCATCTCCGACCAGCAGATCGAAGGCTTCGAGGCATTGATCTTTTTTCAGCAGAAGATCGAGGTCCCGCATCGGCCTGCAGGCCGGGGAAGGATAACAGAACTGCGCAAGATGGGCACCCTTCAGCGCGATGAAAGGCATTCCCAAGGATTCGAGTCGCCTTGACACCCTGACCAGTTCGCCAAATATTTTCAGCGAGCGAATTCCATTTCTTCGATGCGCAGTTTGAAGCTCCCCCATGATCGCATCCGGGATTGCATGATCGCACTGACTCAATCTGTAGAACAACATCGGGCCAAGTCGGTGCGCACGGGCAATGCGCAACCACTCATCCCAATCCCTTTCCTCCATTGCGGAGAACTGATCCCTCCCGGGCATGCTCTTTTCGGCTTTGAGCAGTTCGAGAATGAATTTCCTGGCCCGCGACAAATTGTCACCCAACGGTCATTCCTTTTGAATACAGAATCGGGTTCGGCACTCCCTTTCGAAATGTCCGACAAACCTTAGTCAGGAATTCAAGTCAAAAAAAAGGCGCTCGGAGCGCCTTTTTTTTCAACCATCTTACATGGAGCAATAAAACCCGCCGCCCGGAATCGGGTTGCCATTCTCGTCCTCGGCCTTCGAATGGTAGCCGATGGCCTTCTTCGCTCCGATGCTCTGGCACAGTTTGTCGCCATGCGCCTGAAGCGCTGCGGGGACCGGACCGAATGCTCCGGGATGGTCCCAGATTTTCGCGTTGTTTGCACCGATCTCCAGCTTGGGAGGAATGGAACTGGGTTCGCTGCCGGGCATTTCGGCACAGCCAAATACCGAAACTGCAACTGCAGCTGCCAGCAAAATTCTGAGACTGTATTTCATGCTTTACCCCCTTAACATTGAAAGTTTTGCTTCTCTGAACATCCTGCAACATCCTATACCGACAATTGCCAGTTTGCAATCCGGAACCGGGCAAAAAAGGAACCCATTCAATTTCAGAATGGAAAGGCAAATCGTTCAGACCGCTTCCCAACCTGCCACTTTTCCACCCTCGACCCGGATCATGCCATCGATGAGACCGGAAAGTTCTTCGAGTCGATGGCTGACGAGCAGAACGGTGATTCTGCCGTGCAGCGCGCAGATCGAATTGATCACCAGCCGGTGGTTTTCCGGATCGAGGGCGCTGGTTGCTTCGTCCAGGATCAGCAGCTCCGGTTTGCGAAGCAGCGCGCGCGAAATTGCAAGCCGCTGCTTCTCGCCGCCCGAAAGCTTCACTCCACGCTCGCCCACTTCGGTCTGCAATCCAAGCGGGAGCTTTCTCACCCAATCTGCAAGTGCAGCCTGCCCAAGCGCCTGCCAGATCTCCTCATCTTGCGGATACGAATTCCCCCAGACCAGGTTGTCGCGAAGGGTTCCATTCTGGATCAGGGTTTCCTGCGGGATATAGGCGATGCTTTTTCTCCAGCCGGGCAGTTTTGCGAGCGGAACGCCGTCGACCGTCACTTCACCGGAATCCGGAACGACGAGACCGCTCAAAAGGTCGAGAAGAGTGGTCTTTCCCGAACCGGAGGGGCCGACCACGGCAGTGGTTTTTCTGGCCGGAATCCGGAGATCTCCGGTGTAGAGGTGATGATGAGATTGCGGATGGCGATAATTTGCCGAAACGAAGGAAATTGCGGTTCCGATCCTGACCGGTTCGAAGCCGGATTGATGCGGATCCCTGTTCGCTTCGCATTCATCGAGCATGTTCTTCCAGGCAGCAAAAGCCGGAAGCATGTACAGCATCTGCTTCCAACCTCCCTGCAATTCCGCGAAAAAGGGCAGGACTCTCGCAAAAATGGCAATCATCACGAGAAGCTTCGCAGCAGGAAGCTTGAGCCAGGTAACGGCGGCGAAACTCAGAACAGCAAGCGTGGCAGCGCCGCCGACCCGGTAGAAAGCCTGAACCCTTGCATTGAGCAACTGGTATTCGCTGAAGCGGCTACTGACTTTTTCGACTTCGCTGCCGAAACGTTCGACATTTCCTTCCTCTTCGCCGTGAATCTTGACGAGTTTCATCGAGGCAAGGAATTCCTGTATATGCGAATACATTCTCTGGTTCGCCTGACTCAGCATCGAACCTCCCTGTTTCGCACTTCGGTTGGACTGGCGCAAGACCAGCCAAAGCACCAGGCCGGCGACAACGGCGGCCAGGGTGAGCAGGGCCGAAAGCCTGATCGCAACGCAAAGGTAGGCGAAAGACAGGAGCGAAATGGTGAAAGAACGGAGAAGGTAATGGGTGCCGGTCACGATCCGCATCACTTCAGAGGTGAGAACGCCGATGATTTCCCCGCTATGCCTGTCGAGATGAAAGCTCCATCGGCTTGCGGCAATCGCGGCATAAAGCCTTTTCCTCAGGCTGTCGCCGAAACGTCGCTGCAGCGATTGCGCCTCGATGTCGCGATACAGTGTCAGGCGGGATTGCAGGAAAACCAGGAAGACGAAGAGAATCAGTGCGCTGCCCAGGTTCAACTCGATTCCGATGGCAGCGAAAATTTTTTTCAGGGAGAGCATCCAGGGAGGGGACGCGGTTGATCGGTCGAATACGCCGGCGAGTGAAAGGATGGGGAGAAGAAACATGAGTCCCAACCCTTCGCTGGCTGCGGAAGCCAAATTGAGCAAGGCGGCTCGCCTGACGGCTTCGGGATCGAAGCTCAGGAACTCGGAGAGATAGGCTGAAAATTCATGTTTATCGGTCATGAGTGGGTTTCCAACCGCGAGGCTGCGCCAATCCGGCCGAAGAAAAGCAGCCCACCACCGCAAAGCGTCCGAAACTTTGCCCCCCGGTCACCCTGATTTTTCCGCAGGCGACCCAGGCATGCGCCGACAACCCGGAAGCCGAACCGCTTTCCAGCCCGAAAAACAACGCGTAGGGAATCCCGTAAAGACCGAGCAGGATCCTGGCTGTGAACGCCTGCGGAAAGCAGTTCGAAACCCACGGAGTGAAACGGGCGGCGAGCTGAACCACCCTGCCGATCGAGAGCGCCCTCGCCTCCGCTTCCGGATCGACGAGCGGAACGAAAGGCGCGATGCCCGCCCGGATTCCCAGAAGAGGCGCGAGCATCCTGAAGGGTAAGGACAAGATGAGCAGGCGACTCAACCCGAGCAGGAGCCAGACCGGGAAAAGCCAGAGCTTTTCGAAAGACGGCCTGCCGAAGAAATTCCTGAACTTGCGGAAAATACCGGGCATGCTTCCCTGCACCTGATCCTGTGACATGCCCGATTATCGCATCGAAAGCCGTTTTCAGGGCCAGATCATTTCCAAATTTGCGCCCCCCTGTCCTTCTGTCCTGAAGCCCAGCGAGGAATAAAGATTTCTGGCTGGTGAATTCAAGGGGTCGACCGAAAGACGAAGAAGCTTTCCCTCCTGCTGCAGGGAGGAAAGCAGTTTCCTGCCATACCCCTTGCCGCGCTCGCCTGGCACGAGGGCGATGTAGAGGAGCCTGATTTCGCATTCATTTTCGCTTTTCAGCAGGGATCCGATGGATTTTCCGCATCGCTCCACGATGAAACTTTGCGCCTGTGGATACTGGCCGAAGTGGCCTTTTCGCTGCGCCTGAAACTGCATCTCGATGAGTCCATCGAACAGGGAGCCGGGAAGCCCGATCAGAGCGAGGTCCTCCCTGGTCGATTGATAAAGGCTTTTCAGGAAAGGGAGGTCATCACCGCACTCTGGGCGAAGGCGCAATGCGGAATCGTCTTCGATCATTTTTTCTTCGGTCCCGGGATCTCGGTCGGCTGCAGTCGGCATCATGGCCGATCATGGCACAAAACCGATTCTTTTCCAACGAGGAGGGGCCTGAATGAGAAGGCCATGCTTCGACAGCTTTATCCAACCATTCATCCCATGGGCGAATGATCCAGGCTGCAAGCCATCATCCATTAAAATTTCCAGAGGATCGTGAACATTGCTTCTTTGCGGGCATTTGTCGATCACCTGGACCGGCGAATCCGGAAACTGTCCATGCAGGACCTGCCGCGAGCATTGAAAACGACGGGCGACTGTGCGATATTTTCAGAAAAAATCGGCCCTTCCCGAAATGAGCGAAAATCCTTTCGACAAAATCCCGCCCTACAAGATCGTCGACGGCTTTCTCGGCGAAGCGTTGATCTGCGGCCTGCTCGATCATGCAAGAGCGGAAGAAGCAAATTTCTCCCCCACGAAAGTGGGAAAGGCTGAAGGAATCCTCGACCCGGGAATCCGTGTCTCAAAAGTGCATCGCGATTTCGGCGAATTGCGGGATGAGCTGAAGGCAAGTTTCGAGAAAATGATGCCCAAGGCGATCGAGGAATTGCGGATTCCCCCTTTCGATCTTGCGCACTGCGAAATCGAACTGGTTGCGCACAATGACGGCGCCTTCTACAAACGCCACATCGACACCCGAACCGGAGTACCCGATACGAAATCGCAGCGGGCACTGACCGGGGTGCTCTATTTCCATTCGCAGCCGAAACAATTCTCGGGCGGGCAATTCCGCCTATTTTCCTTGAATTCGCAAAATTTCGTCGACATCGAGCCGCAAAGCGATCGTCTGGTGCTGTTCCCTTCCTGGGCGCCGCACGAAGTGATGCCCATCTCCTGCCCTTCCGGAAAATTCGAACATTCCCGATTTGCGATCAACTGCTGGTACAGGCGACCGAATCCTCACAAGGAATCGTCGTGACCGACCAGGCCGGCCGGATTCGGCCTTTTCGATTGACCAGATTCCTGCATTTGCATTGCCGGCCTCTCGCCAGGCTTTATGTTCTGAGCAAATCGGGCTTTCCCTTCATGCCCTACAGAATCAACTCCAGCCCGATGAGGAGATTGCGCAGCTATGCCCGCAGCCATATCCATGCACACCATCCTCTGCCACTGCGCTGGGTGGAGAGAACGATCATGGCCATTTCCTGGCCATTCGGCGCCCTGGTGGACACGGTCTACCATTTGAGAATGGAGCAGGAGCATCCCGAAAATTCGCTGTTGTTTCGCGGCGGAAAAATGCTTGCATTGGCGCTGTTCGAAAACGTTCCCCCGGCGGAATATCATTACTTTCGCCTGCAACATCCGGAACGGAGCCGTTTTGCGTGCGATTACCTTTACTGGAACGAGATCACTCTGCTGAAGCTGCTCAACGATCGAAACGGCGCGGATAACCAGGATGTCCAGGACAAGAGCCGTTTTGCAGAAATTTGCCGCAGTCACGACCTGCCCTCCATTCCCACGCTTGCCATTTACCAGGACGGCAGGCAGACATATCCCGATGCCCCGTTCATTCCCGATCAACCCGCCCTGTGGGTCAAGGATCTTGCCGAAAGTCAGCGCAGTGGAGCCGGTCAATGGACATGGCAGGATGGCAATTACCACGCCCCCAATGGCATGGTTGCAAGCGCTGAAGCGATTGCCGCTTCATGGCGCAAAAGAAACTGCATTGTTCAACCGCTTGTTCGCAACCATCCCGACCTCGACTCCCTATCGGACGGAACTTTGGCGGATTTGCGCATCGTCACCGGAATCGACAGGAAGGGCGAAGTCCGGATGATCACGCACGACATCACCCTGCCCTGGGGCGGATTCAGCAAGCGACCCAAATCGGTACTGGGCAAACTGGACGATGATGGACGCATCGTTCGTACCCTTTATCCTGACGGGAGGGCTGCCGAACGCCATCCGGATACAGGCGCCCTTTTTTCGGAAGCGATCGTCCCCTTCTGGCGCGAAGCAAGGGAACTCGTTCTTGAAGCGCATCGCAAGGCCTTTTCCCGTTTCGTATTTCTGGGCTGGGATGTCGCCATCACTTCCGATGGCCCGGTATTGATCGAGACCAATTCCGGACCCGGTTTTTCCCATCATCAGCTACTCGACGATCTTCCATTGGGCCAAACGGTTTTTCCTTCGATCGCTTGCGGATATTTCGAAAAGGGGGAAAAATGCGCCTGATCTGCGGTTTTTTTCATCGCGACGGAAGCCCCGCTTCAAGCGAACGTCTGGAAAAAATGATCGAAGCGATGATCGAGCCTGGGCTGAAACCCCGTGTAGCCAAATGGATAGACGGCCCCATGGCACTCGCCGTCGTCGACTTCGCTCGGAAAACTCCTTTTGAAATCACTCGCTGCGAGAACGGCATGCTCCTCGCCGCGGATGTTCGCCTGGACGAGCCGGAAAAATTGCGACGCAACCTGCAACTTCCACGCGAGGCGGAACATGACGAAATCCTTTCCGCCTTCCTCTCGCGTCATGAAAAGGAAGATCTGAAGGACGTTCTCGGCGACTTCTCCCTTGCAGCCTGGAACCCGCACACCGGAACCCTGCTTTGCGCCCGCGACGGGATGGGAATCCGCCCCTTCTTCATGGCGAAAGATACCCGGAAGACTTTCGCTTTTGCTTCGGTTCCGCGCGCGCTGCATGCGGGCGACTTCGCCAGCCGCAACTTCGATGAAAGCTTTCTGGCTGACGAAATTTATTACGGAATGCCGGGTCCCGAACGATCGATGTTCGAGGACATCGCAAGATTGGGCCCGGGGCATCTACTGCAGGTCTCTCCGGAAAAAGTCCATTCCGGACGGTATTGGCAGCTTGACAGGCAAATTGCAGGGAAAAGGATTTGTTCACCGGAAGAAGCTTCCAGGGAGCTTTCGACGCTTCTCGAGGAAGCGGTACGCTGCCGCTTGCCGATCACCGGCCCTGTTGCATCCCACCTGAGCGGCGGACTCGATTCCTCGGCGATCGCCATTCTCGCAGCAAGAATTTTGCGCCGTGAGAACCGGCAGCTTCTCGCCTATTCCTTCGTTTCAAGAACTGAACCGGCGGAGCTCCCATACGTAGAATCTGTACTCGATCAGGAAAAGGACCTGCTCTGGTTTCCGGTCTCGATCGACGATCCGGAATCATATATTTTGCCGAAAATGGATTGCGATCAGATGCTCCCCCTCGATCCTTGCGACCCCGATATCCGGGTATGCAGCGACGCGGCAAATCGTGGGGCAAATATGCTGCTTTCGGGATGGGGGGGGGACGAAGGCGCCACCTTCAACGGTCGGGGCATGCTCGCTGAAGCGCTGCTCTGCGGGCGCTGGCATTACCTTGCACAAGAAATTCTTTCACTTCAAAGAACCCGTGACTGGTCGCTCTTCACCATACTGAAAGGCGAACTGCTGCGTTATTTGCTGCCCCACTCGATCTTGAACGGATCGAAAAGCCTGCTGAGCAAGAGGCCGATGATCGTCGATTCGACTTATGGCTTGTTGCGGCCCGACTTCGCCTGCAAAGCGAATGGCAAGCGGTTCGTCGAAGAACCGAGTGCGACCATGAATCGCTACAGGATGCTGATCGGACCGCACCTTGTGAAACGTGCAGAGCAATGGGCACTGATGGGTTCGAGATATGGCCTTGCGGTGAGCTACCCGATGCTCGACCGGCGGGTGGTCGAATTCGCCCTTTCGCTGCCGAGTCATCTATTTTTGCGCGGCGGATGGAAAAGAAGGGTTTACCGCGATGCGATGACCGGAATTCTCCCCGAAAAAATCCGCCTGCGTCACCAGAAACTCAGCCCTTTTCCGGAAATCGCGGACTTGATGGAAAGCCAACGCGAGAACCTGCTTTCCAGAATGAGCGCATTTCGCTCCCACCGGAAAGTCGCTGCGCTTTTCGACCTGGACGGCATCGAGAACAAACTGCGAACTCCGCAATGGGAAACAGACGCTTATGCCCTCAAGCGCATATTGATGGGAATGAATTTCATCCTGGAGCATTCCACACAGGATCCACACCTGTGAACGCTCGCCGCGGGTGAAGCCTCCAGCCTTTCCCTGCTGCACTGGATATGCATTTTCCGGAATCTATTCCGGAAGTGGAAACTGCTATTCAAGCATTCCGCGCTCGCGCAGGGCCGAAAGAAATTTTTCCACTTCGGCGCGGCAAATTTCCGCTTGAACGTCATATTCCCGGATGAGCACATCCACCACTTCTCCGATCGAGACGGGATTTTCCAGAAGTTCCCAGATTCTGGTTCCTGCCGAATTCAGGCTGAAATAGCTTCCTTTCTCGATGCTCATCATCAGATACTCTTCCCCCACTGCCGCCCCCAGAAGCTCTTTCGATCGCTGCAACTTTTCTTCAGACATGATTTTCCCTATAAATAACCGAACCTCTCCATAACCCGCCGGTGTTTTTGCACGATCGCTTCCTGCTGCGCTTCGGACAATATTTCCTGCCATCCGCCGACCCGGCCGGAACGAAAGAAAGGCGCAGAGGATTCCGGAGTACGTTCGCAAAAACCGCTCTCCTGTTCCTGTCGTTGCAGGTTCGAGAATTCCGAACAGCGTATCGCATGCCTGATTTTTTCATCGCTAAAATTCAGACCGAGAAACCGTACGATTTTCCGAAAATTTGCAACAGGATCTTCATGCAAATCCTCGTAACGAACGACATGAACCGGCAAATCATTCTGATCCACCCAGCTTTCGACGTGACTGCTCCAGTCCCGCTGTTCCTGGGGGATTTGTCTGCTGAATCGTCTCCGCCAGCCGCCCAGCATGCAATGCCGGCTGTTCATGGAATCAATCGCCCTGTCGATGCCAATGCCGCAGTGAAAGGAAGAGGACACCGCCACATCGCGCGGATCGCGAATCATGTAAAGCGCTGCCCCACGATACCCAGAACCGACGATTGGCTTTCCGTCATCCAGATGGCGGTAAGCATCGTGAATCTTGATGTAGATGTCGCTTCCGGCTTGAGCTGCGATTCCCCCGACAATTCCAGGCATCAATTCATCGATCTCACGGGGCAAAAGCAGGCTTGAATCAAGCAGCACCTGTTCATCGAAACTGAGGCGGTTGACGATATCGCCCTGCTGCAGGGATATTTCATTGATCGGAACAGGTAACGCTTCATCCGAACACAAATTGGCCAGCAACAGGCGTACCCAGGTATTGCCTGATTTCAGGAAGGATGCAAGCCAGACGATCCTTCCGGGCATCAGTCGTCCCTGAAAACAATGCTGCACAACAGATCGACGACCTCGTCCTGTTTTTCGTTCTCCAGCGGGCGCACCAGGCGATAAACTTTCACATGGGGAAGCAGGCCGGCGATCTGGGAAAAAATCGATGCATCTCGCCCCATGCGCGATGCGAGCCTGGAACGGTAAACATCCGAGCGCAACAACGCTGCGGCATCAGACAAGCCAAGCGGTTCCGAGGAAGTTCCCCTTCCTGAAAACATCGCCTGTCGCAGCACGATGATTTTCGAAAGCGGGACGGCATCGCTTTTGCTGACCGGCTCTACATGATATTTCTCGATCGGATCGCGCACTGCTTCCCCCCTGCGATCGGCGAGGGCAAGTTTTTCGATCGCGTCGTGCCAAAGTCGATGCTGACGGCTGTCCGATAGAATCATCGGCACCCCGTTCTCGAAGCGCACTGCCGATACATCGTCGCTGATGAAACTGCACCCGGCCTGACAAAGCGCAGCCGAAAGGGTCGATTTCCCAACTCCGCTCGGACCGCATAGGGCGATCGCACGTCCCTGATGGGAAACGGCTGAAGCATGCAAGATCAGGGAATTTCTCTGGTGCAACAATATTCCGAAAGCCGTACCGAGCAGAAAAGGGATCGCGTCGACTTCCTTTCCTTCACATTCGACGACGATTTCCCGCCCGGAATCCACCTGCATGCGGGCGATCCTGGGAATCGAGAACTGGAATTTCCCGTCAGAAATGAACCAGTTCGAACCGTCTTGCCTCGCGGGAGAACAGGAGCGGACTACCCCTTTTCTGACCCGAACATCCGGTCCGCCTTCTCCGGGAGAAGCTTCGGCAACCCCGGGAAAGCGGATATCCGACTCGACCTTCAGCCCGGAAATGACGTAATGCATCGACATGAAACGCTTCCGGATCAGGAACCTGCGCCATAACTGGCGCTGCCGAGAACGGAATATTCGGTTGGGCTTGTAAATTTGTTCAGATTGGTGCCCTCAATGATGCTCTGGTCGAATACTTTTGGGGTCACCCAGGTTTTTTTGACGATCGTCTCCGATTGCAGTTTTTCGTGTTCGGTCATTCCGGCTCTCCCACATCAACTATTTCAAAACGATAGAGCTAAAAGATAACACGCATCCTTCAGTGTCGCAATTCGACATTGAACAATGTTTCACACAGGCCCGCATGCGGGCCCATGTATCAGGGATGAGGAGGGTAAGTCCCTTCGTTGCAGATGCAATACTGGATCGCGAGATATGGCTGGCGGTTCTCGTGCGGCATTCCCCCTCCCGCGACTCCGACGGTCGATTGATTGAGGGTGGTATCCGGATTTCCGGCCGTCGAAGGAGTCATGCTGGGAATGGGCGTCGCATGATCCGGGCCGGTAATCGTCAACGGATGCGTAAGCCAGGAGGAGTTGCCCACCGGCGTAGCCAAGGTATTGCTCTGGATGCCTGCCGGGTTGGAAACGACATCCATGACTACGGCATGATTGTGGGCAGGGATTTCGTTCGCGGCGAGCGTCACCGATTCCGCGCCGGTCTGGCCACCGAGCGGCCAGTTGCCGGTCGACGGACTGTTTCCGCTTCCGACCGGGGTGATTCCGGACAGGTTGGGGAGATTGAAGCTGGTGGTGCCGTTGCCGCCGTAAATCGTGCCGATGATCGAATAAAGTACCGAATACTGAGAGATCGGAAGTGCCGAACCGTTGCAGGGCAGCCAGCCCAGCGGCACGAAGCCGAAAGCGAAGGGGCGGATTTCTCCGATGAATCCATCCATGTTTCTCTCCTGTCAGGATTGTGGGAATATGCCGTACATGCTGATGATGTAGTTCACCGACAGACCGGGCATCAGATTGTCGTGCGGCATGGAGCCGCCGCTCTTGCCGACGGTGTTTCCGGCCGGACTCGCCTTGCTCGCCCCGGATACGCCATCCTTGACATACATCACGTTCTGGCCGGTGGTATTTGCAAAAGAAACCGACGGGCCCGCTGTCGGGGTCGAAGCGGAAGTTCCCGCGGTATCGAAGGCATGGTTGTGAGTCGGAGTGCTCGCGGTGGTGAGGGTGACATCGACCGTGCCGGCGCTTTGCCCGAGATTGTAATTGGAAAGACCAGGACCTTGTCCCTGGTTGATCCCCACACGACCGCGGAAATCCGGCAGCGCGAAGGTGGTCACGCCATCCCCGCCGTAAGTGGTACCGATCACTGCGAAAAGAGCCTGGTTGTCCGCAATTCTGATCAGGCTGCCGTCGCAAAAATTCCAGTTGACCGGCGCATAGTTGCCTGCAAAAAGGCGGATTTCTCCGATATATGGATCGCTCATTTTCTTCTCCGTTTGTCAGTTGCGCGAGGGGTAGATGCCGACGATCGCGATGCAGTAGTTGGTCGCGAGATAGGGCTGAAGATTGTTGTGCGAGCCATTGCCGCCATAGTTGCCGATGCTTCCCGGATTGAGGGGGATCGCGGCTCCCGGTTGCCCGTAAATCGCCTGCGGGGCGCCCCCCCCGGCGGAAGACAGGTAATTATCGGCGATCGCAGGAGTCGTCCCTGCCTCGGAGCGAGCATTGAAGGAATGGGAATGCGCGGGTATCTGTTGCACATTGAGGGTGACATTCTCCAGCCCGCCCCTGGCCCCCAGAGGATAATCGGACTGATTGGCTCCGACTTCGACCCGTCCGCGCAGATCGGGAAGCGCGAAATTGACTCTGCCGTCGCCGCCGTAACTGGTGCCGAGCAGCGAAAAAAGCGCCTGATTCTGACTGACTGAAAGCAACTGCCCATTGCAGGGCATCCATCCTTTCGGAACCGTTTTACCGGCAAAATTCCGTATTTCTCCCAAATACCAATCCGACATCTTCATCCTCCCTTTATTTTGAACGCCACAAGTCAAAAAACAAACCTGCGCGAGGTGATGCCGAACGGCAAACAATGGGCTTCAATTTTCCATTTCCGATCGGAAAACCGCACGGCATAACGATTCTAAATCAGAAAACATGGCCCGCAACCTGTCAGAGTTGACAGGTTCCCGGAACATGCAACCCAAATCAAGGATCGGGGAAGCCATCCATTATCTGGATATGGGCGCGTACCTGAAAATTACTGCACCGGCGTCGATATTGCGCAAATCGACAGCTTCTTCGGCTTCGCTTTGTCCATCTCCCCAGGACGGCCCGGAAGCAAGCCGTCCGACACATCATTTCGAAAACTGACATAAACTAGGTTTAATTTCCACTCGCATTTCGCAAACAAGCGGAATCCATCATGAGAAATCTTTCCATCCGAAGCCAGCTGCTGATCCTTGTGCTGATCCCCCTGATTGCACTTTGCATATTGTCGGCGAACCTGATCGTCGGCTCGCATTCGCAATATCGCGCCGCCACGGAGACGGAATCATCGCTGCGCCTTGCAACCGCAGAAGGGGAACTGATCCATCGCCTTCAGATAGAAAGAGGGGCGACGGCGGGATTTCTTCAGACAAAAGGGGAAAAATTTTCGAAAGAGTTGCCGGACATACGAAAAAACACCGACGAACAAATGCAGGCACTTCTGGACAACCTCGCTTCGGTCGGGAACGCCAGCGGCGGTTTGTCTATGGAAGAAGCAAAGACCAGCTTCGAGGCAATCAGGAATTTGCGCGCGAAGGTGGGCAGAATGGAAGTATCCGCGGGGGATGCGGTATCCATATTTTCAAACACGATATCCGGTTTCATCGACCATATCGCGGCAAGTTCGGAATCTTCGGCGGATACCGGCGTCTCTCATCAACTGGTTGCCTACATTGCACTCATCAGAGCGAAGGAGCAGTCTGGAATCGAGCGGGCACTCGCCACAGCCCTTTTTGCCGAAAACAGGCCAGATCCCGAGAAATTGCGGGCGATTCTGGACCGGATCTCCAGGCAGAATGCATTCTTCGAAATTTTTCGCGACACGGCCAGCGATCACGAAAAGAAATTGCTGCAGGAAGTCATGAACGGGGAGCCGGCAAGGCAGGTCGACGGAATGCGCAAGATCCTGGTCGAAAAAGCGGATCTCGGGGACTATTCGGTCGACCCGTCCGTCTGGTTCCAGTCGATCACAAAAAAAATCGACGACTTGCACGGTCTGGAAAATGCCATGACCCGGGAAGCCGGCCGCATCGAACAATCGGTACGTGAAGAAAACCGCAACCTCATGATCGAATACATCCTGCTGGGATCGGCATGCCTTGTCGTCACGCTCGTTTTCGCATTCTGGATCATCCGCAGCCTGCTGAAACAACTCGGGGGAGAGCCCGCCTATGCATCGAAGGCCGTGCACAGGATTGCTGAAGGCGATCTCGACACCGATCTGCAAGTGAAGCCGGGCGACACCGCCAGCCTGCTCTTCGCGCTCAAGGTCATGCAGGACAGCCTGCGTTCCATCGTCTCCGAGATCAAGAACATCGTCGAAGCTGCAGCCATTCGAGGAGACTTCAGCATCAAGATGGACTTGCAAGGAAAGGCGGGCTACACGAGGGAGCTTTCCGAACTCCTGAACCGGCTCTCCGATGTGACCGATACCGGACTCAGGGATGTCTCCCGTGTCGCAACCTCCCTTTCCCATGGCGACCTCACCCGGAAGATCACGAAGGATTATGCGGGCCTTTTCGGCCAGACAAGGGATGCAGTGAATGCCACAGTGGACTCCCTGACGAGGATCGTCGACGAAATCAGGAACATCGTCGAGGCCGCAGCCTTGCGCGGCGATTTCAGCGCAAGGATGAGACTGACCGACAAGCAAGGCTACACGAAGGAATTATCCGAACTTCTGAACCAGCTCTCCGACGTGACCGATACCGGGCTCAGGGACGTGATGCGGGTATCCCGGGCCCTGGCCGAAGGCGACCTCACACGGAAGATCACCCAGGATTACGCAGGCCTATTCGGTCAGACCAGGGATGCGGTGAACACCACCGTGGACAACCTGCAGAAGCTGGTGAGCGAGGTCAAGGTCTCGGTGGATGCAATCGGCACGGCTTCCCGTGAAATCGCAACCGGCAATTCGGACCTCTCCCAGCGTACCGAAGAACAGGCATCCAGCCTGGAAGAAACGGCAGCCAGCATGGAGGAGCTCAGCAGCACGGTGAAGCAGAGCGCGGATCACGCCATGGAGGCCAGCCAGCTTGCGCGGAATTCTTCTACGGTGGCCGTGAAGGGGGGCGAGGTCGTGGGGCAGGTTGTGAAAACCATGGAGGCCATCAACGAATCCTCGCGCAGGATCTCGGACATCATTGGCGTGATCGACGGAATCGCCTTCCAGACCAACATCCTCGCACTCAATGCTGCCGTGGAAGCGGCAAGGGCCGGGGAACAGGGAAGGGGGTTCGCCGTGGTGGCCGCCGAAGTCAGGAATCTCGCCCTGCGGAGCGCGGCTGCTGCCAAGGAAATCAAGGCATTGATCATGGATTCCGTGGAAAAGGTGGAAAAAGGCACGAAGCTGGTCGGCGAGGCGGGAGAGACCATGGACAGGATCGTGACTTCGATCAAGCGGGTGACCGACATCATGTCGGAAATAGCCTCTGCTTCCGTCGAGCAGAGCTCCGGAATCGAACAGGTGAACCAGGCGGTCACCCAGATGGACGAAGTGACGCAGCAGAACGCGGCCCTGGTCGAAGAAGCCGCTGCGGCAGCGGAATCCCTGGAAGATCAGGCGCAGAACCTCACGCAATCTGTCAGCGCATTCAAGCTTTCCGGAGTGTCCGGAAATTCAGAACCTGCCATTGTGAAGGCGGCTGCGAAGAAGGCTCCGCCTGCAAGGATCACGACCACATCGAAGGTCGTTCCTCATTCCCGAGGCAACAAGAAGGACGGAGAATGGAAGGAGTTCTGACCTCCCATCGGCATAAATTCGGCCAAAGCCGCCATTCGAAACCTGGTCGGAGGAAGGGCCGCCTCATGCCTTGTTCGTTCGACAAGCCCCATGCAGCTGGATGGGCGGGCATCGTCATTGTTCCCGATGCGGAAATTTTCTTGAAACCTGCCTCAGCAGGTCCATTTGCCGACTGAAGTTCCTGCAGCCCTTGCAGATCATCAGGTGAAGGCGCAATCCCATTCTTCGGGACAGGGGAAGTTCCTCGTCCATGCGCCTCGACATCCACTCGGTGGCCTGCTTGCAGCTCAGCATTCCAGACCTCCCGATTTGAACCAGCGTTCATCCAGGCACAGCCTCAGCCCCATGCGGGCGCGGTGCAGCACCACCCAGCAGTTGGTCGGGCTGATCCCCAGTTCCTTACAGATCTCTTCGGTCTCCATCCCGAGCATTTCCCTCATCATGAAAATTCTTGCAGTGTTTTCCGGCAGGCGGTTCAGGCAGGCTTCGAAGATCCGCCAGAACTGCTGATCCGAGGCGCTCTTTTCCGGATCCCCCCAATGGGAGGGACGTGCGTCCTCCTGCCAGTGCCCGTTCTCGTCGAACAGATCGTCGTAGGCATGGTCGGGGATGTCGACGATCGCGGAAGAAGGGGCGCGGATCCTTTCCCGGATGATGTCGACGATCTTGTTTTTCAGAATGCCGAACACCCAGGTCTTGAGCCTGGAGCGGTTGTCGAACGATTTCCGGTTGGAAAGCGCTGCGGCCATCGCTTCCTGAACCGCATCCTCGGCCGCAGAATCGTCCCTGAGTTGCAGCCTGGCGAACTTGAGCATGTCGCCATGCAGCGAAGTAAGGTCATTTTCCATTTTTACAGCATATCACCTCAAACCCGCTGTAAGGAATTTCGATCTGGCGCGACCAATGGCCGGGAAGGATCAAAACTTCCCGGAAAATTTCGATGCTGATTACTTCAGGAGAATGAAAATGTCGCAAACATGCAAGACGGAAAAAGGAAAGTGCGGCGGCTGCGGCGGGCACAAGGCCGCGATGATGATGCTGGCTCTGGTGGCGGCGCAGTCTGGCTGGTCAGGTAGGAAATTCGTGTAAGGATTTCCGGCCCGCCGCGACTAATCGTTGCAGTACCACTTTAACCCAAAAAAAGGAGTTTCATGATGGATCGTCGTCACGTTCTTTCCGCCGCGTTCGGAAGCCTGCTCGCCATGAGCCTGATGAGCGGCAACGCAAATGCAGCCGACAAGATGAATATGGAAAAATGCTGGGGTGTCGCAAAAGCGGGACACAATGACTGCTCCAGCAACAAGAGCGCGCATTCCTGCGCAGGACAGGCCGCGCGGGACAACGACCCGATGGATTTCGTCGCGGTCCCCAAGGGCACCTGCAACAAGATCGCCCACGGCAGCCTCGAACCCGGCAAGGCAGGCTGATCCGGTCATGCCGCCCGCAAGCCATTTTCTGCCCGTCCGCGCCGGCATCGGCTTGCGGGGCCGGCACTATGAACCGGTATTGAAAACGCTTCCCCCGCTCGGGTGGGTGGAAGTGCATAGCGAGAATTTTTTCGGGGGGGGCGCCGCCCTCCATACCCTGCTCAAAGTCCGGGAACATTATCCGGTGAGCCTGCATGGCGTAGGCATGGGCCTCGCCTCTCCCGGCCCGCTTGACGGCGAGCATCTGTCGGCGTTGAAGCGGCTTTGCGACCGGGTTCAACCGGACGCGGTATCCGAGCATCTGTGCTGGAATGCCACAGGCGATGCGGTCATCAACGATCTCCTGCCCTTTCCCTATACCCGGGCATCGCTTGCCCATGTCGCGATGCGCGTTGAACGGGTGCAGGAGCAGCTCGGTCGTCGTTTGCTGATCGAGAATCTGTCCAGCTATCTTTCCTTCGCCAGAAGCGAAATGAGCGAAGGCGAATTTCTGGCGGAACTCGCGAAGCGCACCGGTTGCGGCATCCTGTTCGATGTCAACAACCTGTACGTGAACTCGAGGAACCTCGGGGTCGACCCGGAATCGTTCGTTCGAGCGCTGCCGGGCGACGCGGTGATGGAATACCATCTGGCTGGCCACAGCGTCCGCGACGGATGCCTCGTCGACACCCACAGCGAAAGGGTTTGCGACGACGTTTGGGGCCTGTACGGGATGGCGCTGCAACAGATCGGGAATCGCCCCACGCTGATCGAATGGGACAACGACATCCCTGACCTTTCCGTCCTGCTGGATGAGGCGGGAATTGCACAATCCCGCATGGATCGCCGACATGACTGCATGGCTTGAGGACGTTCTGGCATTCGGCAAGGCCATCCGCGGCCATGGCGACATGGCCGGCCGGACAGGTGCGAATTGCCGGGCCGACAAGGCGCTTGGAATCTACCGGAACAATTGTCGCGGCAATCTCCAGGGGGCGCTGGAACTCGCCTATCCCGTGATCGGACAGCTTGTCGGCGAAGCATTCTTCAGGATGATGGCCATGATGTACATCGAGTCCCACCCTTCGAAGAGCGGCAATCTGCACGACTACGGATCGGCACTCGGCGAGTTCCTGGCATCTTTTCCCAATGCACGGGAATTGCCCTACCTGGCGGAGATCGCGAAGCTTGAATGGGCATGCCACAGGGCCTATTTCGCACCGGATGCGGAGCCCATCGACCTCGCAGCCCTTGCCGGCGTGGCCCGGGAAAACCAGGGCGGCTTGCGCTTCCAGTTGCATCCCGCGTGCCGGATGGTTCGCTCCTCCTTTCCGATCGTGGAGATCTGGCAGGCGCACCAGCCAGGCGCACCGGAGGATTTTCGCATCGACCTCGACAGCGGTCCTCAAATCGCGCTGGTGAACCGGAAGCACGATGCCGTTCGGGTCGAAGCCTTGAGCAACCCGGCATCGGCCTGGCTGGAAGCAATCCATTCCGGCGCCACGCTATGGGATGCGACCTCCGCCGTGCTCGAGAACCATCCCGGGTTCGACCTTGCATCGCATCTCGCGGACTGGATACAGCGGGAAGTTCTGGTCGACTCCGATCATGAAGCGAAGGAGCATTGAAATGAAATGGATTGACCCGATCGCAAGGCGCTACTACAGGGCCTCGCATTGGCCCGAATCTCTTGCGCCGCTGATGGATCTCGCGCTTCGAGGCTATCTGGCAAGCGTGTTCTTCAAATCCGGGCTCACGAAAGTGCAGAGCTGGGACAGCACGCTTTATCTTTTCAACGACGTGTATCACGTTCCGCTGCTTCCGCCGGAAATGGCTGCGATCATGGCCGCAAGCGCGGAACTGGGCTTGTCCGTGCTCCTGGTGGCGGGATTGCTGGGGCGATTTGCCGCGGCGGGACTTTCCATCCTCAATGTCGTCGCGGTGATCTCCTATTCCGATCTCAGCGAGGCCGGGCTCAACCAGCATCTGTCCTGGGGCATCCTGCTGGGCGTCATGCTGACCATGGGCCGGTGGCGGTGGTCTGCGGATGCGTGGATCGAGCGAAAGTTCATCAGTTGACCGATCAGAATTCGGTGTTGCAAATGACTAGCGCATTCGCCGACACTGAATCGCCCCGGTTTTGACGGAGGTTGTTTTGTTCAAGCCCCATGATTCGGATAGCGTATACGATTCACAGCAGGCTGCGCATTTCCTGGGCGAACCATTTCATTACCACGAATAATATGCGAACGAGGTTGCAAGCTGCCGCGGCGTCTTCGGGTGAGAATACGGCACGCTCCCACAAATTGGCTCCATCATGGCCATCAATGGAAAGAAAATATGCATTCTTCGTAAGCGTCTGGCGCAGACACCTTGCCTATTCTGAAGAGCGCAGCGGCAGCAGTTCGTCGATGCGGCTGTTTGGCCAGGAGGGCAGTTTTGTGCCAGGAGTTGCCGGTCATAGTTTCCGGAAACCCGCCTTCTGAATGACCGCTTCGGTACTGAGACCTGCCGGACAGGCCATGTGCGGAATCTGACCAAGGCCGTCGGTGGCTCTGGCGCAGTCAAGCGGCTGGATGCCTGCGCCTGAAAGGTGTTCATTTCAGGCAAGCGCACTACGCTGACCGTCTTCCATGAAACAGGGGGCGGTTTAGCTTGTTTCTTGCCTGCGGATGCTTCAGGAAACTACCAGGAGAAATTCATGGCAACATGGCCGCGGTTGCGATCATGCGGGAACAGGCTCAGTTGTTCCAACTGATGGCCGAAGGCCGCCCTTATCGCCACATCCTTGCGCCATTGGTAATTCACCCCAACGCCCAGGCTCTTGAGGTCGATGTTGGGCGTGCCGTCGTTGTTGTGCAAATGGCCAACGTCGAAAAATCCGAATGTATCGAATGATCCCCCGGCGACTCTTGTTGGCGGCAAATGGATTTCGTTCAATGCGATTTCCCCGGAATCGCCGAAAGCTGAAAGCTCCCGATAGCCGCGCACTGCGCTGCTGCCGCCTCCGCTCAGCTGTTCCGAACCGAGTAGCCTGGCATTGGTGAGTTGAACGGTCGCCGCCAGGGAATAGCGCAAATTGGCAATCAACGGGTGAACGTAATGGGCCGAAAACTTTTCATAGGTGTATTCGGCTTTCGCGCCCGCGCGCAGCAGATCGAAAGAAGCATCCTTGTTGTGCTGGCTGAGGTTGCCCGGGCTGACATAGATTGTCGCATCCCATGCCGCGCTTCCCCCTGCCAGAGAAGTCAGCGCGGAATAGACGGCGCCGAACTGTATGATGTCGGCGGCATTGTTGGTCACAGGCGTGCTGGTGAACAGCAGGTTGTTGTTGGTGTATTTGTAATCGTAGGTGAAGGCGAGCGAGTTCTGCCCGCGATTCGAGCCTTGACCGAGCGGGATCTCGTATCTTGCCCCGTATTGCCAGGAGGTGCCGGTTTGCGAAAACGGCTGCGGCATGATCGGATTGATCTGAGACCATGCGCCCGAAAACGTCAGAACATCGCGCCAGGGTAGCGCCATGACATAGCTGCTATTGTAGCTTTTGAAATGGTTCATTCCCGGGTCCTGGCTGTAGCCGAAGTCGAACAGATCTCCCCTCCCGAAAGCATTTCCCCACTGCATCGAAGCGGATTGCCGATATTGGCCGGTGGTCTGGGTTCCGGTGTTGTCCGCGCCAAGGGTCAAGTTCCATGGATTTTCATCCGTGACGCGCAAGCCCAGCCGGGTCGTGTCGGCCGACGGCCCTGCCGCTGCCATCGCCTGGACATGCCGGTAGGGATTGCGGTTGAGCCAGGCGATGTCCTCGTCGAATCGGGTCTGGTCAATCGGCTGGCCGGGCTTCTGGCGGATGGCTGCGCGGTACGCTTCAGGCGGGAAATGCTTTGCGCCGGCGACCTCGACGGTCGAGTCGGCTACCGCCTCAATCACCATCACCTGCACGTGTCCCCCCGTGATGTCCTGCGGCGGAACGTATACCCTGGTGAAAGCATGTCCGGAAGCCTGCAGATACTTGCGGACAGTAGTTTCGAGTTCATGCAGCATGTCCAGGGAAACCGGTTTGCCAAGGAAAGGATCGATGATTTTGCGAAAATCCGGCTTTTGCAGGAGCGGTGTGCGGGTTACATCCAGCCCGGATTTTGAAAATCCGGAAGGCCTGATCTGTCCGGCCTTGGACAAAAAACGAAGCCCGGCCAGATGCTCGGCCAGGATTATTGCCTGGGTAGAGGAGGCGCTTCCGACGGCGGAAGGCTTTCCTCCCGTATTGCCCGGATTTTTTGCCGTGACTGAAAGGGGAAGCAGCAAGCCGAACGCAAGGAGCCATGCGGCATGTCGCCGGGAGGGGGGCATGTTTGTCATTTTAACTGTTACCCACTTGTCCGTTGGAAGCGGTCATCACGCCGAGGTATTTGAACAGCGATCCGTCGTTCACCATGTTCTTGAGGTCGCTCACCGTGACCTGCTTGTTCGAGTTCTGGATGGTCTTGTCGAGGGCGTTCTTGTAGTCGCCGATTTTCGCGTATTCGGCAACTCCGACTCCGATCTGAACGAGGTTCCCGACCACTTCCATTACTAAACCTGCCGGCCCCAGGACTTCGCCTGCTCCCTCGATGACTTTGGTGATTTTTGAGATGTCCTCAACGGCCTGGGTTCCTTCATCCACTGTTTTCGTGGTATCGGACATTTTCGCCAGAGTTTTCATTCTCGACAAACTTTCTTCCATTTTTGCATAACCAGCTTTAGTCCCTTCAGCGTAAGGAAAGATTTTGCTTTTTAGTGAAGAGTCGACGGCGCTAAAAACGCCTTCGGCGTGTCCTGAAAAAGTCCTGACAAGTGCAGTTCCAGCATCGGCAATGGCACCTGGAAGATAACCTGCCGTGTTGGTTGCGGCGTTCTGAACCGAAGATGTCCCCGCGTTCAAGTCGTTCCCGATATTGGCCAAGGCGACATTTTGCCCAGCAAATGCCCTGAGCTGGTCATTCGTCAACACCACGCCGTTCTGCGCTTCCTGCAGAATGTCGGGCGGCGGCATGTCGGGATTCGAGGAATTGACCATGTCCATGTAAATCCCCGCTGTACCGCCCAGATTGAGCGCGTTCTGTCGCTTGATATCCTCCTGCTGCTGCCATGCCTGATAGTCAGATTGCGCCTTGTTCGCAGCCGCAACTTTCTCGTCATGGATATAGTTCGTCATCGTGGCGACAAAAGCCTGCTGCTCCGGCGTCCATGTCGATGGATCGGTATTGATGATGTTGACGAAATCTGCATACAGGAACGGCAGCATCGTTCCCATCATGTAGCTGCGGGTCGCGGGATCGGCCAGGGCCTGGTTGATCTGGTTACTGGAAAGTTTGACGCCTGAACCGGCAAGAAAGGAAGAAAACTGGTCGACGATTTCACCCTGCATCTTGATCATGAGCGGATTCGAAGAACCAAGAAACGTGGTGACGACGGAAACAGGCGCCTGCTTGTAATTGGTGATCTGGTCGAGCACGCTGCTATTTTCTGGAACGTTTATCTTGTTGAGATAGATGATGGAAGTTGTATCCTGGGCGGAGACCGTCAGCGTCCCGTCGCGCTGAACCTGTGGGGCGTAATTGGCGGCCGTGCCTAAAGAGCTC
>JAJZTT010000191.1 GCA_021848705.1 Pseudomonadota bacterium
GGAACTGGTCGATCAGATCGGCGTCAGCGAAACGCTGGCGCTCGTCGAGCGATTCGGCGGGACGCGGCTTTATGTGCCGACGAAATATGATCCGATGAGCGAGCTCATCGGTATCATCAGTCATAAAGCGGTAGCTTCCCTGGTGCAATATGCAGCCGGGGATGTGTTCGATCTGCCGAAAGCGGATGCGGCAATCCGGGCCGTCCGCAATCGTCGCATCCGGGAGAAGTGGCAATCCGGAGATCGAACGCAGCGTCAGCTTGCAATCGAATATCATCTCACCGAGCGCCAGATCCGCACGATCTGCGCGGGTTTGGAGGATTCCGACGATCGGCAGCAGTCGTTGTTTTGACCTGTCAGAAATGACAGGGTGGAACTACACAGGAGATATGGGGTAAAGTTCTCGTTTTCATGGAGGTAATCATGAGCAAATATATCGTTTCATCCATGCTTTTGACGTTGTTATTGCAAGGATGTGCGCCGACTACGGCCGGAGGAGTCAGGGCGTTGGGAGAAAAAAACAGCTATTCATTTGTGGCGCCTGAAAATTACCAGGCTGTTTACAGAAAAGTGCTTAGGCAGGAAAGAAAATGTTTCGAGACCGGGCTGATCACTGCTCAAATGATGGTGCAAGGGGATCTTTATACTGATATCAAGTCCGGAACCATTTCTGTGAGCTTGCAAGGTGGATTTGGTGTAGATACCTATCAAGTGGTAGATATTTCAGATATCAACGGAAAACAGTCCAAAATTGTAGCTCACTACGCTCTGTGGTCTACTCAGAAATTTGGGAAGCTGCTGAAAGAATGGGTTTTGGAAAATTCTGAAGAATGCGGTGGGTAGGGTTTAAAATGGTGAGTGAAAAAAAAATACAGCTTTGCGGCGGTGATTCCGATGGAATGGAGGTGACGGTATATTCATACGTCAAAACCTATGTTGCCCCGAAAAAAATATATTTCGGTGAGTTGTCCGCGCTGAGAATAGATGAAAATTCGTGCTGGAGACCTCCCGAGGAGGTATATGAACTCGGGGATGATGGTAAATTCCATTTCGTTCGATCGATTTACTACGACCCTGACCTTATAAAGCGCCGTTGATCAATCCTAAGATTTATCGTAACCTATTCCAGCCCGGCTCGGTCCGGGCTTTTCTTTTACGGAAGCCCTTCCGGTAAGCTTTCAATCCCTTGCGGCGTAACCTCTCCCTGTGCATATCGGGCAACCAGTCAGCCAGGGAGGATTTCATGAAAATAAGCGATGCGGGATTGAACCTCATCAAGGGGTTCGAAAGCTTTTCGGCGAAAGAATATATTTGCCCGGCAGGCAAGCGCACCATCGGTTACGGCCACGTGATCCGCCCGGGCGAATCGTTCGCTGACATCGATGAGGCGAAGGGGTTGGAACTGCTCGCTGACGACTGCGCAATCGCCGAGAATTTCATCAACGCAACCACCCCGGGGCTGACCCAGAACGAATTCGATGCGCTGGTATCGTTCGTTTTCAATGTGGGGGTGGGAAATTACGACGCTTCCACCATGAAGAAGCTCCTGAAGGCCGGGGAAAAGTCGGCGGCGGCAGGGGAGTTTCTGAAATGGGATCATGTTCATGGCGTGGTGCTCGCCGGTCTGACTCGTCGCAGGGAGGCTGAGCGCGCCTTGTTCCTGGGTGAATCGGCATGAAGCTTGCCTTTGTCATCATCGGCACAGCTCTTGTCTGCGCCCTATTCTGGGCCGGAGTAATGGTCTCGGCATACCAGCGCTGGCGTGATCGTCGGTTCGGGAGGAAGCCATGGATCCGGTGAAATGCAAACTCCCACCCGAAGTTCTCACGCTGGTGAGTTCGATTGCAGACGAGTCGCTTTTTCACAAATGCTGCGACGTGCACGAGCTCTGGAACGGCTGTCCCTATGTGACCGACCTGCGCAATTACGGGGTGGTGGATTACTGGGCGACCCCGATGCAGCTCTCGGAGAACGGCGGTGACTGCGAGGATTACGCGATCGCGAAATACTACACGCTGGCGGCTGCCGGCGTGCCGGTAGAGCAGATGTACATCGTCGCCGTCCGCCGCGAAAACGAGTCGCACATGGTGCTGGCGGTCGTAGACAGCGGCTCTACGACCATCCTCGACAACCTCAGGTCGGACCCCGTGGACGTGGAGTTCTGCGGCGAGCTGTCTCCCGTCTATGCCATCAACCACACCGGGCTGTTCTCCGTCGACGGGGAATGGAATTTCGCACTGCTGAGAGCCGACACCTCCAATGTGTCGCTCTGGCAGGATCTTCTGAAACGCATCGAGGAGGAACAACACTGATGGATCCGATCACCATTGCAATGGGTCTGTCGCAGTTCGTGCCGCAGATCGTGAAGTGGATATCCGGGAGCGACAAGGCGGCGCAGGTTGCGCAGAAGGCCGTGGATATCGCCAAGACTGTGACCGGGCAACCCGACGGCGACGGCGCCCTCAAGGCGCTCCAGGCTGACCCCAACCTGGTCCTGAAATATCGCGAAGCGGTGCTCGATCAGGAGCTCGACTTCGAGAAGCTCGCCGTCGCGAACGCAGCCGACATCAACAAGACCATGCAGGCAGAGGCAGCCTCCGACCACTGGCCGACCTACTCCTGGCGCCCCTTCATCGGCTTCTGCTTCGGGTTGATGGCGCTCATTGCCGGAGGCACTTCAGCCGTGTGTTACATCGGCGTGATGTTCTTCCATGTAGACGGAAAAGTGCTGGCTGAATTACCCGCACTTGTCGGATCCGAGGCTGCGGTGATGGCCACGATGGCCCCAGTTCTCGGTGTCGCCTCCTGGTTCCGCGGCAAGATGCAGGCAAACCCAAACCTTCCGACAGACAACAGGGGATGAAATGAACGACGAGCACGCGCTGATTTTGGGTGAAATCAAGGGGAAACTCGATCTGGTGATCGAAAATCAAAAGACGCAGGGGACGATGATTCAGGGTATCGATCGGCGCTTGCAACGAGTTGAGAAAAAAGCCGCCGTCGACGGCGCGCTCACCGGCGCGCTCGCATCGATCGGGATCTCTTTGACGGTCGAAGGCGTGAAACGCCATCTGGGACTATGAATGGCGCACAAGCCGGAAATCAAACAGGCCGCTCGGGCAGCATTCGCCTATGAGGCGCTGACGTTCGAGCAGATCTCGGAGAGGCTCGGTGTTTCGATTCATACCCTCGGGCGCTGGAAACGTGAATCCAAAGACGGCGGTGACGATTGGGATAGGGCCAGAAGCGCGGCAAGGCTATCAGGCCAGGGACAGGAAGCGGTTACGGCTGCGGTGCTCGAGGATTTCGTGCTTCTGTTCCAGTCGACCATAGCTGACCTGAAGGCTGCTGACAATATAGGCCCCATCGAGAAAGCCGAGGCGATCAGCCGCCTTACCGATGCCTACAACAAAACCATGAGTGCAGCATCGAAATCGAGTCCGAAGCTCAACAAACTGGCGGTAGCGATGGAAACCATTCAGCATCTGTCTGCCTACATCAAGGCCGAATACCCGCACCTGGTAGAAGATTTCGCCGACATGCTTGACGGGTTTGGTAGAAAGATTTCCGGGACGCTTTGATGGCGACCTTCACCGAAAAGGACTTCCTAGACGAGATCGCCGGACTCAAGGCAGAACTGGCGCGTGAAATCGAGGCACACCGGATCGGGATCGATGCAAGCCCGGAGGCGATCCGTGAACGCAGGCGTCGCGTCCTTCGAGACTGGGATTACCAGTTCTTCGCCTACACCTACTTCCCGCATCACATCCGCGGCGAGCCGTCGCTGTTCCAGGCCGCTTTCTGCGGACGCTTGCCGAAATTGCTCAGGCTCAAAACCGGCATCAAGGAATGGTGGAAGGCTCCCAGGGGCGAAGCGAAATCATCGCTGCTCACCAAGATCGGACCTTGCTTCATGGCGGCGATCGAGCTGCTGCAAAGGGCGGAAATCCGGAAAGAAGTCGGATGGGAGGGCGATCCTCCTCCCTCCATGGATTACATCGTGCTGCTGGGCGCTGAGACCAGGCTCCCGACCAAACTCATGGAGGTCGTTAAAACCGAGCTCACGGTTAACGCCTCCCTGGCGCTGGATTTTCCCGAAATATGCGGCAAGGGGAAGATCTGGAAGGTCGGCGAGATCGTCACGAAGAATGGCGTGAAGGTCGAGCCGTTCGGCGCCGAGCAGGCGATTCGCGGTACGTTCCACGGATCCTCGCGCCCGAAAATCCTGATGGGTGACGACCTCATCACCGACGCTGAGGCAAAAAGCCCGACCGAGCGCGAGAAGCGCTGGGACTGGCTGGAAAAGGCGATCGATTACCTCGGCCCCCCTGATGGATCGGTTAAGTACTTGGGGGTCGGTACTGAGCTGGCCAGAGGCGATCCGATCAACCGGGCCGAGACCGCCATCGGCCATACCGTGCATCATTTCAGGGCCATCGAGCGCATGCCGGACAGGATGGATCTGTGGGAGCGCTGCGAGCAGATCATGCGCAACGAAGATCCTCGCGCAATCCTGGAAGCCACCAAGCGCGGGGATGTTTGCCAGGAGCAGGATCTCCCTTCCCGGCAATTCTACGAGCGCAACCGCGAGGAGATGGAAAAAGGCGCGAACACCAGTTGGCCTTCGGTGCGTTCGCTCTACTGGCTGATGCGCCAGCGCGCCAAGAACCGGCGGGCGTTCGATAGATCGGA
>JAJZTT010000023.1 GCA_021848705.1 Pseudomonadota bacterium
CGCAAATCCCGGTCGAGCAGCACATCGCCGGATCGAACACTTCGATTTTATTCATGCATTTTCCTTTCTTTCATACCAGTTTTTCGAGCGGTTCACCATCTTCACGACGAAGAGCATCACGGGAACTTCGATGAGCACGCCCACCACCGTTGCGAGCGCTGCGCCGGAAGCGAATCCGAACAGGCTGATCGCGGCGGCCACCGCTAGCTCGAAGAAATTCGATGCGCCGATGAGGGCGGAAGGGCAGGCGATTTCGTGCTTTTCTCCCACCGCGCGGTTCAGGAAATAGGCGAGCGCGGAATTGAAGAGAACCTGGATCAGGATCGGCACTGCGAGCAGGACGATCACCATGGGTTCCTTCAGGATCGCTTCCCCCTGGAGGGCGAAAAGCAATACCAGGGTCGCAAGGAGAGCCGAGATCGACCAGGGGCCGATTTTTTCCATGACGGCGTCGAAACTGCCTGAAGCGAGAAGCTTCCTGCGCCACAATTGGGCCAGGATCACCGGGATCACGATGTAGAGAATGACGGAGGTGAAGAGCGTCGCCCAGGGAACGGAAATGGAGGAGACGCCGAGCAAGAGGCCCACGATGGGGGCGAAGGCGAACACCATGATCGTGTCGTTGAGTGCCACCTGGGATAGGGTGAAGAGCGGATCGCCGTTGGAGAGCCGGCTCCAGACGAAAACCATCGCGGTGCAGGGGGCGGCTGCGAGCAGGATGAGGCCTGCGATGTAGCTGTCGAGTTCCCCTTCCGGCAGCATGCCCGAAAAAAGATGGCGGATGAATACCCAGGCAAGGGCCGCCATCGAAAAGGGTTTCACCAGCCAGTTGACGAAGAGGGTGACGCCGATTCCCTTCACATGGCGTTTCACTTCGTGCAGCGCGCCGAAATCCACTTTCACCAGCATCGGGATGATCATCACCCAGATGAGGAGACCCACCGGGAGATTCACCTGGGCGAATTCCATCCTGCCGATCGCCTGGAAAATGCCGGGGGCGAATTTTCCGGCGAGGATTCCGGCTGCGATGCAGAGAAATACCCAGAGCGTGAGGTAGCGCTCGAAAAAGCCCATCGGCGCGCCGCTCGCGGCTTTTGCGGTGACCTCGCACTGCGCCGTCATGGCAGATCCAGCGCTTCTTTCACGGCGGGAACGAGCCTTGCGCGGATGTCGTCGCGAACTTTCACGAAGCTCTCCAGCGGCTCGCCGTGCGGGTCGTGGAAGGGAAGGTGGATGGTCTTCACTTTCCTCGGGAAGATCGGACAGGATTCCTTCGCGTTGTCGCAGACGGTGACGACGAGGTCGATGGCTTCATCGATCACCGCATCCACATCCTTGGGATGGAGGCCGTCGACGGGAAGCCCCGCGAGCTTCAATGCTTCGATTGCGCCATCGGCCACTTTGGGCTGCGGCCTCGTTCCTGCCGAAATCGCGCGAACTTTCAGGTCGTGGTTGAGAAGAACTTCCGCCATCTGCGAGCGGCAGGAGTTTCCGGTGCAGAGCACGAGCACGGTTTTCATTGGTTTCCTTTCGTTTTGGGGAGGCATTCCTTCCCCTGGCAGCAGTTGCTGGTGAGGAAGGAAAGAAGTTCGTCCATTGCGGAATAATCCGCAGAGTAGTAGATGAACCGCCCGGCCTGGTTTCCTTTCACGAGGCCCACCCGGTTGAGATGCGCGAGGTGAAAGGAAAGGGTTGCGGGAGCGAGCGCAAGTTTTTCTCCGATTGCGCTTGCGTTCATGCCTTCCGGTCCCGCCTCTACGAGGAGGCGGAATATCGAAAGGCGGGTTTCGTGCCCGAGGGCTGCGAGGATTTCGGCTGCGTTCAACGTTTCCATGTTTCCAGTATTATCGAAATGAAGCGTTTCGTCAAATGACAATTTTGTGAAGGAGGTAATCAGGGCAGGATTTTGCAGTCGAAAAGTCCTGTGCGAACCGCTGCCGCGATCTTCCTGCGGGTTTCGTCCTTCGAGAGCATTGCTTCCTCGCTTCGATTGACGATGACCCCGGCTTCCAGAAGCGCGGCAGGCTGGGTTGCGGTCTTCAGCACCACGAGGTTGTCGAACCAGTAGACGCCGTGCGCCTTGTCCGCCCATTCGCGTCCTTCGCCCAGGATCCTGTCCGCATGGTAGGTGGAAGGATGGAATCCCGCCCGGATCAGCCGGGCGCCGATGGCCGATGCGCATTGCAGGCTCTTCTCCGGATAGGGGTTTTTCCTGGAGACGAAAAGGCCGAATCCGGAAAACTCGTCGGCATATCTTTCCTCCCTGCCTTGCCACTGCCAGGTGCTGAAATATTGCGGCTTTGCGGAATCGTGATGGATGGAAAGATAGAATTTCGCCCCTTTTGCCCGCGGGGTCCTGGCATGGAGGTCGTCCATTTTTCCGTGGATTCCGATCAGGATCGGGGAAGCGCCTGTCTCGCGCAACTCCTGCGCGATGATCCTTGCAAGCCTCGAATTGAATTCGAATTCGCTCAACCCCCTTGCGCTCGTCGCACCCGGGTGGAGCTTCGAATGCCCCACGTCGACCGCGATTTTCGTACCGGAACAGGCATCGAGGAGGAGCGCGGCGATCAGGATGAAGAGCTTCATTTTTCCTCGACGGAATGCGAAGGGACAATATGCATCATCGTGAAATTCAGGTCAAACTGCGTAATGAATCCGCCCGGAGCGGGAGACGAGGGGGCTGTAAAACCGGATGAATTCTGGCAGGATACGAGGTCGTTTCCGATTTGCCATTTCGAAACCATGCGCGTCTTCCTCCTGGTTGTGTTCCTGCTCGCCGGTTGTGCGACCGATCCGGATAGGAACGAATTTGTCCGTTCCCGCCCCGAAAAGCGGATCAAGGTGCTGCTTGCAGAAGCGCCGATGAAGATTTCCCCTTCCAGGCTTCGGTCGACGCTGGATCTCCCGGAAAAGGAGGATATCGCGCCGGAAGTGATGCACGCACAATCCCATGCGATGGATAGAATGATTGCGATGCTGAAGAAGCAGCGCTTTTTCTCCATGCTTGCGGAGCCATACAATGGGAACGAGATCCTGCAGGAAGACGGAGCGATCGGCCAGCAGGATGCGGATGCGATTCACCGTGAAACAGGAGCGGATGCGATTCTGAGGTTCAGGATCACCGATTACGGGCTCACCCCGGGATCCTGGCGGGACGGCTACATCGCTTTCGAGGTCGGATCGACGCTCGCCATTGCTGGGGCCATTGCCTATGCCGGTTCGACTGCGGCGCATGCGGCGGCGGGCGGCTATCTCGCCCAGGAGGCGGTGGAGGAAACGACCGAGGCCTATGCGGGATTCAGCGCGCTCGATATCGTATGCCGCCCGGTGAGGCTGGAAGCGGAGCTCATCCGCCTCAAACCAGTGGGCAGAATATGGGAGGCGGACGAAACCGGATTGTCCGACATCAGGCTTTCCAGGCTCACCGGAACCGTTTCGGATTCCGAGAGGAATTTTCAGCTCGATCAGTCCACGAATCATGCGGCAAGAGACATTTCGGAGGATCTGGCCAAGGCGTTCGGGGATTGAATGAGTCCGGATCTGTTCGATATTTTCGGTGCTTTCCTCAGGCTCGGCGTCACCTCATTCGGTGGACCTGTCGCCCATCTTGGTTATTTCAGGAAGGAGTTCGTGCTGCGCAGGAAATGGCTGGATGAGCACGCCTACGCAGATCTCGTCTCCCTTTGCCAGTTCCTTCCAGGCCCCGCGAGCAGTCAGATCGGGATGGCGCTCGGGCTTTCCAGGGGAGGGTGGATGGGCGCATTCCTTGCCTGGATCGGATTCACGCTTCCGTCTGCCATACTGCTCGTCCTGTTCGGCACCGGTTTTCGTCATTTCCAGTCAGGAACCGAAAGCTGGCTGCAAGGCCTCGAGATCGCATCCGTCGCCGTGGTGGCGCAAGCAGTCTGGTCGATGGGAAGGCCCCATGTCAGGGATTGGCGCAGGGTCTTGCTGATCCTGGTCTGTGCCGGAGCCGCTTTATCGATCCCCTTTCCCTGGATGCAAGTCCTGATCATCGCTGCAGGAGGGGCTTTCGGATTTGCCTTTTTCGAGGCTTCCGGTTCGCTTCCTCACGAACCGTTGCGGAACATTCCCGGGAGGAATGCCGGGTTTTTCCTTCTTTTCTCATTCCTTTTTCTGCTGTTTTTTCTGCCCATTCTCGCTTCCCGTTCCGGGAGCGATACGGTCAGGTTTTTCGAAAGCTTCTATCGGGCCGGATCCCTGGTTTTCGGCGGGGGGCATGTGGTCCTGCCCTTGCTCCAGTCCCTGGTGGTGCCGCAGGGATGGGTCTCCAACGAAGAATTTCTCGCTGGGTACGGCGCGGCCCAGGCGGTTCCGGGCCCTCTTTTCACGTTTGCAGCCTATCTCGGCGCGGTCTCCAGTCGCGCGCCATCTGGTTGGATCGGCGGGATGATTGCGCTCGTGGCCATTTTCCTCCCTTCCTTCCTGCTCGTCGCCGGAGTGCTTCCGTTCTGGGAAAAGCTCAGAAGCTTTCCGGCGATCAGGCGGGGGATGTCCGGGGTCCATTGCGCAGTATCGGGGCTCCTGCTGGCAGCTTTCTGCCATCCGGTGTGCACGACAGGAATCCGGAGCGGCTTCGATTTCTGGCTCGCTGTTCTTGGTTTTCTCATGCTATCGAAAACTCCATCCTGGGCAGTGGTTCTTTCGATCGCCCTCATCAAGGGAATCGTCGAGCCCTGAATCGCCCGGAACTCCATCGCAGGATGCCGGGCGCTATAATGGAAGTGCATGCAATGGCTCCATGCACAGGAAAAGGCAAATGGAAGAAATGAACGAATCACCCGAAAACCCCTTTGCAGTCACCAGGAAGATTCCGATCGCTTCCGGTTCATCGGAAAGGATCAAGAATGCGCTGCATCATCTCGCCGAATTCGAGCCCGTCCTCGGGGCGAGCCGCTCCTTCGGCAATTTGCTGAAGGTCACCTACGATTCATCCTGCATCGGCATAAGGGATGTCGAGAGAATGCTGGACGAGGTCGGGGCAGCTCGTGATGACGGGATTTCATGGAAGATCCGCTCGGCCTGGTACGCCTTCCTCGACGAGAACGCCAAATCCAATGCCAGGTCTTCGGGGGGCGCCTGCTGCAACCGTCCCCCGCCCAAGGCTTCGAGATAGATAAGAAGCTGCAGGTTGCACATGGCCTGTTTCAACGAACAGACGGGTCGAAGACTTCAGGGGGAAGGTGCCAAGGCCGGATAGCAGCTTCAGGAATGCAGTCAACAGATGGGACGTCCCTCCAAGCAATTCATTTGATTTTGGCGCGAGGAAATTGGTCAGGATCGGTTATATCGACTCCATGGTAGCTCAGGGTCTCTCGGAAGCGGATGATCCGGGTACGCAATGGTTGACGCGCGGAGATGCCCAATCGGGTTGGGCGAGGAAAAGGCTCGAACTCGCCAAAATAGCTGAGGGGGCGATGCTTGATATTGCTCTGGCTCCCCAGGGCAATTCGCGATCGCGACGTACAGATCGACTGCACTGCCGAGCTAAATCCCCGCGCGGCAATCGAACAGGGCGACAAAATCGAATCCCGGGTGGGCCGGGCAGTTGCCCATGTTTCGTTACGTCTGTGCGAAGATGAAGACCGGCTGCTGGATCTACCCGGTTCCGATGATTGCCGCGTTGAAACTGGAGCACGCCGGCTGCTTCAGTCCTTCAGAATCATTTTCTCGGCTTCGAGCCAGTCCTGCAGTTCGTAGCCGGGGGAGAATCCGCGTTTTTCGGCCAGATAATAGGCGGCTTCCTCGATCATGAGGCGGGTCTGGTCTTCCATCAGCGCCGCCTCCTCGATCATTCCGGATCGATCCTGCGCTTCGAATGGAATGACCAGTTCTCCATAAAGCGGGCGTGTTTCCTGCGTCATGCTCTTTCCCAGGTTAAAACGGGGCAATATAGCAGGAGAATGTGACGCAATGATGATGGTCAGTATCCGAGCGCGCGCGCTCCCTGGTAGAAGGCGAAGCTCAGCACCCAGGCGAGAAGCAGCGACCAGCCGAGGGAGAGCCACATGAAGGAGTTGCTCTTCGATTCGCTTTTCAGGGTGGCGACGGTGGAAAGACAGGGCGTGTAGACGAGCGTGAACAGCATGAAGCTGTAAGCCTGAACCCAGTCCAGGTGGCTTGCCATCATCGACATCAGATCGTTCCCCTGTGTGCCGTAAATCACTGCGAGCGAGCCGATCACGATCTCCTTGGCGACGAAGCCGAAAATGAGTGCGAGCGCGAGTTGCTGATCGATCCCGATCGGATCGAGCAGCGGGGAGAATGCCGAGCCGATCATGCCTGCCAGCGTTTGCGGGCTTCCGGGAGGAACATTCGTCGGCAGGTGAGTGAGGAGCCATACCAGGACCACGCCTGCGACGATGAACTTGCTCGCGCGGATCAGGAAGTGGCGAACTTCGTGCCAACCCCGCATCAGCATTTGCCGCAATGTCGGGAACCGGTAGGGTGGAACCTCCAGGATGAATGGCTCCGTGTTCGCAAACTGGCGTTTGAACAGCACCGCGGTGAGCAGCGAGGTTGCGAAGCTGAAAAGGTAAAGGCTGAACAGCACGAGAGGGGCCGCACTCCGGGAGAAAATCGCTGCCGTGATGAAGATGAACACCTGGAGTCTTGCAGAGCATAGCGAGAAGGGAATCACCAGCATGGTGAGAAAGCGCAGGCTCCTGGAACGCATCACCCGGGTTCCCATCAGGGCCGGCACGTTGCAGCCGAATCCCATCAGCAGCATGACGAAGCTCCTTCCATCGAGTCCAAGTTTGGACATCAGTGCATCCATGAGGAAGGCTGCCCGCGAAAGATAGCCTGTGTCCTCTATGATCGCCATGAAGAGGAAAAACAGGATGATGATGGGAACGAAGGTGGCGACCGTTCCCAGTCCGTTGTAGATTCCGTCGAGGAGAAGTCCTTTCAGGAGAACGGGAAAATGCGAAAGGAGTGGTTCGAGCGCCGCGCTGCGAAACGTATTCAGAATCCAGGTGACTCCGTCCTGGAGCGGTTTTCCGAACAGGAAGATCGCCTGGAAGGTAAGGTACATCACCAGGAAGAAAATGGGTAGGCCGAACCAGGGATGCAGCATCACCCGGTCGAGTTTCGACGTCAGGTTGTCTGGAAGTCTTGCTGGAATCTGCACGGTGCCTTTCAGAATCCTGTCCATCGTGCTTTCGATCCTGCCTTCTTCTGCGAGCATTTCCTGGATGGTTTCGAGTCGAACCGGCAGGCTGGATGCGATCCTTTTTCCAACCAGTTCATGCACTTCGCGATATCCCGTCCCGTATTTCGCGCTCAGCATCACCACGGGCATTTCCAGCATTTTCGACATCTTCTCCGGGTCGACGGTGATGCCGAGCTTTTTGGCTTCGTCTGCCATGTTGAGAAGCATCACCGCCGGAAGGCCAAGCTGCTTCGCCTGTAGCGCCAGGCTCAGTTGGCGCTCGATCTGGGAAGTGTTCAGCACGATGAGCACCAGATCGACGCTGTTGTTTTCCAGGAAATGCCGCACCACCTGTTCGTCGTCGGAGAAGCCGTGCAGGTCGTAGATTCCCGGTAGATCGACGATTTCCACCATGCTCGGGCCGAGCAATACCTTTGCCCCGAGCAGATCCACGGTGACGCCCGGCCAGTTGCCGGTACGCGAAGAGGCGCCGGTCATTCTGTTGAAAAATGTGGATTTGCCCGTATTGGGCATTCCCAGCAGGGCGATGCGTTTCATGCGGCGATGACGTCTATCTTTTGCGCATCGCTTCGCCTCAGCATGAGATCGGTGGTGCCGATTCTCAGATGAAGCGGGCCGGAAAATCTTCCGAGACGGAGGATTTCGATCCGGTTTCCGACTCGGAATCCCATTGCCGCCAGACGATGATAAAGCTCGTCTTCGGCGTGCAGGGCGGCGATCACGCCGGATTGGCCGGGCCCCATGGTCGACAGTTTCACGACGGACATATCTTGCAACAAAGTGAATGAGAATTGTTCTTGATTATTGCAGAATTCCGGCAATTTGGAAAGGGTTTTTCGAAGAAACCATGCGGGAAACGGGATGTCAAACAGGCGGAAGGTTTGCCCTCGCAGTTTCCCCCTATTGTGGGGGGCTGTGAATTGCCATACACTTTTCATCGGCATGCAGCCGGATGAGTATCAATGACAGGAAAAACCATGATTGCAGACAAAGAAGAAGAGTATCAGGGTGAGGTGGCTGTCGAGGAGGATCATCATTCAAGCGATGACCCCATATTCGATGCGGTTCAGATTTATTTCAACGAAATCAGGAAAAAGCCGCTTCTTTCCGCACAGGAGGAACTGAGACTCGCCCGGCTGGTGAAGGAGGGCGATTTCGATGCGCGCCAGAAGATGATCGAGCACAACCTGAGGCTGGTGGTGAAAATCGCCCGCCACTACATCAACCGGGGTGTCACGCTGCTCGATCTGATCGAGGAAGGAAATCTCGGTCTCATCCACGCGCTGGAAAAGTTCGACCCGGAACTCGGCTACCGTTTCTCGACCTATGCCACCTGGTGGATCAGGCAGAACATCGAGCGCGCCATCATGAACCAGTCGAGGACGATCAGGCTTCCGGTGCATGTGGTGAAGGATATCAACATCGTTTTGCGAGCCATTCATGAACTCGAGACAAACGGAGCGGATTCCAGCCTGGAGGAAATCGCCGAAAAGGCCGGAATGACTCTGGACGAGGTGAGATGGGTGATGCAGCAGAACGAGAAAATGCTTTCGCTCGATGCTCCGCTCGATATCGATCCGATGCTTTCGATCGGTGAATCGATTCCTGACGACAAAAATCTTCAGCCTGACATGCTCATGGAGAATTTCGAGATGGAAAATCTCGTCGCGCAATGGCTGGGAAAACTCAATGAGAAGCACAGACTGGTCATCGAAAGGAGATACGGCTTCAACGGAAACGAGATCGCGACGCTGGATCAGATCGCGCAGAGTCTGGAACTCACCAGGGAGAGGATCCGCCAGATCCAGAGCGAAGCTTTGCGGGAATTGAGAAACCTGCTCTCCAGGCTGGAAATTTCCCAGGACATGCTGATTCCGGGAAATTTTCCATCGGAAATGTGATAAGCCGGGATTTTCCCGGCTTATCAGGGCGTGGTTCAGAACGCGTAGGTTACGCCTGCAGCCCAAACGTTCGAATTGAAGTTGGTGGTGACGCCGGTGTTGGACTTCACTGCAGCACCGTAGCGATCGATGCCGAAACGGACGCCGATGTTGGGCGTTGCCGCATACTGAACGCCGACTCCATAGGTTGCGGCCGTGCGGCTTGCGCCCTGGACGGTGAGCGTCGGGTCGGAAACCTTGGTCTTCGAGCTGGCCATGCCCAGTTTTCCGTACAGCGAGAACCCATTGGCAACGGGCAGCATGCCGATCGCAGCGACCGTGAATGCATCACCTTTTCCGCTGTTTACGGCGGTGTTGAACCTGCCGATTCCGGTGAACGAGGCTTCGACGCCGAAGTTCTGGTTGATCTGGTAGCCGACCAGCCCGCCATAGACGGTGTCGGAAGATTTCGTCAGGGGAGTTGCTCCGAAGTTGCTGATTCTGGCGCTTCCCAGGGTGCCTCCCACATAGAAGCCTTCAGCGGCGAAGGCGGGAGATGCGGCGATGGCCGACAGGAGTGCTACAGCAAGCGTTTTTTTCATTTCTGCGTCCTTCAAGGGTTGTTGAATCTTGGCTATGAGCCATTTTCAGCGTCGGGATTCAGGCTCAGGCCCGACGAAGGCAATGGTAGTCTTGCCAGATTAGCGCAGAATTAAGAAGTGTTGCTTCATTTGAACAGTGTTGCAAATTCGCCATATCCCTCCCTTTCCAGGTCCTCCAGAGGAACGAAACGCAGGGCAGCCGAATTGATGCAGTAACGCAATCCGCAAGGGGCCGGGCCATCTGCGAACACATGCCCGAGGTGGGAGTCTGCTTTGCTGCTTCTCACTTCCCTCCTTTCCATGAAGTGCGACCGGTCCGTTCTTTCCACGACATTTCCGGCCGCAATTGGGCGGGTGAAACTGGGCCAGCCGGTTCCGGAATCGAACTTGTCCCGGGAGCTGAAAAGAGGTTCTCCCGAGACGATGTCCACATAGATGCCCGGATCCTTATGGTTCCAGTAGGCATTCCTGAAGGGTGCTTCGGTGCCGTTTTCCTGGGTGACATGATATTGTTCGGCAGTGAGGCATTGCCTGAGTTCGTTCATGATCCGCTCCTGTGATGGGAAGCATAAAGATATGGGATCATGTTGCCGAATACAATTTATTTCGAGGAAATGGAACAGATGATGCAGAGGTCGCTCGATCCGGAGAACTGGGAGGATTTCAGGAAGGATGCGCACAGCATGCTGGACGACATCATCGGCTATATCGAGCGGGTTGCCGAACGCCCGGTTTGGCAGCCGATTCCGGAAGAGATCAGGGCCCGTTTCAGGGAGCCGCTGCCGCAGGAGCCGGAGTCGCTCGGATCGGTGCACGAAAGGTTCATGAACGAAATCCTGCCCCATTCGGTCGGAAATGTGCATCCTGGCTTCATGGGCTGGGTGCATGGTGGAGGGACCCCGGTCGGAATGCTGGCCGAGATGCTGGCAGCCGGACTCAATGCAAATCTCGGGGGGCGCGACCAGATTCCACTCGAAGTGGAGCGCCAGGTGCTTTCATGGACGAGGCAGCTTTTCGGCTTTCCGGATTCTGCGAGCGGGATTTTCGTCACCGGCACCTCGATGGCGAATTTCATCTCGATCCTGGCAGCGAGGTTCTCGATCCTCGGGGAAGAGGCGAGGATGCACGGAATCGGTGGCCGGAAGCTTGCCGCCTATGCTTCTTCTTCCGCTCATGTCAGCATTTCCAGAGCACTCGATTTTGCCGGAATCGGCTCGGATGCGTTGAGGAAGGTTCCGGTGAACCGGGATTTCGAGATGGATGTCGATGCACTTCGCCATGCCATCGAAGCCGATCGAAGGGAAGGATTCACTCCTTTTTTCGTTGCGGCAACGGCAGGCACGGTCGATACCGGAGCCATCGATCCCTTGCCGGAAATCGCTGAAATCGCATCCGGTGAAGGGGTCTGGTTCCATGTCGACGGCGCGTGCGGAGCGCTCGGCATGCTGAGCCCGGAAATTTCGCCGAAGCTCTCCGGAATCGAGCTGGCCGACTCCATCGCCTTCGATTTCCACAAGTGGGGGCAGGTTCCCTATGACGCCGGGTTCGTTCTGGTGAAGGACGGCGAGCTTCACAGGCAGGCCTTCGCATCCGGTGCATCCTACCTTTCCAGGGGGCGAGCGCTTTCCGCTGGATCCCCCTGGCCATGCGATTTCGGGCCGGATCTTTCCAGAGGCTTCAGGGCGCTCAAGGCCTGGTTCACCATCCGGGTCCATGGTTCCAGGAAGATCGGGCAATCGATTGCGCATACCTGCGAACTGGCCCGCCATCTCGTTCAGCGCATCGAGGAATCGGATCGGCTCGAACTGCTCGCTCCCTGTCCGCTCAACATCGTCTGCTTCCGCTATCGCTGCAACAATCCGGATCCTGTGAACCTGGAAATCGTGGCGAGGCTGCAGGAGACCGGAATCGCAGCGCCTTCCACGGCCAGGATCGAAGGAAAGCTTGCCATCCGGGCCGCGATCGTCAATCATCGTACCAGGATCGAAGACATCGACAGGATGGTCGATGCGGTGCTGTCCATCGGGAAAAATATTCATGAATGAAACGAAATCGCTGTTGGGTCTTGCGAGGCTGATGAAAATGGCTTTCGACGGAAAAGACCTTTCCCCGCTCGGAGAAGAGTTCATCCGGCGCATCGAGGCCGATCCCCGGGATGCCGAGGCGATGATGGATCTTTCCACGCTGCTTCAGTTGAAGTTCCAGCCGGAAGTCGCGCTTTCCATCCAGGCCCAGGCGCTGGCGCAGAAGACGCTTTATCACCTTCCTGCAAAATACCCGGGCGGAATCAGGCTGCTTTCCCTAAACGCCCCTGGCGACCTGATGACGAATGCGCCGCTGGAATTCCTGGTGGAGGATTCGGACATTTCGCTTCACATGCTTTATGTGGGGGAAGGGCTGACGCTTCCCGCCGAGCTTCCCGAGCACGACCTGCTTTTCGTTGCGGTGGGCGAGTCGGACAGGACCAGCCTGCTGCTCGAGGACCTGGAAGCCGCGGTTTCCAACTGGCATTGCCCGGTCCTCAACCTTCCCCGAAACATCCTGAAGACTTCCCGGGAGGCAGCACCGGGATGGCTCTCCGGGGTGGAGGGCGTGTCCATGCCGCAAGCCCTGCGTGTTTCGCGCGAAGCCCTTGCGGATCTCCCTTTGCCTTGTCCATTCATCGCAAGACCGGTCGGTTCCCATGCCGGGAACGGGCTTGCGAAAATGGAAAACCGGGAAGAACTCGATGCCTATCTCGAATCCCGCCGGGAACCCGAGTTCCATGTTTCTCCCTTTGTCGATTACCGGAGCCGGGACGGGTTGTTCCGCAAATACCGCGTCGCGATCATCGACGGTCTGCCCCACGCCTGCCATATGGGGATTTCCTCTTCCTGGATGATCCATTATCTCAATTCCGGAATGGAGGAGAGCGCCAACAAGCGTGCCGAGGAGGAGGATTTCATGGTGAATTTCGAAAGCGGATTCGGTGCGCGCCATGCTGCAGCCTTCTCCGGAATCCATCGATCCCTTGGGCTAGATTATTTCATCCTGGATTGCGCCGAAACCCGCGACGGGAAGCTTCTGGTTTTCGAGATCGACACCGGGGCGGTGATCCACGCCATGGATCCCGAGGATCTCTTCCCCTACAAGGCTCCTCAGATGAGGAAGGTTTTTGCAGCTTTCCGGAACATGCTTTCGGACCATGAAGCCTGAATCCTTCGCTGTTCCGGATTTCGAAACCGCAATTCTGCTCACTACCGGCGGGGATGAAAGGATCGCCCTGAAGGAAGGGAGGAACCTGTACGGGTGCAGCCCCTGGCCCGAGCGGAATCTCGTTGAGTTTGGTTCTTCCACCGCTTCCACCATTTCAGAAGGCGCCTACAGAAAGGTCTGCTCGCTGCGAAGGAAGATCGGCCATGGCGGGATCGGCGAAGGTTTTTTCGGATTGAGGCGCCAATTTTCGGAACTTTTCGGCATGGCCGAAAGATCCGTCCTGTTCTGCGAATCGGGAACGGATGCGCACCGCATCGCCTGTGAAATGCTGAAGCCGGATCTGGTGCTCATGGTCGAGGCAGGCGAAACCGGCAAAGGGGTGCCGCAAGCGCTCTCTGGTGCGAAAGTCCTGCAGGTTCCAATCCGGGACCGGGATGGAAAACCCAGGGATCCCGGGATGATCGATGCGGATTTCGAAAGACTTGCGAGGTGCGGGGCGAGGGACGGAAAGCGGGTGCTCGTGGTGCAGACCGATGTTTCCAAGACGGGGATGATTGCACCTTCCTATGTACTCACCACTTCCCTGAAATTGGAGTGCGTCGCGGAAATCCTCGTGGATGCATGCCAGTTCAGGATTTCAGGCAAAACGCTGCTCGCCTGCCAGCAAAACGGCTTCATGGTTGCGCTGACCGGGTCGAAATTCTTCACGGGCCCGACTTTCTCCGGCGCGCTGATTTTTCCTGGCGAGCCATTCGAGCGCCCCGTTCTGGAAGAAAATTTCGGTCTGCTGCTGCGCTGGGAAGCAGCGCTCTTCGAAATGAAATCCTTTCTTTTCGGGGGGCGGGCGCTCGAAAATTTTTTTTCCGGATTCGCAAAAGGAATTGCTGAAAGGCTGGAAAAGGATCCTGCATTTTCTCCCGTACCCGTGCCAGTCATCGACCGGAGCGCGCTTGCGACGGAAAAATCCTGGGATTCGATCGCAAGCGTTTTTCCGTTTTTGCTGAGAAAAAAAGGCAGATTTCTGGACAGGGATGAAGCGCTTTCCGTTCATTCCGGGATGAGGAGGCATCACTTCACGCTGGGGCAGCCGGTCTTTCTTGGAAAGGGCGCTGCGCTGCGCATTTCCTCCAGCGCAAGGCTGGCCCTGGAAGGGGATGCCGATGCAGTCCTGCATCTGGCCATGAAAGCCCTCGACAGGGCTGCATGGCTCGCATCAGATCTCGGATAGCGGTTTTTCCGTGCCTCCCTCGTCCTTTTCCTGCATGGTGGCGAGCAGCACATCCATGCTTTCGATCAGTCCGTTCAGATCCTCCTCCGGCATTCTCTGCAGTGCGTCCGGCAGCAGGCCGATCATCGGTCTGGGCGCCCGCACGATCACTTCGCCCCCCTTTTCCGTGAGGCGCAGGTTGACCACGCGGTGGTCCTCGCTGTGCCTCTCCCGACTGATGAGCTGCTTTTCCTCGAGCTTGACCAGCAGGTTGCTGGCGGTGGATTGGTGGACGAGCAGGGCGTTTGCCAGTTCGGATGCGCGCAGGCCCGGCGCCTTGTGGATTTCCCAGAGCGCCCAGAGCTGCGCTCCGCTCAGACCGCATTTCGCTTCGATGTCGTCGAAGTGTTTTTTCACCGAACTGAACACGATCCTGAATTTCTTCAAAGCCTCCCTGGCCTTCTCATGCTGGTTTAGGGTGCGCTGATCCACATCTTTTTTCCTGGTCATTTGTTTTATGCGAAACATATTTGTACAATAATTACCTCAGCCGCATGACAGAGGTTTTCAGGGGATTATCCCCCCATCTTCCATTATACGGTCCTTTTGAGGAGAGCGTTTCTCCGCCTTTGGCAAGGCGGAGTCTTTTTCCCTCCCCTTGTGCTAGAATCATTCCGAACCTGATGGAGTCCCCGCGATGTGCCAGCTGCTCGGCATGAACTGCAACGTGCCAACCGATATCTGTTTTTCCTTCACCGGATTCCAGAAGCGCGGGGGGGAAACCGACGTGCATGCGGACGGCTGGGGGATTGCCTTCTTCGAGGGAAAAGGGGTGAGGCTCTTCGTCGACCCGCAACCGTCCGCCCAGTCTGCGATTGCAGCGTTCGTGCGCAATTATCCCATACGTTCCCTCAACGTCATCGCCCACATCAGGAAAGCAACCCAGGGCGTGGTGGCCCTGGAAAACACCCATCCATTCATGCGCGAATTGTGGGGACGCTACTGGATCTTCGCCCACAACGGCAATCTGCCCGATTTCAACCCGGCATTCGCGGGAGAATTCCTGCCCGTCGGCAATACCGACAGCGAGCGGATTTTCTGCTGGATGCTGGAGCGACTGCGCGCCCGTTTCGGCGCGCATCCTCCGGAGAGGGAGGAACTTTTCGATGCGCTCGCCGAGCTGAGTTGCAAGCTGTCCGGACGGGGAATTTTCAATTTTCTGCTCTCGAACGGGGACTGCCTGTTCGCGCATTGCTCGACCGAGCTTGCCTATGTCGTCCGACGCTCGCCGTTCACGGTCGCACATCTGAAGGACGAGGATGTTTCCGTCGATTTTTCCACGCTCACAGAAGCCACCGACCGGGTCGCGGTGATTGCCACCTTGCCGCTCACAGACAACGAAACCTGGACGAAAATGGAACCCGGCACGCTCTGGATGTTCCATGAAGGGGAAGTGACGTTGCACAGACCAACCTGCCCTGGACCCTGTTCCGGGCGAATGAATCAGGGACAGAAATGACAGACCTCAGCAAGAAGGACTTCGAAACCCTTTCCGACTTCCGATACCGGTTGCGGCGTTTTTTGCGTTTCAGCGAGGAAGTGGTTCATGAGCAGGGACTCACTCACCTCCAGTACCTGCTTTTGCTGCATGTGAAGGGGTATCAGGGTCGTGAGTGGGCGACCATTGGCGAACTCGCCGAAAAGCTGCAATGCCACCATCACGGCGCGGTGTCGCTGGTCTCCCGCTGCGAGAAACTCGGTCTGGTCTACCGGCAGCAGGGCAGGCATGACAAGCGCGAGGTCGAGGTCCATCTCACTCCGGAAGGAAATCGCATGGTGGAAAAGCTCGCGAGACTCCATCGCGACGAACTCATCGGATCGAACGGGGCCTTCAAGGTTCCAGGGGCGAAGGAGCTCAGGAAGGAAGAGTGATTGCGGCAGGTTTCCAGTTGAATTCCTCCGGAAATGGCTCCTCGCAGACATTGTCCTTTTGCAGGGAAAGGTAATTGTCGAAAGTCATGAGCGGCCCCGGGGTGAGTTCGAGGATTCTTGCCTGAATCCTCGAAATGGAATCCGGCAAGGGCAGGAGAATCCGCTTCATTCCTTTCGAGTCGGCGATTTTTCTCGCGAGTCCGATCAGCGAATGGATTTCAGGACCGCAAAGACAGAAGGTTTTTCCACATGCCGATTCCATTTCCAGGCTATCGGCGAAGGCCCTGGCCACGTCGGAAACCATGACTGGCTGGAGCTTCGAGTCCGGACAGGCGACCGGCAGGATCGGGGTGAGCTTCATGAGGCCGGAGAAGAGTGGAACGAAATGATCGCCTTCCCCCAGGATGATCGATGGCCTGAAAATGGTATGGCACCGTGAAAATGCTCCGATCGCCTGTTCCCCTGAAAATTTCGACTTCAGGTATTCGCTGGGTCCTTCGGGGGAGGCGCCGAGCGCGCTCATGTGGAGGAGTCTGTGAACCTGCGCCTTCTCGCAGGCCTGTGCGATTCTTTCCGGGAGCTTCACGTGCAGTTCGTCGAAAGGCGCGTGCAGGACCCCGACCAGGTTGATCACTGCGTCGGCTCCCTCGAAATGTCTTTCGAGATCAGCGGAGAGCAGGTCCGCCCGGACCGCTTCCACCCCTTGAGGAGTCTTTTCAGGATTTCTCGCCAGGACCTGAAGCGAGTGGCCCCGCCTTGCTAATTCACGACAAAGGTGCTTTCCGACGAACCCGGTCGAACCCAGCAGGACGATTCTCGACATATCCCTCCCCATGCCATGGGAATAATTCTCAGTTGCAAATATTTCTCAAGTCTGCTGCAATAGCATGTCCCAGTGAACGACTAAAGTATAGAGCATTGCACCAGGCGAAGGAAAAGCTGATCGGCGAGTTGCGAAGGATGATTGCGCCCGAATCGGTATTGGCGGACGAGGAAGAGATGAGACCATTCGAGTGCGATGCGCTTTCGGTCTACCGGAGCCTGCCGATGGCGGTCGTCCTGCCGTCACGCGTGGAAGAGGTCCGGGCCGTGCTCGCCCTTTGCAGCAGATTGATGGTGCCTGTCGTGGTTCGCGGTGCTGGTACCGGGCTTTCGGGAGGCGCCTTGCCGGTTTCGAATGGCGTGCTTCTGGTCATGGCGAAATTCGACAGGATCATCGAGATCGATGCAGAAAACTGCATCGCCAGGGTCGAGCCAGGCGTTCGCAACCTCGCCGTCTCCGAAGCCGCATCCCGTTTCGGACTCTATTATGCCCCGGACCCTTCCTCTCAGATCGCCTGCACCATCGGAGGCAATGTCGCCGAAAATTCGGGCGGCGTGCACTGCCTGAAATACGGACTCACCGTCCACAATCTCCTCGCCCTCAAGGTGGTGACCATGGAGGGGGAAATGCTGGAGATCGGCTACGGTACCCTGGATTTCGAGGGATATGACCTGCTCGCGCTCCTGACCGGATCCGAAGGGCTTCTGGGTGTGGTGGTGGAAGCGACCGTGAAGCTTTTGCCGAAGCCGGAGAGGGCGCAGGTGCTGCTGGCCGCATTCGACGATCTCGGGCAGGCTGCGCAGGCAGTGGGGGAGGTGATTTCGGCAGGGATCATCCCTTCCGGACTGGAGATGATGGACAGGCTCGCCATTTCCGCTGCCGAAAGTTTCGTCCATGCAGGATACCCGGATGCGGAGGCGTTGCTGCTTTGCGAACTCGACGGCACCAATGCGGAAGTCTCAGAACATGTCATGACGGTGCGAAATCTCCTGAAAAAGGCGGGAGCATTCGAGGTGAGGACGGCGCAAAGCGAGGCGGAGCGCCAGCTGTTCTGGAAGGGAAGAAAATCGGCCTTCCCCGCAGTGGGGAGGATTTCCCCTGATTACTACTGCATGGACGGCACCATCCCCAGAAGGGAACTTGGCAGGGTGCTGACCAGGATGCGCGATCTTTCCGGAAAATACGGCCTCAGGGTGGCCAACGTTTTCCATGCAGGCGACGGAAACCTGCATCCGCTCATCCTGTTCGATGCGAACATCCCCGGAGAACTCGAAAGGACCGAAGCCATGGGGAGCGAAATCCTCGAACTTTGCATCGAGGCGGGCGGCACCATCACCGGAGAACACGGGGTGGGCGTCGAGAAGCTGAACGAAATGTGCGTCCAGTTCTCCCCCGCAGAGCTTTCGCAGTTCCATCGGGTGAAACTGGCATTCGATCCGGATGGACTCCTCAATCCCGGAAAGGCGGTGCCGACGCTGCATCGCTGTGCTGAATTCGGGAAAATGCATGTCCACCTCGGCAACCTTCCCCATCCCGAACTGGAGAGATTCTGATGGCCGATTGCGAGTCGATGTTGCAGGACAGGGTCCTGGATGCGCTGGCCGGAAAGCGATCGCTCGAAATTCGCGGGGGCGGCACCAAGCATTTTCTGGGCAGGAGGACCGAAGGCGAAATCCTTGAGGTTTGCGCCCACGCCGGCATTGTCGACTACGATCCGAAGGAACTCGTCTTCACGGCACGATGCGGGACCAGGCTTTCCGAAATCGAGGCGGTCCTGTCTTCGGAAAACCAGATGCTTCCCTTCGAGCCACCTCATTTCGGTGAAAATGCCACCATAGGCGGCACCATCGCCTGCGGCCTTTCCGGACCCCGTCGCCCCTGGGCAGGGGCGGCGAGAGACTACCTGCTCGGCGTGAAGATTCTGAACGGAATGGGCGAATTGCTCCATTTCGGGGGAAAGGTGATGAAGAACGTGGCCGGGTTCGATTGCGCAAGGCTCATGGCGGGAGCGTACGGCACGCTCGGGGTGCTGCTCGAGACGAGCGTCAAGGTGCTGCCGGTTCCGGCCCATACCGTGACCCGCGTGATGGAGTGTTCGGAAGAGCAGGCCGTTCATTTCATGAGTGCCCTTCTTTCGAAGCCGGTTCCGGTAGACGGCGCGGCCTGGTGCGAAGGGCTGCTCCATGTTCGCCTTTCCGGCAGCTTCGACGCGGTCGGCCATGCGCGAATCGGCGGGGAGGAACTGCGCGATGCGGATCGGTTCTGGCGCGATCTTTGCGAGCAGCGCCTCGGATTCTTTCGAGACGAGAGGCCGCTGTGGAGGGTCGTTTCCAGGCCTGCGCAACAACCGTTCCGCATCCCGGGAAATTGGCTGCTCGACTGGGGAGGGGCGCTGCGCTGGCTCAAGTGCGATGTGCCGGAGGAGGAGGTGAGGAAGCTCGTCTCTGCGCGCGGCGGACGAGCCCGCCTGTTCGGCAGGGAAGAATCCCTGCTTTCGGATTCTCCGCAGGTGATCGAAATGTCGAGGAGAATCAAGCATGCCTTCGATCCCCATGGAATCTGCAATCCGGGCAGGATGCACAGGGGAATCTGATGCAGACCAAAATCCCCTTCGATATGCGCCCGGAGATTGCGGAGGCCGAGGAAATCATCAGAAATTGCGTGCATTGCGGTTTTTGCAACGCAACCTGTCCTACCTACCGTTTATTCGGATCGGAACTGGAAGGTCCCCGCGGCAGGATTTACCTGGTGAAGTCCCTCCTCGAGGGAAATGAGGCCGGGGAGAAGACGAAAGGACATCTGGAACGCTGCCTCACCTGCCGCTCCTGCGAGAGCACCTGTCCTTCCGGCGTGAAGTACAGTCGCCTCGTCCACATCGGCAGGGGCATGCTGGAGAAATCTTTTCCGGAGAAACTGAAAAACCGCATGCTGCTCGCAGTGCTTCCCCATCCACAAAGGTTCTCGAAATTCGCAGCCCTGATCAGGCCGCTGAAGCCTCTTCTGCCTTCCGGGGCGAAATACGCACTTTCCGGAAAAGACAAATCCCGCCCTGCAGCAAACCACTCTCGAGGGTTGTTGCTCCTCGAAGGATGCGTGCAGTCCGTGGCGAGCCCTTCGACCAATGCTTCCGCTTCGCGTGTGCTCGATGTTCTCGGCATTTCCGCCCTTCCAGTTTCCGGTTGCTGCGGCGCGATGCATTACCACATGGGAGAGGAAGAAGAGGCGAAGGCCATGATGAGAAGGAACATCGACCAATGGTGGCCTCATGTGCTCGATGGCGCCGAAGCCGTCGTGTCCACCGCCAGCGGCTGCGGTCTCATGGTGAAGGAATATGGCGAAGTGCTTCGATCCGATCCTGAATATGCGGAGAAGGCGGAGAAAATCTCGAAACTCGCCAGGGATATCGGCGAAGTCCTCGATGGAGAGGACTTCCGGGCATTCGGGGATCGCGGGAAGGAAAGAAAAGTCGCCTTCCATTGCCCCTGCACCCTGCAGCACGGGCAGAAGCTTGGGGGGTTGGTCGAAAGGCTGCTCTCTTCCTGCGGATTTCGGCTCGCCAGGGTGGAAAATCCCCATCTTTGCTGCGGCGCTGCAGGTACCTATTCGCTGACGCAGCGGGAGATTTCGGAAAGGCTGGCGACGGACAAGGTGGAATCCCTGGAGGCGGATTCTCCCGAAATCATCGTCACCTCCAATATCGGCTGCCAGATCCAGATCGCGGCCCATTCGAAGATAGAGGTCGCGCACTGGATCGAACTGCTGGATCAACCAAAGAAAGGAAAACCATGAGCATCAGATCATTCCATCCACCGCAAAGAACCCTGATGGGACCCGGACCTTCGGACGTGAGTCCGCGCGTGCTGGAAGCACTCGCAAGGCCGACCCTCGGTCACCTCGATCCGGCATTCGTCGGCATGATGGACGAAGTGAAATCCCTTCTCAAATATGCTTTCCGGACCGAAAACGAACTCACCATGCCGGTTTCGGCGCCGGGTTCCGCAGGAATGGAAACCTGTTTCGTCAATCTCGTCGAGCCGGGAGACAAGGTGGTGGTCTGCCAGAACGGCGTTTTCGGTGGAAGGATGAAGGAAAACGTCGAACGCTGCGGCGGCATCGCCGTCATGGTGCAGGGGGAATGGGGGCGAGCGGTCGATCCGGCCATGCTGGATGACGCACTGAAGGCCAATCCGGATGCGAAGATCGCAGCTTTCGTGCATGCCGAGACTTCCACGGGGGCGCAGTCCGATGCGGCGCAACTGGTCGAAATCGCGCATCGCCACGATTGTCTTGTCATCGTGGATGCCGTGACTTCCCTGGGCGGGTCGCCCTTGAAGGTCGACGAATGGAAAATCGATGCGATCTATTCCGGAACGCAAAAATGCCTTTCCTGCACTCCCGGGCTTTCCCCGGTGAGCTTCGGCGAACGTGCGCTGGAGAAGATCAGAAACCGCAAGACGAAGGTGCAGAGCTGGTTCATGGATCTCAACCTCGTCATGGGCTACTGGGGAGGATCGACCAAACGCGCCTATCACCACACCGCGCCCGTCAATGCCCTTTACGGGCTGCACGAGGCGCTCGTGATGCTGATGGAGGAGGGCCTGGAGCATTCATGGGCAAGGCATGCAGCGAATCATCTCGCGCTGCGCGCAGGGCTCGAGGCGATGGGGCTGGCCTTCATCGTCCCGGAAGCGGAGCGCCTTCCCCAATTGAACGCGGTTTCCATTCCGGAAGGAGTGGATGATGCGAAGGTGAGAGCGATGATGCTCTCGGACTGGCAACTCGAAATCGGCGCAGGCCTCGGTGTCATGGCCGGCAAGGTGTGGCGGATCGGACTGATGGGACACGCTTCCTCCAGGCGCAACGTGCTGCTTTGCCTCTCCGCACTGGACGATGTCCTTTCCAGGCTCAAGGCGCCGATCGAGCGGGGCGTCGCGGTCGATGCCGCGTTGCGGGTGCTGGAAGGGCGCTCCGGAGATTGCCTGGAAGAAGGATTGATAGCAAAATAGCGGTCTTTCCGTCCGGAGCAAAAATTGCGCATCTTCGTCCTGCTCGCAGTCCTTCTGGCCTGCCCAGCCCTTGCCGACCCGGGCGGGTTCGCTCCGGTTTCGCAGCGGGCGGTGACGCTTTCCCAGGCGGTGGATCTGGCCAGGCAGAAAACCGGCGGTCAGGTGCTTTCCGCCATCAGCGAAGGGGAGAACTACCGGATCAAGCTGATCACGCCTTCGGGCGAAGTCATCGTGGTTCTCGTCGATTCCCGCACCGGGACGATCCGATAGATGCGCATCCTGCTCGTCGAGGACGAAGCCGCCCTTCGCGAGAAGGTGGGAAAAAGGCTGGAGAAGGAGGGATACCGGATCGATTCCTGCGGGGACGGTAGGGAAGGGCTTCATCTTGCCATGGACACATCCTACGATGCGGCGATTTTCGATCTCGGTCTTCCCTCCATGAACGGGCTGGATGTGATCCGGGCCTTGCGCAAGGAGGGGAGGAGACTTCCCATCCTGATCCTCACCGCCAGGGGACGCTGGCAGGAAAAGGTGGAAGGGCTGGAGGCGGGGGGGGACGACTACCTGGCGAAACCCTTCGAGATGGAAGAACTGGTGGCGAGGCTCAAGGCATTGTTGCGCCGTTCGGCGGGAGCGGCTGCCTCCGTGCTGCAATGCGGACCGATCGCGCTCGACACGAACGCACAGGTCGCCCTGCTCGAAGGCGGCAAGGTGGAACTCACCGCCTTCGAATACCGCACGCTCGAATACCTGATGACGCACCGGGGCAGGGTGGTTTCCAAATCCGAACTTTCCGATATTCTCTATCCTCACGAAGAAGACCGGGACAGCAATGTGCTCGAAGTCATCGTGGCGAGGCTCCGGAAAAAGCTCGATCCGGAAGGGGTGTTGCTTCCCATCGAAACCCTGCGCGGGCGGGGCTACCGTTTCAATCTCGGGGAGAGCGATGTCCCTCAATGAGCGCATCGCGCTTTGGGGCGCAATGGTGCTCACCCTGTTCATGCTGCTCACTGCAGTCGTGCTGGACAGCGCCTATCAGGACAGCACCATATCCACGCATGAGGCGAGGCTGCTCGGGCAGCTTTACCTGCTGGTCTCGGCCGCCGAATTCGGAAGCGAAGGGCTCATCGTTTCGGAGAAACTTCCGGAACCCCGGCTTTCCTATCCGGGATCGGGGCTTTACGCGCAGGTTTCCGATTCCAGGGGAAAACCGCTCTGGCGCTCTCCTTCACTGGCTGGACTGAAGGTTCCATTCGATGTGCATCTGACGCCAGGAGCGAAAATATTTTCCGAAAGCGGCGGATTTTTTGTCGAGAGCATGGGAATCGTCTGGGTTTCGGCAGGCAAGAGGCAAACCTTCACCTTCAGCATCGCAGAAGACCTTTATTCCTATCATTTCCAGATCGCAAGATACAGGAGAAGCCTCGCGGTGCGCCTCGGGCTGATCTCCGTTCTGCTGCTGCTCACTCAGGCAGCGGTGCTGAGATGGGGGCTTTCCCCGTTGAGAAGGGTGGCGCAGGAACTGGGAGAAATCCAGGCCGGCAGGCGCGAGCGGCTTGGCAAGTATCCGAAGGATCTTTCTCCGCTCACCGAGAGCCTGAACCAGCTCATCCGCCACGAACGCGCGCAGCAGATGAGATATCGGGATGCGCTGGCAGATCTCGCCCACAGTCTGAAGACGCCGCTGGCCGTGATGCATGCAGCCCTGGAGGATGAAGGATTGAGGGAAACGGTCGTGGAACAGCTTGTCCGGATGGACAGGATCGTCGGGCATCAGTTGCAGCGTGCGGCAACTGCCGCTCCTTCCGGTTTTTCCGCTCCATGTCCGGTCGAGCCGGTGGTGCACAAGATCGTGGGTTCCCTGGAGAGGGTGCATTTCGAAAAAAAGATCGATGTCGAAATCCTGGTCGCCCCCGATCTCGCCTATCGGGTGGACGAGTCGGACCTCTACGAAATGCTCGGAAATCTGGCCGACAATGCCTTCAAGTGGTGTA
>JAJZTT010000192.1 GCA_021848705.1 Pseudomonadota bacterium
TGTTTTTTGCCCGGTGTTAAACTTGGGCTAATTCCCGCCTAAATCTTCGCAGGTAAAATCGAAGTCGTTTTGGACAGGCCGAAAAATGGAACGATTCCTGAAAGCATTCCTCTTCGCCGCAAGCCTCTCCGGTTGCGCGAGCTACCAGAAGCTTCCGCTCGCGACACAACCCGACTTTCCACAAAGGCTGGAGGTGGACGCTTCGAGCCTGCATTTTCCCGGACTGTCCTCCCACCGCTTCGATCCTTCCAACGGACTCGACATGACCGAGGTGGCGATGCTCGCGGTGTCGAACAATCCTGCCCTGAAACTGGCGAGGGATGATGCGGGGATCGCTGGCGCCCAGGCGTTTTCTGCAGGGTTGCTACCCGATCCCGGATTCGGATTTTCCCCCCAATATCCCCGGAATGGTCTTCCAGGGGAGAATTTCACCGCCTTCGATCTCGGCCTCAATTACGATTTCGGTGCGCTCATGACCCGTTCTCTGCGGGTTGCAGCCGCAAAGGCTGATCACCGCAAGGCCGATCTTTCCCTGCTCTGGCAGGAGTGGCAGGTGGTCGGGCAGTCCCGCCTGCTGTTCGCGAGAATCCAGTCGAGGGAGAAGGAAATCGGCATTCTGAAGATGCGGCGCGATCTGTTGGCGCTGCGCCAGCGAAGGGAGGAATCCGTCCCGGGAGAGCTGACTTCGGGCGTGGTGACGATGGATGCAAACGCATTGCAGGGAATCAACAGGCAGATCGAAGAATCCGGTCGCCTCGCCCTGAAGGACCGCGCGTCGCTGGATGCATTGCTTGGCCTTTCCCCGGAAGTCCGTCTCGATCTTGTGGGAGAACCGGAAATGCCCGACCCGGACCGGGACGAAATCGCGCACAGGCTTTCCGGTCTTTCCAGGTTCCGCCCGGATCTCAGGGCACTCAAAGCGGGATACGAGGCGCAGGATCTTCGCCTCAGGAAGGCGATTCTCGCACAATTCCCGGCGATCGGAGTGGGGCTGATCCGTTCCGGGGACAACACAGGGATCCATTACAACGGATTCTCCCTCAACCTTTCCCTGCCGATCTTCAGCGGGAACCGCGGGAATGTCGCCATCGAGCAGGCGACCAGAAAGCGCCTTCACGACGAATACCGGCAAAGGTTGAATGCAGCCTTTGCGGAGATCAGTCAACTCCTCGCCGACCGCAAGCTGCTGGATGCGGAACTCTCCGGGCTGAACGGGAATCTCGCCAAACTTTCCCGTCTCGCATCCGGCGCAAAAGAAGCCTACCGGGAAGGCAATCTGGATCTCGCGGCATACTCGTCGATCCGGGACGTGGAGCTTTCCGCCAAATCGGAAAGGAATGCAGTCCGGGAATCCATCATCGAAGAACGCATCGCCCTGCTGACCCTGGTCGGCGGGCAAGAAAGGGAGTCGAAATGAAATACTGGTTCTGCGCATGGCTCTGGCTTGCGCCGATGCTCGCCCATGCCGGGGAGCCGAGCGTGCTGGTCGAGACCGTGCCGCTGCGCATGGCATCCTTGAATTTGCCTGTTTCAGGATACGGGGTCGCGTATTACGATCCTTCCGCAATCGTGAATATGGACGAACCCCGCGCCGGGCAAATCTTGCGGATGAAGGTGGATGTCGGTCAGGTGGTGAGGAAGGGGGCGATCCTCTATCTTTATTCCACCGATCCGGTCGCGGCGAGCGGATATGCGCAGTCCGAATCTTCCCTGGAAATGGCGGAAATCGCCTATCGGGGCATGCAAAGGCTGCACGAGCGGCAGCTCGCCACCAATGCCCAGCTCGCTGCAGCGAAGAAGGCGCTCGAGGATGCAAAAAGCGCATTGCTGGCCCAACAGAAAATCGGTTCGGAGATTTCCGAGGAATCGGTCAGGGCGCCTTTCGACGCGGTGGTGAGTTCGGTCTCCGCCCTGCCGGGAGACCGGATCCAGCCGGGGAGGACCATCCTTCAGCTTGCGAAGCGCAATGCCGTGCTGGTGAAAATCGGCATCGAGCCGGAACTCGCCGGTCGGGTTGCGCAAGGGATGAAAGTCCGCCTTTTTTCCGCTTTCGATTCAGGCCGCATGCTGCAAGGGACTGTCGGTTCGGTGCATGGCGTGATCGATCCCCGGACCCGCCTCGTCGACGTGATCGTGAATCCGGAAGGAGGAGGACTTGTTTCCGGAATGAAATTGCGTGGAGAAATCGAGGTTCCGGGCGGGGAAGGGTGGGTGGTTCCGAACTCTGCAGTGCTTTCGGATGAGCGGGGCAGCTACCTCTTCCAGGACGACCATGGGCGCGCCAGGCGGGTTGCGGTAACAGCGAAGGATGCGGGGGCTGCTACCGCGGTATCCGGGAATTTCGATCCGAAGCTTCCTGTGGTGATGCTCGGCAATTACGAGCTGCAGGACGGAATGAAGCTCAGGAAGGGAAAGAGATGAAATTCGCCGAATGGATGCAGCGGCATCGTCGTTCCATCCTTTTTTTCCTGCTCCTCGTTGCGCTCGCGGGCGCCTATTCAGCGTTCAGGCTGCCGGTCACGCTTTTTCCGAACGTCGACTTTCCAAGGGTCGTGGTGACACTCGATTCAGGAGACCGGACCGCGGAACAGATGGCGCTGGAGGTGACCATCCCGGTCGAGGAAGCGGTGAGGAGGGTGCCGGGCGTCACCGATGTCCGCTCCACGACGAGCCGGGGATCAGCTGAAATTTCGGTATCCTTTCCTTGGGGGGAGGACATGACGAGCGCGGCCCTGGAGGTCAATGCGGCGATCGCCCAGATTTCCCTGCCCGCCGGCACCAATCTCCTCACCCGCCGCATGGATCCGACGGTGTTTCCGATCATTGCCTACAGCCTCACCTCCGACACCGAGTCGCTCACTGCGCTGCGCGATCTCGCGCAATACCAGCTCGCCCCGCTGCTTTCCTCTGTCGAAGGCGTTGCGAGAATCCGCCCGGTCGGAGGCGCGATCGAGGAATACCGTGTCACCGTCGATCCTGACAGGTTGCAGGCATACGGCATGACGCTCGCCGATGTGGCGAAGGCATTGGGTTCTGCGAACCAGATTGCTGCGGTCGGCCGGATCGAGGACCATTACAAGCTGTACCTCGGGATTTCCGACGATCGCATGAGAAACCAGCGGGACATCGGCAATACCGTGCTGCGCGCAGGGGAAAACGGCATCGTGATGCTCCGCGATGTGGCCAGGGTCGAGGAAGGAACCGCGCCGCAATGGATCAGGGTGAATGCGGACGGTCACGATGCGGTGCTGCTCAATGTCTATGAGCAGCCCGGGGGGAACAGCGTGAAGATCGCTCGGGAGATCGAGGCAAGGCTCCGGAAATTCAGGCTGCCGCCGGGCGTGAAGGTCGCAAAATGGTACGACCAGAGCAGGTTGGTGGTCGATTCCGCAGCGAGCGTGCGGGATGCCATCCTGATCGGGGTGGCGCTCGCCGCTACGGTATTGCTGATTTTCCTGCGCAACATCAGGATCACCCTGATCGCGGTGATCGTGGTGCCCGCGGTGCTTTCCTCGACGGTGGTGCTGCTCCATGTGCTGGGGATGAGCTTCAATATCATGACCCTGGGTGGGATGGCGGCTGCGGTCGGGCTCATCATCGACGATGCCATCGTGATGCTGGAGCATATCGCAAGGCGCCTCAGGGAATCGCCTGGAGATCATCACGGCAAAGTGATGAAGGCTGCGATCGAGTTTTCGAGGCCGCTCGCAGGATCTTCCGCTGCGACCCTGGTGATCTTCATTCCACTCGCATTCCTGGACGGGGTGAGCGGCGGCTTCTTCAAGGCGCTTTCGCTCACCATGGCATCCAGCCTCATGATTTCCTTTCTGGTCACCTGGCTCGCAGTGCCGATCCTGGCCGACCACCTGCTTCGGGAACAGGATGGGATGCGGGAAGGGGATTCATCATGGTTTCGCGACCGCTACGGGAAGATCCTCGGCAAATTTCTGCGCAGGCCGTGGCTCGTGCTGCTCGTCGTGATCCCGTTGCTCGGATCCGGCTGGTTCGCCTACACGAGGACGGGTAGCGGATTCATGCCTTCCATGGACGAGGGCGGATTCACCCTGGATTACCGTTCGAGACCCGGTACATCCCTCACCGAAACCGACAGGCTGCTGCGCCAGGTCGAGGAAATCCTGAAATCCGATCCTGCCGTGGAAACCTATTCCAGAAGGACCGGCGCGCAGCTCGGCGGCGGCATCACCGAAGCCAACCAGGGGGATTTTTTCGTGAAGCTGAAACCCCTGCCCAGAAAGCCGATCGAGGAAGTGATGGACCGGATCCGCGAAAGGATCGAAACCAGGGTTCCGGGGCTCGAAATCGAGCTTGCCCAACTCATGGAGGACATGATCGGCGACCTGACTTCCGTTCCGGAGCCGATCGAGATCAAGATCTATTGCGACGATCAGGAGGCTCTGGAAAAATCGGCGAAGAAGACTGCGGAATCGATCAGCCGCATCCCGGGTGTGGTGGACGTGAAAGACGGAATCAATCCTGCCGGTGATGCGCTGGAAATCCATGTCGACCGGGAAAAGGCGGCCCTGGAAGGGCTGGATCCCGCCGCGGTCACTTCCATGCTCCAGTCCGCCATGTCCGGCATCGTCGCCACGCAC
>JAJZTT010000193.1 GCA_021848705.1 Pseudomonadota bacterium
CCGATCTATGGGGAAAAAATGGAAGCGACCAGCATCTCCCCTTCCCCTTCTGCCGCATTTCCGGCCCAGGTGGAAAATCTGGATATCCAGGGTTTCGTCAGGAGGAACGAGGAAGGGAATTATCTCGTAGACGGCATGCTGTTGAAAGGATCCGGGCTCAGACAGGACGAATTCGTCCATGTGAGCGGAAAGCTATCGGACGGGCTTCACATCGATGCCGAAAAATTCGAACCTCACCCCGATCATCCGGTCACCCCGTTTCCTTTCGAAATGGAGCCCCTCCCTTTTCGGGGAGAGCTTCTGGAAAGACCGGGGCTGGACGCTCCGGAAAAGGGAGTGGACATGGATCGGCCGGAATTTCCCCTGCATCCGGAGATTCCCCAGCAGATGCTGGTCCATCCGCAGCACCTGGAAAGGGATGACTAGAGGACCGTCGCAGCAAGTCCGAGCGCAGCCGCGTCCAGCATCAGCGCCGAGAAGACCGAACCCCTCCCGTCCAGAACCCTGCCCATTCCCCAGTAGGCGACGAGCATCGCGAACACGAACATGGCCGAAGCTGCAAAGGAAAGGTCGTCCATATTCCAGAGAAGCGCTCCCGCGGCTGCGAGGAGAACCAGAAACTGGACCGACGCGAACCAGAGATTGCCTCTTCCCACGACCGGGTCGTAGGTCACCACCTTCGCAATATCGAATGCAGGTTTCGGATATTTTTCCTCCACATCGGCCGGGCGCCACCCGGGCGGCATGAACCAGATTTTCAATCTGTCCTTCAGGCTCGATGAACGGGAGGCATCCCTGAACAGATTCCAGTACACCGCGAGATTCGCCCAGACCGGATCCCAGGTGTCGAGCGGCGGCTTGGTTCCATACACGCATTTCTCTTCGGTTTCCTCTGCAAAGGTGCCGAACATCCTGTCCCAGATGATCAGCATTCCGCCGTAATTCTTGTCGATGTAATGATCATTGATCGCGTGATGCACCCTGTGGTTCGAGGGGGTGGAGAAAACCCTGTCGACCCAGCCCAGCTTTCCGACATGCTCGGTATGGATCCAGATCTGGTAGAGGAGAACGACGAGACCGGTGACCGCGAAAGTGTCCGGGGGAAGGCCCAGGAAAGCAAGCGGAAGGTAGAAAATCCATCCCAACACCGGATAGGCGCTTTCCTGCCTCAGGGCGGTGGAAAAATTGAAGTCCTGGCTCTGGTGATGAACCGCATGGGCCGCCCACAGGATCCCGGTTTCGTGCGAATAACGGTGCAGCCAGTAACCGCAGAAATCGACCAGGATCATCGCGATGATCCAGCCGTACCAGGAATCCCAGAATCGTTCCGCGCCGTGAAAGCCGAGCGCCTTGTAGAACAGGGTGTAGATCCCGATCTGGAAGATGCCGGTGAAAACCAGCGTGATCTGGCTCAGCACGCCCTGGGTCAGGTTGCTGATCGCATCGTTCAGACGGTAGGTGTTGCGCCCCCTGGCAATGCCCCAGGCGTATTCGGCGAAAATCAGCAGCCCGAATACCGGAAATGCGTAGACGATGATTCTTTCCATATCTTCACCATGGTTCGAATGTGGAATTGAAGCACCGCAACCTGCTGCCGTCAACCTTTCAAGGCGAAATCACCTGGTTGCGACTTTCTTCCATCCTCCGCCCAGCGCCCGGATCAGGTTCACGCTCGCCTGCAGTCTTCTCTTCCTGAGATTCAGTTCGTCAAGCTGCGCCTGCTGGGCGGCGGTCTGGGCGATCACCACCTCCAGGTAATTGACCGCACCTTCCCGGTAGCGGTTCATCGCAATGTCCAGGGTACGCCTGGTATCCTCGACCGCAGCCTTCAAGGACACGGATTCCTTGGCAAGTTCGTTCAGGAGCGACAGATTGTCTTCGACTTCCTGAAATGCCCGCAAAACCGTAGACCTGTATTTCGCTCCTTCAGCGTCGAAAACGGCTTCCGCCTCCTTGACCCTGGCTTCCCTTCTGCCCGCATCGAAAATCGTCAGGAAGGCGGCCGGGCCGACCGACCAGACGAGGTTGGGATAGGTGAGCAGGGCGGGCTGGTACATCCCTTCATAACCACCCGTCGCGCCAAGATCGATGGTGGGATAGAAAGCGGCCTTGGCCATGCCGATCCTGGCATTGGCTGCGAAAAGACGCCTTTCCGCAGCAGCAATGTCGGGGCGGCGCTCCAGAAGCTCTGCGGGGATGCCTGCAGGAATCCGGGGAAGGCGCAGATCCATCTCGGCCGGGGGAAGGCTGAAGCTTGAAGCGGTCTCGCCCACCAGCGTCGCGATGGCATGCTCGTAAAGCGCACGGCTTGCCGCAATATCGGACAGCTTGGCATTTGCCGTATCGAGCTGCGCTTTCGCCCTGGAAACATCGAGCGCCGAATCGATTCCGCCTTCGAAACGGTTGCGAGTCATGGCAAGCGCCCTGGTGTACGCGGCGACTTCCGCGTGGAGCACGCTGGTTTCGGTATCGAGCATGCGCAGCGCCAGATAATTGTCGGCAAGTTGCGCCCTGAGGCTCAGCCTGACCGATTCCAGATCATAAGCTGCAGCCTGCGCACCGGCTTCTCCGGCTGCGGCAAGATTGCGAAGTTTCCCCCAAAGGTCGACCTCGTAATCCGCCACCAACCCTGCCGCATTGTCCCCGTAAACCATCGGGCCCTTGCTCGTCGGGCTTCTGGTGGCCCTGTACACGGATTGCTTGTTCCGGGTGACATGGCCTGCAACGCCTACAGTCGGATAAAGGTAGGAACCCGCTTCCGTGGCGTAGGCCATGGCCTGGTCGAAATGGGCGACTGCCACGGCAAGATCGGCGTTTGCTGCGTCGAGTTTCGTGACGAGCTTGTCCAGAACCGGGTCATTGTAGATTTTCCACCAGTCCCCCCTGGAGAGCCGGTCTGAAGGCTCTGCCTGTTTCCACGGCCCGTATGTTCCCTTGTAGGCGGCAGGCACAGGGATAACCGGCTTCTTGTAGGTCGGCGCGAGCGAGCAGCCTGTCAGCGCAGCCGCCATCAGCAGCACCGCAATAGGAGTGCGTTTCATGACTTCGCCCCGTGCTGGTCACTCTTGATGCGCACGGCTTCTCCCTGCGCGATGGAGTCGGAAGGGCTGTCGATGACCTTGTCGTTCGCGTCGAGGCCGTTGATCACTTCCTCGATCCGGCCGAGATCACGCCCGATGACGATATGCTTCAGGATCACCTTGTTGTCCGGGCCGACGATCGCGACCTGCAATCCCTCCTTCCTGAACAGCAGGGTGCTCGCGGGGATCATGAACACGTTCGACCTGGAAGGCATCTCGAAATGCACTTCGGCATAGGTTCCGGGAAGCACCTCTCCGCTCTGGTTGTCCATCTGCAGTTCCACCGCCATGGTTCTGGATGCGACCCTGACCGCATTGGCGGTGCTGGTGAGCGTTGCCGTATACGCCTTGCCGGGATGTTCCGGGAAATACAGCTTCGCCTTCATCTTGTCCTGGATGAGGGAAGCGTAGGATTGCGGCACATCGACATAGATCCTCAGCTTGTGGATGTCCGCCACCCGGAAAAGCGCCTGCCCGCTGTTGCTGCCAAGGTTGATCAATTTGCCGATATCGGTATTGCGTTCGGTCACCACGCCGTCGAAGGGGGAAATCACTCGATTGAAGGCCTGTTGCGCAAGCAGGGTTTCCAGATTTGCCTTCGCCGCGTTGACCAGATCCTGTTTCGCCTTCGCATCCGCAGTTTTCTCGTCGACGGACTGGCGGGAAACGGAATCGGAGACGAGAAGGTTCTGCCAGCGCTTTGCAGTGATGTTCGCAAGTTCCAGATTCGACTGGGCGGTGGCCAGTGTGGCCCGGGCACGCATGATCTCCTCGTCGAGTTCAGGCGTTTCGATGATGCCGAGCAGTTGCCCTTTTTTCACCCTCGCACCGATGTCCGTATACCAGGTCTTCAGGTATCCGTTCACCCTGGCGTAAATCGGAGCATCGATGAAGGCGGTGACGTTTCCGGGAAGAATGAGCTCCTGCATGCTCGGCCCGTACTGGGGATGCACCACGTTGACGGTTTCTAGGTTCGCCCTGGCAAGTTCCTTGTGCAATTCCTTGTCATGGTGAAGCCGGCTGACCACGCCGGTCACGGCGACGGTGATCGCCACTGCCAGGAAAACGATCCCTGCGCGACGGAGGCCCCGACTCGGAATATTGTGAGGTGGGATTTCAGACATTTGTTGGCTCCGGAATAAACGAATTGGTTTCTGGGTTCACGGTTGTACGGCTATGCACCAGGCTGAAAACGACTGGCACGAAAAAGAGCGTTGCGCAGGTTGCGAACATCAGTCCGCCGATCACGGCCCGGCCGAGCGGCGCATTCTGCTCACCGCCTTCGCCCATGCCGAGTGCCATGGGCGCCATGCCGATGATCATGGCGAGCGCCGTCATCAGGACCGGGCGGAAACGGATGAATCCGGCCTCCAGGGCGGCCGTGATGCCGGAATCCCCGTTGTCGAGGCGCTCCCGGGCGAAGCTCACCACCAGAATGCTGTTGGCGGTCGCCACCCCCATGCACATGATCGCCCCGATCAGCGCAGGCACGGACAGCGTGGTGTGCG
>JAJZTT010000194.1 GCA_021848705.1 Pseudomonadota bacterium
TTGAATGGGAATAGAGGGCATTCTCGAGAAGGGGGTCGTCACCACCCAGATCGACAATGTGATCAACTGGGCGAGAACCGGCTCCCTTTGGCCGATGACCTTCGGTCTTGCCTGTTGCGCCGTCGAAATGATGCATGCTGGTGCATCCCGCTATGATCTGGATCGCTTTGGCGTGGTGTTTCGCGCGAGCCCCCGCCAGTCCGACGTGATGGTGGTGGCCGGAACGCTGTGCAACAAGATGGCTCCCGCGCTCAGAAAGGTGTACGACCAGATGTCCGAGCCGCGCTGGGTGATTTCCATGGGATCCTGCGCCAATGGCGGCGGCTATTATCATTATTCCTATTCGGTGGTGAGGGGATGCGATCGCATCGTTCCCGTCGATATCTATGTGCCCGGGTGTCCTCCCACGGCCGAGGCTCTTCTGTACGGTGTCATCCAGCTGCAGAACAAGATCAAACGCACCAATACCATCGCCAGACAATCATGATCGACAGGAATCAATTCGAAGAGGCTCTGTCCGGGAAATTGCTGAGCCATGTAGAGCGGCTGGGTGAAATCACCATCGAAATCGCTTCCGCAGGCTTGATGGAATCGCTTTCGAAGCTGAAGGAGATGGGCTTCGAGATGCTCATCGATCTTTGCGGAGTGGATTACCTCACCTATGGAAACGGCGGGCGCGAAGGAAATAGATTCGCGGTCGTCTATCATCTGCTCTCCGTGAGCCGCAACGAGCGCCTCAGAGTCCGGGTGTTTGCCGATGACGACGATTTTCCGGTGGTGGAATCCTGCATCCCCGTCTGGAACTGCGCGAACTGGTATGAGCGGGAAGCATTCGACCTTTACGGAATCATGTTCTCCGGTCATCCCGATCTTCGGCGCCTGCTCACCGATTACGGATTCGTCGGCAATCCTTTCAGGAAGGATTTTCCCCTCTCCGGAAACGTTGAAATGCGCTACGACGAACATCTCGGTCGCGTCGTCTATCAGCCGGTCACCGTGGTGCCGAGGGAGAATACGCCGCGCATCGTGCGTGAAGAGAATTACGGCGAGGCATGACAAATGGCTGAAATCAGAAACTATACGTTGAATTTCGGGCCGCAGCATCCGTCCGCGCACGGCGTGCTGCGTCTCGTTCTGGAGCTCGATGGCGAGGTGATCGAGCGCGCCGATCCGCATATCGGGCTGTTGCACCGGGCGACCGAGAAGCTGGCTGAACACAAGACATTCCTGCAGTCCGTTCCCTATATGGACAGGCTCGATTATGTTTCGATGATGTCGAACGAACATGCCTACGTGATGGCGATCGAGAAGTTGCTGCAGATCGAAGTGCCGCTCCGTGCGCAATACATCCGCGTGATGTTCGACGAGATCACCCGGATCCTGAACCATCTGCTCTGGCTCGGCGCGCATGCCCTCGATATCGGCGCAATGACCGTGTTCCTGTATGCATTTCGCGAGCGTGAGGATCTCTTCGACTGTTACGAAGCGGTTTCCGGGGCGCGCATGCATGCGGCCTATTATCGGCCCGGTGGCGTGTATCGCGACCTGCCAGAGGTGATGCCTCAGTACAAGGCATCGAAGTGGCACAACGAATCCGCCGTGAAGTCGATGAACGAGAACAGGCAGGGTTCCCTGCTCGATTTCATCGAGGATTTCACGAAGCGTTTTCCTCGCTATGTCGACGAATACGAAACCCTGCTCACGGAAAACCGTATCTGGAAGCAGAGAACCGTCGGGATCGGCGTGGTTTCTCCCGAGCGCGCCCTGCAGATGGGGTTCACCGGCCCGATGTTGAGGGGTTCGGGAATCGAATGGGATCTGCGCAAGAACCGCCCGTACGAGGTGTATGACAGGATGGATTTTCAGATCCCGGTCGGGGTCAACGGGGACTGTTACGACCGTTACCTGGTGAGGGTCGAGGAAATGAGGCAGTCGAACCGCATCGTCAGGCAGTGCGTGGACTGGCTGCGCGCCAATCCCGGCCCGGTCATCACGGAAAACCACAAGGTGGCGCCGCCTTCGCGAGCTTCCATGAAGGAAAACATGGAAGATCTCATTCATCACTTCAAGCTGTTCAGCGAAGGAATGCACGTGCCCGAAGGGGAAGCCTATGCTGCGGTCGAGCATCCGAAGGGAGAATTCGGAATCTATCTCGTTTCCGACGGAGCGAACAAACCCTACCGCATGAAGATCAGGGCCCCGGGCTTTGCGCACATCGCTTCGCTTGAAGAAATGTCGAAAGGGCACATGATCGCAGACGTCGTCGCGATTATCGGGACGCAGGATATCGTTTTCGGGGAGGTGGATCGATGACGCTGAGTGCCGAATCACTGGCGAAAATCGACAGGGAAATCGCCAAATACCCTGCGGATCAGAAGCAATCCGCAGTGATGTCTGCGCTCAGGATCGCGCAGATGGAAAAGGGCTGGCTTGCGCCGGAAACCATCGCATTCGTTGCGGAATATCTGGAAATGGAGTCGATCGCTGTCTACGAGGTCGCCAGTTTCTACAACATGTACGATCTCAAGCCGGTCGGGAAATACAAGATCACGCTTTGCACCAACCTGCCATGTGCGCTCTCCGGTGCCAACGACATCGGCGCCTACCTCAAGGGGAAGCTCGGCGTCGGATTCAACGAGACCACTTCAGACGGCAAATATACCCTGAAGGAAGGGGAATGTTTCGGCGCTTGCGGCGATGCTCCGCTCTTCATCCTCAACAATGTGAAGATGTGCGGCTCGCTCACGCCTGCGGAAGTCGACAAAATTCTGGCTGAACTGGAATAGCTATGGAACAGATACTCCTCAAGGGACTGGATGGAGACAGGACCTGGCGTCTCGCGGATTACGAGAAGCGCGGCGGATATGCCGCGCTCAGGAAAATCTTCGACGAGAAGATGACGCCGGAGCAGGTGATCGACGAAGTCAAGAAATCGGCATTGCGCGGCCGCGGCGGGGCTGGATTCCCAACCGGTCTCAAGTGGAGTTTCATGCCGAAGAACTACACGGGCGCCAAATATCTCGTCTGCAACACCGACGAAGGCGAGCCCGGCACGTTCAAGGACCGCGACATCATGCGTTACAACCCGCACATGTTGATCGAGGGAATGATCATTGCCGCCTATGCCATGGGGATTCCGGTCGGATACAACTACATCCATGGCGAGATCTGGGAAGTATACGAACGGGCAGAAGAAGCCATCATGGAGGCGCGCGCCGCTGGATATCTCGGCGAGAACATCCTGGGGAGCGGATTTTCCTTCCAGCTTCACAATCACCATGGCTACGGCGCCTACATCTGCGGCGAAGAAACCGCGCTGCTCGAATCGATCGAGGGAAAGAAAGGGCAGCCCAGATTCAAGCCCCCCTTTCCGGCGAGCTTCGGTCTTTACGGCAAGCCCACCACCATCAACAATACCGAGACTTTCGCATCGGTTCCCTGGATCATCCTGAACGGCGGAGAAAAATACCAGGCGCTCGGCAAGCCCAACAATGGCGGGACCAAGATCTTCTCGGTCTCGGGTCATGTCAATCGTCCGGGCAACTACGAAGTGCCGCTCGGCACGCCTTTTGCGAAGCTTCTGGAAATGGCCGGAGGAATGCGCGGCGGCAGAAAACTGAAGGCGTGCATCCCCGGAGGATCGTCGATGCCGGTCCTGACCGGCGAAGTGATGATGGAGCTCGACATGGATTACGATTCGATCGCAAAAGCAGGATCCTATCTCGGATCGGGCGCGGTGATCATCATGGACGAGTCGGTCTGCATGGTCAAGGCGCTGCAACGTCTCGCCTATTTCTACTATGAGGAATCCTGCGGACAATGCACCCCTTGTCGGGAGGGGACCGGCTGGATGCACCGCGTGATCGACAGGATCGAGTCCGGCAAGGGCAGGAACGAGGATCTCGATCTCCTGCTCAACCTCTCCGACAACATCCAGGGGCGCACCATCTGCGCGCTCGGAGATGCCGCAGCGATGCCGGTGAGGAGCTTCGTGAAGACCTTTCGCGAGGAATTCCAGTACCACATCGACCATATGAAATGCATGGTCCCCGCTTATTCTTGAACGGTAAGATATGCTTGAAATCGAAATAGACGGAAAACCGGTCAGCGTGCCCCAGGGCAGCACGATCATGGAAGCCGCCGGCAAGGTCGGCGTCTACGTGCCGCATTTTTGCTACCACAAGAAGCTTTCGATCGCCGCGAATTGCCGCATGTGCCTCGTCGAGGTGGAGAAGGCGCCCAAACCCCTGCCCGCCTGCGCGACGCCGGTCGCTGGCGGCATGAAGGTGAAGACCCATTCCCAGCTTGCTGTCCAGGCGCAGAAAGCCGTCATGGAATTCCTGCTCATCAATCACCCCCTGGATTGCCCGATCTGCGACCAGGGAGGGGAATGCCAGCTCCAGGATCTCTCCGTTGGGTATGGCGGGGTGGAATCGAGATACGGTGAAGAGAAGAGGGTGGTTTCCAACAAGAACCTGGGATCGCTGATTTCCACCGACATGACCCGCTGCATCCACTGCACGCGCTGCGTGCGCTTCGGCCAGGAAATTGCCGGAATCATGGAGCTTAGATCG
>JAJZTT010000195.1 GCA_021848705.1 Pseudomonadota bacterium
ATCACCTGCCTGCCGCATTCGGCCGCTTCCAGCGCGGCGCTGATTCCGGCGATCCCGCCTCCTATGACCAGGATGGTCTGATTCGTTGCGATGTCTTTTTCCACGCTACCCCCTGCACAAGTTCAATCTTCCCTTTTCAGTTCGATGATCTCGAATTGCATGCGCTCGAGGTCCCCGAGTATCCAGGTTGCACGCGCACGGATTCCCGGCGCATCGATTCCCGCGACCGATCCCGGATTGACGAGCAGGGTTTTCCCGCCCTTCACGTTCGGCAGTTCGAGAATCTCGGCATGATGGCTGTGCCCGCAGCAGACGAGGTCATACTCCCCGGTCGCAGCGAAAGCCGCCCCGTAATGAGGATAATGGGTGACAAAAATCCTTCTGCCTGAAAGTTCTAGGATGGCATCCTGACCGTGGTATCTCATGATCCCTCCGGATTTTCCGGAAAGGGCATGGAGGGCCAGGGGATCCCCCAGGTTGTTGCCATGCACGACATGAATGGGGATGCCGATCTGGATGGATGCGCGCAGAGTGTTCGCGCCGATCACGTCGCCGCAATGGACGACTGCGGACGCGCCCGCCTCCCGCGCGGCATTCACCGCGCCAAAAATGGCGGAAGACCTGTCGTGGCTGTCGGAAATGATGCAGATCTTCAAGGCCTGCCTTTCTGTCCGAATCGGGTTCGATGATTGAATATTAGGCGCAATCCTCCCCTTTTGTGTCTATAACCGAAAAGGGTGGGGCACAAATAACCCCGGAGGGGGGGAAAGTGCCCCTCGAAAAGTTGCATGGAAAAACGAATGCTATATAATCAAATCCTGAATCAGAGATCGGGCGATCGACCCGGCATACAGAAATCGGCCTTCGGGTGAAATACTTGGCATACTTGTATCCACAGCAGGACAGAATGCGCATCCGTCAGTCCGGAAAGGACGATGCCGGCGGGTCGCTCCACGGTGGGGACGAGCTTTTGATGCTGATGGAAGGCTTCCTCGCAACCATGGCGAGGAACACCGGCGCGATCGCTGGCGCGGTGAAAATTCCCTCCCCGGACGGAACGGAACTGCAGATGATCTGCTCTTTCGGCCTCCCGCCCGAGGCAAGCATCACGGAAAGCGCGGTCGATCACGGCTGCGGGGTATGCGGCAGGTCGATGCGGGAGGGTGAAATCGCCAGCGCTGCGGCAAGCTCCTGCAGAAGGAACACCGATTGCAGCTTTTTCGGCGAGCATTGCAAGGAAGTGGTCGCCATCCCGCTCGATTATCGGGGCAAGCCACTCGGCATCTTCAACCTTTTTTTCGATTCCCCGCACGGCAAAATCAACCTCTCTTCATTCCGCTCTTTCGGCGAAATCCTCGGCATCGCGCTGGAAAATTCCAGGATCTCCAGGGAAAATCGGCGCCACAGCATGCTCACCGAGCGACAGTGGATGGCCAACGAGATTCACGATTCGCTCGCGCAGACCATGATCTTCGCGAGGACCAGGATGAGCCTGCTGCGCAAGGCGCTCGCCTCCGGAAACAGCGAACTTGCGCTGAAATTCGCCTCTGAGGTGGAAGAAGCGATCGGCTGCGGCCAGAAGAACGTGCGCGACCTCATCACTCAATTCAGGTGCCAGATGGATCCGGACGGCCTCGAGCAGGCGCTCTCCAAGCTGGTCGACGGATTCACCGAAAAAACCGGAGTCGCGCTCGAATACGACAATCATGTCGCCCACCTCGTGATGCCGGTAGAACATGAAATGCAGGTCTTCAACATCGTCCGGGAAATGCTCTCCAATGTGGCGACCCACTCCGGCGCTTCCAGGGCCAGCCTTGCGGTGTCCAAGCGCGGAGGAAATTATGTCTTCGCCGTGGAGGACAACGGATCCGGGTTTCCGAACGGCCCTCCTTGCGAAGGGCATTACGGCCTCAGAATCATCGAAGAACGCGCCGCTCGCCTTGGCGGCAGGATAGAACTGGAAAGCGGGGAAGGACTTGGCACCAAAGTCCGGCTGATTTTTCCGCATCCATGAAGGAGTTGCTATGAACGAAGAGATCAAAATCGCACTGGTGGACGACCACGGTCTTTGCAGGCGCGGGCTCACCGAGCTCTTCGACCACTGCAACGGCATCTCCGTGGTGGGCGACACAGGCAATGCAGAGGAGGTATTGGCCCTGCTGGAAACGCAACAGCCGGACCTGCTCATCATGGACCTCAGGATGGAGCCGATGGACGGGCTCACCCTGCTCGACAAGCTGCGGAAATGCGGCTGCGAGACTCCCGTGATGATCCTCACCATGAGCGATGCGGAAGCCGATCTCGCCTGCGCGATGCGCGCCGGCGCGCGAGGCTACCTGCTGAAGGACATGGACCCGGACGAAGTGATCGGCGCGGTAAGGAGGGTTGCCTGCGGCGAACTCGTGATCGCCCCGTCGATGACCGGCAAGTTCATGAACATCATGCAGAACGGGCAACAGGACCAGGCGAGGAAGAACTCGCTTGAAATGCTCACCGAAAGGGAACGCGAAATCCTGCAGCATCTGGCAAGAGGAGAGAGCAACAAGGTGATCGCAAGGACGCTCGACATCAGCTACGACACAGTGAAGCAGCACGTACGCCACATCCTCTTCAAGCTGAAGCTCGCCTCCCGCGTGGAAGCCGCCGTCTTCGCCGTGGAGCAGCGCGCGCACGACCGCACCCACTAGGCTTTCAGCTTCCCTGGAAAGTTTTTTTCGAATTTTTCGACCTTCGGCTCCACGACATATCTGCAATAGGGCTGGAAGGGATTTTTCCCGTAATAATTCCTGTGCCATTCCTCTGCGGGATGAAATGCCTTGGCGAACAAGATTTCGGTGACCGCCCCATCGATTTTTGCCTTCATCTCGCGCGCGATTTTCTCCTGTTCCGCATCGTGAAAGAAAATCACCGAGCGATACTGACTGCCTACATCGTTCCCCTGGCGATTCAGGGTGGTGGGATCGTGGATTGCAAAGAAAACCTCGAGGATTTCGCGATAGGAAAGCAAGGCCGGGTCGTATTCGATCCTCACCACTTCCGCATGACCGGTTTCTCCCCCGCAAACCGATTCATAATCGGGATTTTCCGTTCTCCCGCCGCAATATCCCGAGGTGACGCAAATCACTCCCTTCATCCTCGAAAAAACCGCCTCCAGGCACCAGAAGCAGCCGCCTCCGAGAGTTGCCAGGGAATTTTCGCTCATCATTTTCGCCCTCCCTACCGTTTGTCGGCCGCATCCCGCCATCCGTCGGAATCAACATTGACAATAAGGTCTTCATGGTCTTTGATATATATAAGGATTCTCCGGATGCGACCCAGGCATCCAGAGGTCCCCGACTCGCAATTCGGAGTCCGTTGTACCCGAGCGTTTCCTCCTTCCGGCCGGAATTCCTTCCGGCCTTTTTTTTACTGGACCACCAGCCTGAAGCGGATGTCCTGCACCGATTCCACCGGTTTTCCATCCTTCATCGCCGGAAAGAATTTCCAGGTGGAAAGCGTGTCGAGCACGCTGCGGTTGAGATCCGGATTCTGGGTAGAAACGATGAGCTCCACCTTCACCGAACCGTCTTGCGCGACATGGAAGCGTGCGACGACCAGCGCATTCATGTCCTCGTCCCTGAATTCGTCCGGAATCACCGGTTTCGGTCCATAAATGACTCGCGCGCCCATCACGTCCCCTCCCGGGCTTCCTTTCTCCGGAGGCGCCTCGACCGGCTTCGCAGGCTCGGGCTTTCCGACCGGTTTTTCTGGCGCCGGCTTCGCAGGCGCGGGTTTTTCCTGAACAGGCTTGGAGGGCTCGGGTTTCGGTTGCGGCCTGGGTTCCGGCTTCGGTTGAGGTCTTGGTTTGGGCTCCGGTTTGGGTTGAGGCTTCGAAACGGATTTTGGCGCTGGCGGCGCAGGAATCTCGATCATCCTCGCCTCGATCGGTTTTTCGGGCGGTTTTTTCACCGGGTGCGACAGGAAGACCCCGAACCCCCACAGCATCAAAAACAGCGCGAGGAGCGCGCCTGAAATCGTCCAGGGAAGCCTTCCGACCGGGCTTTCGACTTCACTCGACATGCTTGACCGCAATCAGGAAATGCCCCGCTCCGGCCTTTTTCGCCTCAAGCATCGCTTCGACCACCAGCCCGTTCTGCGCAGCGGTGTCGGCGGATATGATGACATTCGAATCCGGCGACTTCAGCATCCCGGAAAGAACCGGCTTCAGCGTTGCCAGCGTGACTTCGCGCTTGTCGAGAAAGATTTGGCCATCCTTGGTCACAGTAAGCGTGACCGGCGTCTTCGCCTGCATCGGGGCTGCCTGCCCCTTGGGGAGATTCACCGCCAGGGAATGCAGATTCTGCATGGAAAGGGAAGCCAGCATGAAGGTCGCGAGCAGGAAGAACATCACATCGATCATCGGAATGATCTCGATCCTGCCGCGCCTGGAAGTCCGCGTCTTGCGCAGTTTCACTTTATTCTCCTTCCCGATCCATGCGGATATGGTCCAGCAGCCTGGTGCCGAGGCGCTCCATTTCGTCCAGGGTCTGCGCCTGGATTCTCGAGAAGAAATTGAATGCGAAG
>JAJZTT010000196.1 GCA_021848705.1 Pseudomonadota bacterium
TCCGATCTCAGGAGAAACGGATCATTCCCACCAGGTGATCGATGTCGAGCGGGATCTGACGGTCGCCGTCCACCGCATGCAGTTCATGGCGCGCAGCGCCGCCCGCCTTGGCACGCTCCTTCGCACGCTCTTCGCGATAGAGGACGTAGGCGCGCGCGACATCGTGCTCGCCCGAACGCATCAGCGCGAGTTCCACCTGGTCCTGGATGTCCTCGATATGAAAGGTCCCGCCATTGGGCTGGCGGCGCATCAGCGCACCCACCACGTTCTCGGTGAGCTTCGCAACGATCTCGCGGATGCGCGCGGAAGCCGCCCCCTGTCCGCCGTTCACAGCGATGAAGGCCTTGGTGAGCGCAACCAGGATCTTGGACGGCTCGAAGGCGGCCAGTGCGCCGTTCCTGCGGATGATCCGGTACTGTTCGTAACGCTGGGTTTCCCCGGATTCGCGCTCTACGCTGAAAGGCATGGATTTCGTTTCAGGGTTTCCTGTGGACAAGTACATGGAAAACTCTCCCTCTCCTTTGATTTGCAATGTGATTTTGCGCTGGGGACAAAACACTATATGTAGTACCCCTGTCGCATCCTGGCACTAATTCTAGTAGGCAAAGACAAAAAGAGCAACCTCAATGTTGCAACGAAATGAAAATGGGGAAAAAATCAAAAGGATAGAAATTCAGGCTCTGCGGCAGAAAATTCTGCCATATCTTTCCCGATCGAAGGAGGCGCCAGGATCGGTCTTCCTTCCCGGGGAAATGTCGCAGTGGCCGGCATATTCCAGGCCGGGATATTTTTCGAGAAGCGCACGTGTCAGGACTTCGAGCGAGATATACTGATTCTCCGCATAGGGCATCTCGTCGGTTCCCTCCAGCTCGATCCCGACCGAGAAATCGTTGCACCTCTCGCGCCCGCGCCAACTGGAAACCCCGGCATGCCAGGCGCGCCGATTCACCGGTACATACTGGAGGATCTCTCCGGTTCTGCGGATGTAGAAATGGCTGGAAACCCTGAGCCCCTCGATCGTCGCATAAAACGGATGTTCTTTCGGATCGAGGGTATTGGTGAAAAGCTGCGTGACGCCTTCCCCGCCGAACTCGCCGGGTGGCAGGCTGATGTTGTGGATCACCACGAGTTCGACTTCTGCGCCCTCCGGACGATGATCGCAATTGGGGGATGGTATGAAAACGGCGCCTTCCAGGAACCCTTCCGCGTCGATCACTTGATGCCCAGTCTTTCCATGCGGTAGCGGAGCGCGCGGAAAGTGACGCCCAGAAGCTTCGCCGCCGCAGTGCGGTTGAATCTCGTCTTGCCGAGCGCATCCAGGATCGCTTCCTTCTCCAGCCTGTCGAGATAGTCCTGGAGCGGCATCTCGCCATCCATCGGCATGGGCGCATCCCCTCCGGGTTCGAGCTGCAGATCCTCCGGATTGATGCGATTTCCCGAGCAAAGCGCAGCCGCACGCTCCAGGATGTTTTCCAGTTCGCGCACATTGCCGGGAAAATCGTAATTCGAAAGCGAGGCCATGGCGGCCGGCGTGATCTCGCAGCGCTCCCCCCCTCCCTGGTTGATCCGGTCCAGGATCGCGCCTGCCAATAGCGGAATGTCCTCCCGCATCTCGCGCAATGGCGGCATCCTGAGCGCGATGACGTTGAGGCGATAATACAGATCGTGGCGCAGCCTGCCCTGCTCCACGCATTCGGCAAGATTCTGGTGGGTCGCGGAAATGATGCGCACGTTCACCGGCTCCTCCTGGGAGGAACCGAGCTTCCTGACCTTCTTTTCCTGGATGGCGCGAAGCAGCTTCACCTGCATGAGAAGAGGCAGTTCGGCCACCTCGTCGAGAAAAAGCGTACCGCCGTCGGCAGCCTGGAAAAATCCGTCCTGATCCTGGTCCGCCCCGGTGAACGCCCCCTTGCGATACCCGAAGAATTCGCTCTCCATGAGGTTCTCCGGAATCGCTCCGCAATTGACCGCGACGAAAGGCTTATCGCGCCGCGCGCTCTTCTCGTGGATCAATCTGGCAGCGCGCTCCTTGCCGCTTCCGGATTCACCCCGGATGTAGACCGGCGCCTGGCTTCTCGCCAGCTTCTCGATCATCTCCCGCACCTGAACCATCGCGGAAGACTCTCCCAGAAGCCCGCCCGGCTGCGCCTTGGCCGAAGCGGGCAGGGTGAGCGCGGATTTCACCAGCATTCTGAGCTGTTCCAGCGAAACCGGCTTGGAAAGATAGTCGAATGCGCCCATCTTGAGCGCCGAGATCGCGTTGTCGAGGCTTCCATGCGCGGTGATCACCGCAACGGGAAGGGAAGGATGGTTCTTGCCGATATGTTCGACGATCTCCAGCCCGTTTCCGTCGGGCAGGCGCATGTCGGTGAGACAAAGGTCGAAATGCTGCCTTCCCAGCAACGCGTAGGCTTCCTTCACGCATTTCGCGCGAACCGCCTCCAGCCCCATTCGCACCAGGGCAAGATCCAGGAGTTCGAGGATGTCCGGCTCGTCGTCGACGATCAGAACCGTCCTTTCAATCTTTTTGCTCATCCTTCGCTCTCCTGCAGCGGATGCGGAAATGCCCGCCCCCGTCGTCGTCCACGTAATTCAGCGCCGCCCCGTTCGCTTCCGCTACGGAGCGCGCAATGTAAAGCCCGAGTCCGGTGCCGCCTTCGGAAGTGGTGAAAAATGGCTCGAATAGCTGCACCCTGAGCGCCTCCGGCACCCCTGGACCATCGTCTATGATATCAATTTCCACGATCTCGGGCTCGCCCGGGCGGATCGAAAGACGGATGCTTCTCTCCCCCTTCGCCGAATGGTGCCATGCGTTGCGGCAAAGATTCCACATCACCTGGTTGAGATGGCTCTTGTCGAAGACCAGAACCGGATTTTCTTTCATTTCCAGCGAAAAACTTTCATGGGGCACCTTGTGGATGGTGCAGAACTGATCGAGAAAGGTCGGAAAGAATTCTGAAGCAGGAAACTTCTCCAAATTCGCCCGATCGTTGCGGTTGAAGCGCAGGATGTCCTGCACCATGTTGTCGAGCCTGCGGCTGTTGTCGAGGATGATGTTGAGCAGCCGGGACTGGACAGGAGCCTGGCCGTGATCCTCGAGCAGCAGCTCTGTGGCGTAAGTGATCGAGGAAAGCGGATTCCTGATCTCGTGTGCGACATTCGCGGTGAGCCGACCGAGCGCGGCAAGCTTGATCTGCCGGGCCTGCTCCTGGATCCTGTCCCAGTCCTCGAGAAAGATCACGGAAAATCCCCCTCCCGCCAGCACGAAGCGAACCCGGATCCTTTTTCCTCTCGCGGTGGCAAGCTGGTCTCCGGTTTCGATCCGCCCGTCCAGCCAGCACTGCCAGAGCAGGAAGAGATTCGGGGTGAGCGTGGAAAGACTGGCTTGATCCATCCGCATCCCGTCCAGCGACATCAGGTTCCCGGCCTGATGGTTGAAATTCAGGATCTTGCCGGTAGCGTCCACGACAATGATGCCGTCCAGGTAGTCCTGGATCACCATGTGATTGATCTGCGCGAGGTTGGCGAGTTGTTCTCCGCGGCGTCTTGCGAGTTCCGCGCTCTCGTGGCCCATCTGGGTGAGCACCCGCATCAGGCCGCCCATCACGAAAAAACCGATGCACAGCATGCCCGCCTGTACGAACTGACCCGCCCCGCTTTGCAGGAAAAAAATATCGTAGACATGCTCGAGCAGGACGGAAATGCTCGCCAGCGATGCGAAAAACAGCATCAGCCTTCCCTGGCGGATGAGTCCTGCCGCAGCGAGGGAAACGAGAAGCAGCAGACCGAGCCCGCTCTGTATGCCTCCGCTCGCATGCATCAGGATGACGATCACCACGATGTCGACGCAGACCTGCACCGCGAGCAGGGAATTGAAATCCGGCCTCCTGAGGGCGATCGGGGGAACGAAGGCGAGCCCGGACCCCAGATAGGCGGCTCCGCCCATCAGGAACAACAGCGGACTCGAATTTCCGAAGCTGAGCTTTTCCCCGAGAAAGAAGAAGGTGAACAGGAACAGACCGCCGAGTACGATGCGGTAGATGTTGAAATAGTTGAGCAGCCGCCAGAACAGATCATCGCGAGCCGCCTCTTCCGCAGGAACCGCGAAGATGCCGGCTGCGTTCATTTCCGCTGCAGCCTCCGGTGTTCGTCGCTGCAGAATGTTTCTCCGCCGGAAACGATGCACTCGCTCCTCGGCAGGTGGATTCCGCATTGGGCGCATCTCACCATCTCTTCCTCGCGCATTGCCGGGGGGGGAGCGGTTTTCTGCTTCTTGACGAGGGAATAGACGATGTAGAAAACGACAGCCAGCAGTATCAGTTTAGCCATTGGGCAACCTTAGCAAAGCGCCGCAAAAAATGCAAGTAACATTCTGAAACATCGCCTTATTTCCAGGCCGAGGAGATCCGGGAAGGGCGCCCCGGGAATGCTGGTATAATTTCCCTCATACTTTCAGGGAGAAACCCACATGCGCCCAAGTCAGAGAGCTGCAGACCAGATCCGCGAAATCAGGATCACTCGAAACTACATCCGCCACGCAGAAGGATCGGTGC
>JAJZTT010000197.1 GCA_021848705.1 Pseudomonadota bacterium
AGCGCATCGAGATCACCCACAAGGCGAGCAGCCGCGCCACTTTCGCAAGCGGGGCGATGCGCGCAGCGATTTTCCTCTCTGGCAGGGGGGCGGGGCTCTACGACATGAGGGACGTGCTCGGCCTGCGTTGATCAGGGGAGGGGGTTGGCTGTATAATAACCGTCTATACGGAAGGGCGCGATCGCCCGCCCGTTCCATACTATCCAAACCCTTAGGAGTCCTCTAGTGCCACAGACTGCAATTCTTGCGCTCGCAGATGGCACAATCTTTCACGGCAAGTCGATCGGGGCGGCAGGAGCCAGCGCCGGAGAGATTGTATTCAATACTTCCATGACGGGCTATCAGGAAATCCTGACCGACCCTTCCTACTGCAGACAGATCGTCACTCTCACCTACCCCCATGTGGGCAATACCGGCGCAAACACCGAGGATGTCGAGTCGTCCAGGGTGTACGCGAGCGGTCTGGTGATCCGCGACCTTCCCCTCGCTTCTTCCAGTTGGCGCGAAACGCAAGGCCTTTCCGCCTACCTGAAGGAGAACGGCGTGGTCGCCATCGCCGACATCGACACCCGCAAGCTGACCCGCATACTTCGCGAAAGCGGGGCGCAGGGAGCGTGCATCATGGCGGGCGAAGTCGACGAGGCGGAAGCCGTCAGGCTTGCCCGTTCCTTCCCCGGACTTGCCGGAATGGATCTGGCCCAGGTGGTGAGCTGCGAGGCGCCCTACGAATGGGATGAAACCGAATGGGATCTCGAAGGAGGCTACGGCAGGCAGACCGATCCGAAGTTTCACGTGGTCGCAATCGATTACGGCGTGAAGCGCAACATCCTCCGGATGCTCGCGAGCCGCGGCTGCAGGGTGACGGTGCTCCCGGCAAAGGCGACCGCCGAGGAAGTGCTGAAGCTGGGTCCGGACGGCGTTTTTCTTTCCAACGGTCCCGGGGATCCGGAACCCTGCGATTATGCGATCAGGTCGATCCGGGAAATCCTGGAGCGGAAAATCCCGATTTTCGGCATCTGCCTCGGGCACCAGCTTCTCGCGCTCGCGGTGGGCGCGAAAACGCTCAAGATGAAATTCGGTCATCACGGCGCGAATCACCCCGTTCAGGATCTCTCCTCAAGACGGGTGATGATCTCCAGCCAGAACCACGGGTTTGCGGTCGATGCCGATACCCTGCCTGAAAATGCGGAAGTCACCCATGTCTCGCTATTCGACGGCAGTCTGCAGGGATTTTCCCTGAAGGACCGTCCTGCCTTCTGTTTCCAGGGGCATCCGGAAGCGAGCCCCGGACCGCAGGACGTGGATTATCTTTTCGACCGATTCATTACACTGATGGAAGGTGCGAAAGCCTGATATGCCCAAACGCACAGACATAAAAAGCATACTCATCATCGGGTCCGGCCCCATCGTGATCGGCCAGGCCTGCGAATTCGACTATTCCGGCGCCCAGGCATGCCGCGCGCTTCGCGAGGAAGGCTACCGGGTGATCCTGGTGAATTCCAATCCGGCCACCATCATGACCGATCCGGAAATGGCGGATGCGACCTATATCGAGCCCATCACCTGGCAGATGGTCGAGAAGATCATCGAGATCGAGAAGCCCGATGCGCTGCTTCCCACCATGGGCGGGCAGACTGCGCTCAATTGCGCGCTCGATCTCGCGAGGCACGGTGTGCTGGAGAAGCACGGCGTGGAAATGATCGGCGCGACCCGGGAGGCCATCGACAAGGCTGAAGATCGCGAGAAATTCAAGGCGGCGATGACCAAGATCGGTCTGGGGAGCGCTCGCTCCATGATCGCGCACAGCCTGGAGGAAGCGCTTCAGGTTCAGGCTTCCATCGGCTATCCGGTGATCATCCGGCCTTCCTTCACCATGGGTGGAAGCGGGGGGGGGATCGCCTACAACCGCGAAGAATTCGTCGAAATCTGCGAGGCAGGGCTGGATGCCTCTCCGACCCGAGAGCTCCTCATCGAGGAATCGGTGATCGGCTGGAAGGAATACGAGATGGAGGTCGTTCGCGACCGTCACGACAACTGCATCATCGTCTGCTCCATCGAGAATCTCGACCCGATGGGCGTGCATACCGGGGATTCGATCACGGTCGCACCCGCGCAGACGCTCACCGACAAGGAATACCAGATCATGCGCGACGCATCGATCGCCGTGCTGCGCGAAATCGGCGTGGACACAGGTGGATCGAACGTGCAGTTCGCGATCAATCCGAAAAACGGCAAGATGATCGTGATCGAGATGAATCCTCGCGTGTCGCGCTCCTCGGCCCTCGCTTCCAAGGCGACCGGTTTCCCGATCGCCAAGGTCGCAGCGAAGCTTGCGGTGGGCTACACGCTCGACGAGTTGAGGAACGAGATCACCGGGGGGGCGACCCCGGCATCCTTCGAGCCTTCCATCGATTACGTCGTCACCAAGATCCCGCGCTTCGCCTTCGAGAAATTCCCCCAGGCCAACGACCGGCTCACCACCCAGATGAAATCGGTGGGCGAAGTGATGGCGATGGGGCGAACCTTCCAGGAATCCTTCCAGAAGGCGCTCCGCGGCCTCGAGACCGGAAAGGACGGGCTCGATGAAATCACTTCGGATCTGGACGAAATCGAATCCGAGCTGGGCGATCCGGGGCCGGAGCGGATCTGGCATGTGGCGGATGCATTTCGTAACAACCTGAGCTTCGAGGAAATCCGCAGTCTTTCCGGGATCGATCCCTGGTTCCTCGCCCAGATCGAGGATCTGGTGAAACAGGAGAAGGCGCTGTCCGGAAGGACCTGTTCCGAACTCGGGTTTGCCGAATTCAGGAAGCTGAAGCGCAGCGGGTTTTCCGACAGACGGCTCGCGAAGCTTCTGGGATGCACGCCAGAAGAAGTGACGATGCGCAGGACTGAACTTGGTCTTCGTCCCGTCTACAAGCGGGTCGACACCTGCGCGGGGGAATTCGACACGAAGACCGCCTACCTGTACTCTTCCTACGAGGAGGAATGCGAGGCGAGGCCTTCTTCCAGCAAGAAGATCATGGTCCTGGGCGGAGGTCCGAACCGCATCGGCCAGGGAATCGAGTTCGATTACTGCTGCGTTCATGCCGCGCTCGCCATGCGCGAAGACGGCTACGAGACCATCATGGTGAACTGCAACCCCGAGACGGTCTCCACCGACTACGACACCTCGGACCGGCTCTATTTCGAGCCGCTCACGCTGGAAGACGTGCTGGAAATCGTGCATGTCGAAAAGCCTGTGGGGGTCATCGTGCAGTTCGGCGGGCAGACTCCTTTGAAGCTTGCGGACGACCTCGCCGCGAACGGCGTTCCGGTGATCGGAACCAGTCCGGACATGATCGACTGCGCCGAAGACCGTGAGCGTTTCCAGAAGATGATCCACGAACTGGGCCTGCGCCAGCCGCCCAATCGCACCGCGAGAACCGAGGGGGATGCGCTTCTGCTCGCCGAGGAAATCGGCTATCCGCTGGTGGTTCGGCCGAGCTACGTGCTCGGCGGTCGTGCGATGCGCATCATCCACAGGAAGGAAGACCTCGAGCGCTACATGAAGGAAGCGGTCAGTGTCTCGAACGATTCCCCGGTGCTGCTCGACCGCTTCCTCAACGATGCGCTCGAAGTCGATGTCGATGCGGTCTGCGACGGAAAAAGGGTGCTGATCGGCGGAATCATGGAGCATATCGAGGAAGCCGGCGTGCATTCCGGGGATTCGGCCTGTTCGCTCCCGCCCTTTTCCCTTTCTCGCGAAATCCAGGACGAGTTGAGGCGCCAGACGGTACTCCTGGCCGACGCACTGGAAGTGGTGGGGCTCATGAACATCCAGTTCGCGATCCAGGGGGAGACGGTGTACGTTCTGGAAGTGAATCCCAGAGCCTCGCGTACGGTGCCATTCGTTTCCAAGGCGACCGGCCTGCCGCTCGCCATGATCGCGGCAAGATGCATGGCAGGAAGATCGCTCGACGATCAGGGCATCGGTGGAGAAGTGATTCCCGACCATTATTCGGTGAAGGAGGCCGTGTTCCCCTTCATCAAGTTCCCGGGCGTGGACACGTTGCTGGGACCGGAAATGAAGTCGACCGGCGAGGTCATGGGGGTGGGGAAGACCTTCCCGGAAGCCTTCGTGAAATCCCAGCTCGCGGCCGGCGTGAAGCTTCCCCAATCCGGCAATGCCTTCATCAGCGTGAAGCAGGCCGACAAGCAGAAGGCAGTCGAAATCGGACGCATGCTCTTTGAAAAGGGCTTCGCCATTCATGCCACACGCGGCACTGCGCTCGAATTGAATCGGGCGGGAATCAATGCCGTGACCGTCAACAAGGTGACCGAAGGGCGCCCCCATGTCGTCGACATGATCAAGAATCATGAAATCGATCTCATCGTGAACACGGTGGAAGACAGAAAGGCAGCTATTCGCGACTCCTATTCGATCAGAAATGCGGCGCTGCAGGGCAGGGTGACCTACTACACGACGATGTCGGAAGCGAGGGCTGCCTGCATCGGAATCCAGCACATGTCCGAGCTCCACGCCTACAGC
>JAJZTT010000024.1 GCA_021848705.1 Pseudomonadota bacterium
GATCTAATGTGCTCATCGTCGACGACAGCCGGGACGATGCGGTGCTCCTGGAGGAAATATTGAAGGGCGGGGGATTCCTGGTTTCTTCCAGGCAGGTCGAGACGCCGGAAAGGTTGCAGGAGGAAATGGCGAACCAGTCCTGGGACATCGTGCTTTGCGACAACAACATGCCGGAACTGGATGCGCGTCGCGCGCTCGACATCGTCTGCCGCCACCGTCCTGAAACCCCCTTCATCATCGTCTCCGGAGGGCTTTCCGAAGAGGCGGCTTCGGGCGTGATGAAGATCGGGGCTTCCGATTACATTTCGAAGCATTGCCTGAGCAGGCTGGTTCCCGCGGTGGCACGGGAAGTCAGGAGGAGCGGCGGGAGGGGGTTCGACCGCAAGCGCCTCGCCAGCGAATTGAAGCAGAAGCTGGGCGACCGGGAGGAAGCCGCGCTTTTCCTCGTCGAGCCCTGTCGCTATCGGGATTTCGTCGGACATGCGGGAGAATCGCTGCTCTCGGTTTTTTCAGAAAGGCTGGCAGGATTCGCCCTGGGGGGCAGGGTATGGCGATACCGGGAAGGGGTTTTCGCGCTGCTTCTTGCCGCGGGTGGATCGGACCACGAAGAAATCGCCCGGGACATTGCAGAATCCTTCAGGATGCCGCTCCTCGCAGGAAACGAGGAATGGTTTCTCGTTTGCCGCATCGGCGGGAGCCTTTACTCCGGGCAGGATTCCGGAGAACTGCTGAGGCAGGCGGAAACCGCGCTCGATTGCGCAAGACAGACCGGCGGTCCGTGTTTTTACAGGCAAGGAATGGAGCAGCGTGCGCGGGAAAGAATCGAAATGGAAAAGGCGCTCTTCCAGGCAGCCCGCAACGAGGAATTCGATCTCGCCTATCAGCCCCAGTACGATCTGGTCACGGGAAAGATCATCGGCGCAGAAGCGCTGCTGCGCTGGAGCTGGAGGGGAGACAGGATTTCCCCGGCAGTTTTCATTCCCCTTCTGGAGGAGACGGAACTCATCCAGGAGGTCGGGGAATGGGTACTCAGAAAGGCTTGCAGCTTCAACCGCAGCATGCAGCAGGAGGGATTGCCGCCGATCCGGATGGCCGTGAATCTTTCCGCCATCCAGTTCAGACAGGCGGGCCTTGCCGGAAAAGTGGAGAGGGCGCTTCAGGATTCCGGGCTGGATGCCCGCCATTTTGCGCTCGAAATCACCGAAAACATCGCCATGTACCACGGGTCGAAAATCGTCGACACCCTGAAGGAATTGAAGGAAATGGGGGTGGAACTCGCGCTCGACGATTTCGGAACTGGATATTCCTCTCTCGCCTACCTGAAGAATTTCCCCATGGACAAGCTGAAAATCGACCAGTCCTTCGTGCGCGGCATGATCGAAGACAGGAGCAGCGAGGCGATCGTGAGATGGGTCATCTCGATTGCGGAAAGCTTCGGTCTGGGATTGATCGCGGAAGGCGTCGAGACCGCCCAACAGGCTGCGCTGCTCAGGCAATGGGGGTGCAGCGAGGCGCAGGGCTTCCATTATTGTCCCCCCGTCTCCGAAGAGGAACTGAAAATGCGCCTCTCCGCAGCCTGAAATCACATCCTGGTCAGGGTCACCGAGCGGCGAAATCGCAGGTGGGCGAGGAAAAAAAATACCGCGCCGATCGCCGCGATGGCGAGGAAATCGCGCCACACCACGTCGAAACCGGCTCCCCGGTAGAGGATGCCCTGGGCGAGGCGCACGAAATGGGTGATCGGGGCGAACAGCATGATGTCCTGGATGATTTGCGGCATGCTCTCGCGCGGCGTCACCCCTCCGGAGAGGAGTTGAAGCGGGGTGATGGTGAGGATGAAAAGCAGGCCGAATTGCGGCATGGAACGCGCGATCGTCGCAAGGAAGATGCCGATGGAGGCGGCTGAAAAGAGATAGAGCGCGCATCCGGCAAGGAACAGCGGAATGGATCCTGCGATCGGCACTGCCAGGATCGTCCTCACTACCAAAACGATGGCCACTGCTGCGCCGATCAGCACTGCGAGGCCGTTCGCCCAGATCTTCGCCATCATGATTTCGAACGGGGTGAGCGGCATCACCAGCAGATGTTCGAGCGTGCCGTGCTCCCTTTCCCGGATGACGGCTGCGCCGACCAGGATGATGGTGAGCATGTTGACGGAATTGATCGTTTCCATCACCCCACCGAACCAGTATCCGGTGAGGTTGGGATTGTAGCGGACATGGGTGACGAGACGGATGGGCGCTCCGGAACTTTCTTCCAGGAGTTCGGACGAAAACAGACTCCGGATATAACTTGCCCCGATGAAGGACTGGCTCATGTTGGTCGCATCGATGTTGACCTGGATCACCGGATGCCTGCCCGCCAGAAAGTCGCGCTGGAATCCGGAAGGAATCACGATGACGAAGGAATCCAGTCCCTGATCGAGCGCCCTGTCCATCTCCTGCATGTCGATGCGCCTTGCGGGCTTGAAGTAGGGGGGCGTGAGGGAATCGATCATGCGGCCTGAAAGAGGTGAACGGTCCTCGTCCACCACCGCCACCGGAGCGTTGTGGAGTTCCTGGGAGACGCCCCTGGCGGAGCTGTAGATCGCGCCGGTGAATGCCCAGACCATGAGGAAGAGCAGCACCCTGTCGGACCAGAGGCTTTTCAGTTCCTTCAGGCCGAGACGATACAGGTTGGAGAGCGTTTTTTTCATCTTTCCTGCTTCGACAGGAGGAATGCGGAAAGCGCGGTCAGCACCGGGATGAAGGCGGCGAGCACTGCGAATTGCCATTCCAGATCCCCGAAATCCAGCGCCTTGGTGAAGATGCCGCGGCATATCACGAGATAGTGGGATGCCGGGAAAAACTGTCCGATCCAGTATCCTGCGCCCTGCAGGGAGGCCACCGGGGTGGTGAGTCCGGAAAACTGCACCGTGGGCAGCGTGGTGAGAATCGCCGTTCCGAAAAGCGCGGCGATCTGGGTTTTCGTGAAGGTCGAGACGAGGAGCCCGATCCCGGTGGTGGCGATCACGTAAAGCAGGGTGCCGAGCGCGAGGGCGGGCAGACTGCCCTTCACCGGGACCTCGAAGAATAAGACCGCCTGAAGCACCAGCACCATGAAGCTCGCCATCGCCACCACGACATAGGGGATCTGCTTCCCAAGCAAAAACTCCAGCCTGGTGACCGGGGTGACATAGAAATTGGTGATCGACCCGAGTTCCTTCTCCCTGACCACCCCCAGGGCCGTCAGGATGCTCGGGATGAAAACCAGGAGAAGCGGAATCACGCCCGGCACCATGGCGTGGATGCTCCTGAAATCCTGGTTGTAGCGGTATCTGAGCGAAATCTCCGCAGCAGGAAGGGAAGTGGGGAAACTCGCCAGAAAGTGCAGATCGATTCCACGCATGTAGCCCAGGGCCATTTCTCCCCGATAAGGGAGCGCCCCGTCCACCCAGATTCCCACCTCGGGATGCCTGCCCTTCCTCAGATTCCGGCCGAAACCGGGCGGGATCTCGACAGCGACGGAAAGCTCTCCGGTCGACATGCGCTTCTCCAGATCCCGGTCATCCAGGATGGACTTCATTTCGGTGAAATAGCGGGAGCCTGCGATGTTCTCGACATAGCTTCTCGATTCCGGGCTGCGGTCCCGGTCCAGAACGGCAAAGCGCAGGTTCTCCACATCCATGGAAATGCCAAGGCCGAGCACGAACATGAGGAGCACCGATCCCACCAGGGCGAAGGCGAGGCGGATCGGATCGCGAAGCAGTTCGAGAGACTCGCGATGGGCGATTCCGAAAAGACGCGCCGGACTGAAGACTTTGGAAGTGACCGCCCCCTGCGCCGGGTGCTGCGGGGCAGAAGCAGTGCGGGGAGATGCATCCGCTTCCAACAGGTAGCCGATGAAGGCTTCTTCCAGGGAGGAGGCGCACCGGGAATTTTTCAGCGCTTCCGGGCTGCCGCTTGCCAGCACCCTTCCCGCGTGCATCAGGGAAACCCTGTCGCAGCGCTCGGCCTCGTTCATGAAATGGGTGGAGATGAAGATCGTCACATTCCGTTTCCTGGAGAGTTCGACGAGCAGGGACCAGAATCCGTCCCTGGCGACGGGGTCGACTCCGGAAGTCGGCTCGTCCAGAATCAGCAGCTTCGGCTCATGCACCACCGCAACCGCAAGGGAAAGGCGCTGGCGGATGCCTGGAGGAAGCGCTGCAGCGCTCATCCCGGAATAGGGTTCGAGGCCGAAGCGCGCAGTCAGGTCCGAAATTCTTTCCCGGATCCTTTCCGGCGGAAGATGATAAAGCCTTGCATGCAGATCGAGGTTCTGATGGACGCTCAGTTCTCCGTAAAGAGAGAAGGACTGCGACATGTAGCCCACCTGCATGCGGCTTTCAGGATTCAATGCATCCACTTCCCTTCCGAAGATGCGGGCACGTCCTTCCGATGGTGGGAGAAGCCCGGTGAGCATCTTCATGGTGGTGGTCTTTCCGCAGCCGTTCGAACCCAGAAATCCGAAAATCTCCCCTTCCCCGATGGAAAAGCTCACGTGATCGACTGCGGTGAATTCTCCGAATCGGCAGGTGAGATCTTCCGCCTCGATCGCAACGTTCCGACCGGATTCCATGCGGGGAGGAATCACCAGGGCTGAGTGGCCCTTCTTTCTGGATTCGGGAAGAAGGAGGACGAAGGCCTCTTCCAGTGTGGAGCGGCCGTTTTTCAGCCCGGAAGGCGTGTCCTTTCCGACGATTTTTCCGGCGTCCATGGCAACCAGCCAGTCGAATTGCTCCGCTTCCTCCATGTAGGCCGTGGCGACCAGAACGCTCATGCCGGGCCTTCCCGTTCGGATCGAGGAGACGAGTTTCCAGAATTGCAGGCGCGAGAGCGGATCGACCCCGGTGGTGGGCTCGTCCAGGACCAGCAGGTCGGGATCGTGGATCAGCGCGCAGCACAATCCGAGCTTTTGTTTCATGCCGCCGGAGAGTTTTGCAGCCGGCCTGTCGCGAAAAGGGGCGAGCCCGGTTGAAAGGAGAAGTTCCTCGATGCGGACGGTGCGAGCCGACCGATCGAGGCCGAACAGGCGGCCGAAGGAATCGATGTTTTCGACCACCGAGAGCGATGGATAGAGGTTTTTCCCCAGGCCCTGGGGCATGTAGGCGATCCTGGGCTGGGTTCTTCTCCTGAAGGAAGCGTCGCGAAGATCTCCGCCCAGGACTTCGATCCTGCCCTTCTGAATTTTCCTCGCCCCGGCGACGAGCGCGAGCAGGGACGATTTTCCCACGCCGTCCGGGCCGATCAGACCGGTCATGATCCCTTGTGGAAATTCCACAGAAATGTCGTCAAGCGCTGCAGCGTCGCCATAGGAGAGGGAAACCGATTCGAGCCTTGCGACCGTCATGACTATTTCGGGGTGAGGATGGCAGGCCAGGAAGCGTCCGGCTTCATGAGGACATAGGCGAGCCCGGGCATGCCAGGCTTGGCCAGCCCGGGATGGGACTTCAGCCAGACCGGATCCGCAGTCACTCTGACCCTGAACATGAGCTTTTCACGCTCGTTCCTGGTTTCCACTTCCTTGGGCGTGAACTGCGCCCTGGGGGCGACGAAGGTCACCTTCGCCGGAACCGGTTCTTCAGGCAGTGCATCGAGCAGGATCCTGGCAGGGCCTCCGATCGACACCTTGCCCGCTTCCGCTTCGGGAAGAAAAATCGACATGGTCACATCCAGGGTGTCGATCAGCGTGAGCACCTTTCCTCCTCCGGGGATCACTTCCCCGGGCTGCGCCAGCCTGTAGAGCACCCTGCCGGAAATCGGCGCCTTCAGGGAGGACTCTGCGAGCGCCACCTGGATGCCTCCGACTTTCGCATCCAGGGCAGCCACCGCCTCGTCGCTGGAACGCACCCGGCTCCGCGCAGCCGAAGCGTTCGCCCTGGCGATCTTCAGGGCATTCGTGTCGAGATCCAGCTTTTCCGCGCTGACGAAACCCTTCGCGACGAGCCTGCCGGTGCGGCTCGCCGTGTTTTGCGCGAGGGCGAGGGCGCTTTGCGCGCCCGCCTCGGCGGTGCGGCTCGCCGCAGCTTCGGCTCTTGCCTGCCGAGCCCTTGCCTCCGCCGCCCGGAGTTCCGCATCCAGCGCTCCAGTATCCATCTCGGCGAGAATTTCACCCTTCCCCACTTCGTCTCCTTCGCGCACCAGGATGGAGGCGATTCGTCCCGGATCCCTGCTTGCGACGTCGACCTCGGTGGCTTCCAGCCTGCCGTTTCCGGAGGCGATCTCGGGAGGCAGCATGTCCCTGTCACGGTAGATGAAAAAGAGCCCTCCGGCGAACAGGAGCGCTGCGAAGATCAGGCCGGATTTGACGGAAAGCTGCATGCTTGCTCCATGGGGAACCCATATTCATTATAGGATCGCCGGTCGAAAGAGCAGCGCCGGCCGTAGCAGGCCAGACGAAAAGCGCAATGATCGAGGCTCCATTTTCGACAGGGGCGAAGAATCATGAGGGCCCGGGTTTTCCTCTTTGTCGGCAGATGTACTAAGTTTGAAAAATGAAGGGCAAATGGAAGAGGCGGGTGATGTCGATGAATGCTTCAGGTCCGGAGAAGCGCAGCTTCCTCGAAACGCATTGCCGGGACAGGCCGACGAAGGCGCTGGTTTACGTTTTCGTATTCCTGATGCTGGATTTCAGCGTGCTGGTCATCAATTTCCGTCTATCGGAGAGACTGGCCAGGGATTCGATCGCAATCAATCTCGCCGGGCGACAGAGAATGCTTTCGCAGAGGATCTCGCGGGATCTTTTGCTGATCAGGGCGGGATACCGGTCTTATCAGGCAGATCTTTTCGCTTCGGCTTCCGTTTTCGGCAGCGTGACAAACGCGTTTCTTCATGGCGGCATCGTGGAGGGAGGGAATGAAAAGCCGGTGCGCCTCGAACCCTTGTCTCCTTCCGGGCAGAAGCTGGCGGGAAGGGCCGAAGCAATCTGGAATGGAATCGGCAGGGAAATCCTGCCCTATCTCACGAAAAAGCTGCCGATTCCTGGCAATGTGCTCGATGAGTCGCTGAACAGGATGGGCGCAGGAAACGATGCACTCCTCGCCTTGCTGGATACGCTGACCTACGATCTCCAGAAAAAATCGGTTGCTCATGCCTACTGGATCCGCCTGGTGCAGTCGGCGATCTTCGCCCTTTCCGTGGTCAATTTCCTGTACATCGTCGGATATTTCATCCGCTTCGGCAGCGATCTGCAGGAGCTCAACGAAAAACTGGAAAGCGCGCTTCGGGAAAATCTCCTCATCAATTCCGAACTCGAAAGCCGGGTCGAACACAGGACGGCCGCGCTGCAGGCTGCCAATGCAGAACTCGACGCCTTCGCTTATGCAGTCTCGCATGACCTTCGCGCACCATTGCGCGCATTGAACGGTTTTTCGCAAGCCCTGGTGGAAGATTACGGCGAGAAACTGGAGGGGGAAGGTAAAGAATTTATCGGCGAGATCGTTTCGGCCAGCAACAGGATGGGGGAGCTCATCGAAGGAATGCTTTCCCTGTCCAGGATCACCAGAGGGGGAGTCGAGCGCGAGGAGATCGACCTGTCCTCTCTTGCCGAATCGGTTGTTTCGGAGCTTCGGGCGACCGATCCGAGGAAGGGCGGGATCGTGATCGAGCCGGGGATGAAGACTACGGGGGATATGCGAATGGTGCGCGCACTCATGCAGAACCTGGTGGGGAATGCCTGGAAATACACGGCCAAAACGGAAAGCCCTGAAATCAGGGTGTATCAGGAAATGGATCAGGGCGTTCCAAGGTGCTGTGTTTCGGACAACGGGGCGGGGTTCGACATGAGGCATCGCGAGCGTCTTTTCAAACCTTTCCAGCGGCTGCACAGGGAAGACGAGTTTCCGGGAATCGGCATCGGGCTGGCCACTGCGGAGCGTATTGTCCGGCGCCATTGCGGTAAAATCGAGGCATGGGGGGAGCCAGGCAGGGGGGCGACATTCTGTTTCACATTGGGAGAAGGACAGGGATGAAATCGCTGCTCATCGTGGAAGACAACGCGCAGGACGAGAAACTGATGCTGAGGGCGCTCGGCAAGGTCCATCTTGCCAACAGGATCGATGTGGTGAGGGACGGTCAGCAGGCGCTCGATTATCTTTTCGCAGAGGGAGAATATGCAGGGCGCAAAGGCGAAGAGCAGCCTGCCATCGTGTTGCTCGACATCGGGCTGCCCAGGCTTTCCGGAATCGAGGTTCTCGCGAAAATCAGGTCCAATCCCTCCACCCGCAACATCCCCGTCGCCATGCTGACCTCTTCGGACGAGGATTGTGACCGGATCAGAAGCTATGAATTGGGCGCCAACAGCTTCGTCAGAAAACCGATCGATTTTACCCAGTTTGCCGAGACGGTCGCCAACATGGGCGTCTACTGGCTGGTAACCAACGAACCGCCGAAGGACTGATTCGTGACGAGACTGATCCACATCGAGGACAATCCGGCGGATGCGCGCCTCATCGTGCGTCAAATTGCGAAACAGGGCCTGGATGCGGAAATCCTTCGAGTGGAAGACGCCGAAGGGTTGTTGCGTGCCCTGGGACAGGGATCCTGGGATGCCGTTCTCACGGATTATTCCCTGCCGAAAATTTCCTTCGAAGAGATCCTGAAGATTCTGCGGGAAAGGATTCCGGATGTCCCTGTCATCGTGGTTTCCGGCTCCCTGCAGGAGAGTGCCTATCTCTCCCTGTTCAGGGAAGGTCTCGCCGATTTCATTCTCAAGGATGATCTGGTCAGGCTTTCTCCTGCGATCGAGCGCAGCACGGAGCGGAGCCGCGAACGCAAGGCGCGCATCAGGGCCGAGGAGGCCCTTGCCGAAAGCGAATCGAGATACCGTTTTCTATTCGAAAATCTGCCCACTGCGGTGCTGACGATCGATCCGGAGACGAATCGCATCCTCCAGGCGAACAAGATGGCCATGCTGATGCTCGGTTATTCGCTGGAGGAGTTGCTTGGAATGGATTTCGAAGAATTGAGACATCCGGAAGATCCGGTCGAGACGGAGGCTTTCATCCTCGCAAAGCGCTATGTCAGGAAGGACGGAAGCTTTTTCTGGGCGAGGTCCAGCATTTCCGCCCTGAAGGACGATGAAGGAAGGGCGCATTTCCTGATCGGCAGCATGGTCGACGTCACAGACCGGGTCAGGAGCGAACAGAAGCTCGTCGAACAGGATCAGTTGTTGAAGGAAATGAGCAGTCTAGCGCATGTCGGGGGTTGGGAATTCGACCCTGCGACGGGAAGGGGGACATGGACGGAAGAGGTGGCCAGGATTCACGAGGTGGACCCGGAAATCGAAACGAGCGCAGGCTTCGGGCTGGATTTTTTTCATGGGGAGAACCGCATCCGCATCGGGCTTGCCGTAGCCGAAGCCATGGCCCGGGGCACCCCTTATGATCTCGAGCTGGAAATGGTCACGGCCAGGGGAAGGAACAAATGGGTGAGGACGATCTGTCATCCGGTCATCACCGAAGGCAGGGTGGTCAAGGTGAGGGGGGCGATCCAGGACATCACGGGAAGAAAAAGGGTGGAACTCGCGGTCAGGGAAAGCGAGGAGAGGCTGCATCTTTTCATCGAACATGCGCCGGTCGCGATCGCCATGTTCGACCGGGAAATGCGTTACATGGCGGCGAGCCGCCGCTGGCTCAGCGATTACGGCATCGAAGTGGAGGACATCGTAGGTCATTCTCACCATGAATTTTTTCCGGACATGCCGGATCGATGGAAAGACGTGATCGAAAAGGGGATGCGGGGAGAAGTTTCCAGGTGCGAAGAGGATCGGTTCGAGCGCTCGGACGGTTCGGTTTACTGGCTGGATTGGGAAATGTGGCCCTGGAGAAATGCGGACGAAGGCGTGGGCGGAATCATCCTGTATGCGGAAATCATCAACGAAAGGAAAAAGACCAGGGACCGGTTGAGGCTGTGGGCCGAGTCTTTCGAGAAATCAGGGCTGGGTCTTGCGATTTCGGATGCGGTTTCCAACATCTTCCTTGACGTCAATCCGGCTTTCGCCAGGGAGCATGGCTACGAGCCGGGGGAGCTGACCGGCAAGCCGGTGATGAGCGTTTTTCCTCCCGAGCTCGCGGAAGAGGTCGAAAGCAGCACCTCGCTCCTCGACAGGGAAGGTCATGCGGTTTTCGAAAGCGAGCATCTGGCGAAAGACGGGAGGCGTTTCCCGGTGCTCATCGACGCCACGACCTTGCATGAAGGGGATGGGCATCCTTCGAACCGGATCGCCTATGTCCTCGACATCACCGAGCGCAAAAGAAGCGAGGAAAGGATCGCGCATTACGTGCAGGAACTGGAAGCCTCGGTGGAAGGAACGCTCATGGCCATCTCCGGCATGGTGGAAATGCGCGACCCGTTCACCGCAGGGCACGAGCGGCGAGTCGGCCTGATCGCGGCAGACATCGCACGGGCCATGGGATGGTCCGAGGAGAAGTGCAGGGAGCTTCAGTTGGTCGGGCTGGTCCTCGATATCGGCAAGATCGCGGTTCCTGCGGACATCCTTTCCAAGCCGGGGAGGCTTTCACAGGTCGAATTCAATCTGGTGAAGGAGCATGCGAGACTTGGAAGCGAGATCCTGAAGAATGTGCGATTTCCCATTCCCATCGCATCCATCATCCTGCAGCACCACGAGCGCATGGATGGAAACGGTTATCCTTTCGGGCTGAAGGGGGAGCAAATCCTGCCGGAAGCCAGGATCCTCGCAGTGGCCGACGTGGCCGAATCGATGATTTCCCACCGCCCGTATCGACCTGCCCTGAGCATCGCGGTCATGCTGGAGGAGATCGAATCCGGACGCGGCATGAAATACGATGAAAAAGTGGTCGATGCGCTGCTCGAAATGGTGAAGCATCGGGGTTATGTTTTCCCGGACTGAAGGAGGGAAAAATGGACAGTTTCACCCTGCAATGGAGCGAGGAACTGGGTTCCGGATGGCCCGATCTCGACGAGGAACATCGGCATTTCATCGCGCTCTCGAAAGGATTGATGAAATCGATCGTGGACAGGAGGGAGCTTCCTGAAATCAGGAAAAATTTGCAGCTTCTGCTAAAGGCGAGCCTGCTTCATTTCGAGCATGAGGAAAAAATCCTGCAGGGGCAGGGTTATCCCGAACTGGCTTTCCATGTCCTGGAGCATCGTTCGATTTCGCAGCATATCGACGAAATCCTGGAAGCCGCGCATGATCATGCGACGATGTACCAGTGGATCGATTCGGCCCTTGCGATCGAAAGGATGCTGGCCGAGCATCTTCTTCTCGCAGATTCCAATTATCGCCCCTATCTGCGTTCATTGATTTCGCTATCGGAATTTCCGGGATCCTGCGATACTGTAGCGAATCAATCAGAGTGGCCTGCCATGGCGCAAGGGGAACGTTGTGGGGAGCGGAACAGCCAGGAATAGATTTGTCCATGCATTCAGGGCGCTTGCGCCAGGAGCCCGGGTTTCCGGTCAGGACGGAGAAAAAAGGGAAGAGGATTCCCTGCTCGAATGCCTCATTTCCGCTTCCCCTGTCGGGATCGTGTTCCTCACGCAGGAAGGACGTCTTACCAGGGTGAACGACGTGTTTTGCAGCATGCTGGGGCATGCACGGGAAGATCTGGAACGCATGGATTGGCACGAGATCCTCCATCCGGAGGATCGCGAGATCCTTGCCTTGCAGATGCATGCACTGCTGGAAGACGGGACGGAGTCCTTCCGCATGGACAAACGCTGTCTCGACAGGGGCGGCAATACGGTCTGGACCTCGATCCGGGTCAATTTGATGAAGGAGGGCGAAAGCGCGCCCTGGTTTGTCTGCCAGATCGAGGACATCAGCGCCAGGAAGCGGGCAGAGCAGGCTTATCTGGATGCGGCCAACCGCTACCGGACCATCCTCGAATGCACGGCGGACGGTTTCTGGGTGGTGGAGCAGGAAACCGGCAGGCTCCTGGACGTCAACGAAAGATATTCCTTGATGAGCGGATACTCCCGGGAAGCGCTTCTTTCCATGCGGGTTTCCGATATCGAGGCGAACGAGGATCCGGAGGGGGTGGCGGCGCACATCGCGAAGGTGCTGAAGGACGGCTCGGATCTTTTCGAGACCCGCCACAGGACCAAGGGAGGGGAACTCATCGACGTGGAGGTGAGCGCCACCTCTCAGCAGGGAACGAGCCTCATCGTCTGCTTCCTGAGGGACATCACGGCGAGAAAGACCTCCGAAAAACAGCTCAGGCTGCTCGCCATGGTGTTCGAGAACAGCGGCGAGGGCATCATCATCACCGATGCCGAGAACCGTATCGAGAAGGTCAATCTTTCCTTCACGAGGCTTACCGGCTACCGGTTCGAGGAAGTGGCCGGGAGAAATCCGCGCATGCTTTCCTCCGGGCTGCAAAGCCGGGAATTCTACCAGGCGATGTGGAAGCGCCTGCTCGAGGAGGGGTACTGGCAGGGCGAGATCTGGGACAGGCGGAAAAATGGCGAAACCTACCCGAAGTGGCTTTCCATCGCGGTCGTCCGCAACGAGCAGGGGGAAGTCGTCAATTTCATCGGCAGCTTTTCGGATATCGCGGAACTGAAGCGTGCAGAACGCGAGATCGAGAAACTCGCCTATCAGGATCCGCTCACCGGCCTTCCCAATCGCTTCAGCCTGCTTGCCCAATTCGAGCAGGCTATCGCCAGGGCAAGGAGGAATCATGCGCGTGTCGCCCTCATGTTCATCGACCTGGACCGTTTCAAGATCATCAACGATACGCTCGGCCATCACATCGGCGACAAGCTGATCGTCAAGGTCGGCGACCGATTGAAAAAGACGGTCGGGGAAAGGGAAATCGTCGCCAGGTTTGGCGGGGACGAGTTCGTCGTCCTGCTGCAGGAGGCGGAGACGATTCTTGCAGTCGAAGCGATCGCGACGAGTATCGTGAAGGATCTCGCCCAGCCGCATTTCGTCGAGGGAATCAATCTGTTCAGCTCCCCGAGCGTCGGTATCAGCATTTTTCCGGATGACGGAGACAACATCCACACCATCATGAAAAATGCCGATACCGCCATGTACCAGGCGAAAAGCTCGGGCGGCGGAAGATGCCGGTTATTCGATGCGGCGATGACCGCGAAGAGTGCGGAACGTCTCCGTTTCGAAAACGGCTTGCGCACCGCGCTCGAAAACCGGGAATTCGAGCTGCACTATCAGCCGCAGATCGCGGCAGACGGAAAGGTGAAGGCGCTCGAGGCGCTGATCCGCTGGTACCATCCGGAATTCGGATCCGTTTCTCCTGCGAGATTCATTCCGATCGCGGAGGAAACCGGACTCATCCTGGAGATCGGGAAATGGGTGCTGAAGACCGCCTGCGCGGATCTGGCGAGATGGGTGGAACGGGGCATGGAAGATCTCAGGGTCGCAGTCAACGTGTCGTCCCTGGAATTCCTGCAGGATGGATTCGTCGGTTCGATCGGGGGGATCATCCGCGAGGCGGGGGTGAGGACGAACCAGGTCGAACTCGAAATCACCGAGAGCATGGCGATGGCCAATCCGGAGCGAGTCATCGGCATCATGAGGAGCCTGAAGGCGGATTCCATCCGCCTTTCCATAGACGATTTCGGCACGGGCTATTCCTCCCTTTCCTATCTCAAGCTTTTCCCCATCGACCAGATCAAGATCGATCGGTCCTTCATCAAGGACATGGACGTGGACATGAACGACAAGGCGATCACCATTTCCACCATCGCGCTTGCGCAAAAGCTCGGTCTCGAGGTGGTGGCGGAAGGGGTGGAGAGCTATCAGCAGTCCGAAGTGCTGTTTGCGCAAGGTTGCGATCTGATCCAGGGATATGTGTTCAGCAAGCCGATGGCGGCAGCCGACATCACCCGCCTTTTTGAAAGGATGGAGACGGCCTGATCGGATCATCCCGAGCGGTGAATGTAGGGCTCCTGATGCACCGTTACGGTGCATCAGCCTCCGCCGATGCCGCTACGGAAATTCAGGCATATGATTAATGCTTTGAATTCATGATGTGTTTCATCGAATGCAGCCTGGCACGAATCTTGTTAAATTGACTGCAGGAACAGGATTCGGAGCAATCAATGAGCAGTCGGTCGAAGCATGCGGATATCAGGTATCTTTCCAGTTTCATGAGCGGGCTGGCCCGGGATCAGGAAAGGCTCAGGGAGATCCAGTCGGTATACGACAATCTCACCCTGCTCGGCCAGCTCCTGTGCGCGGGAACGGACATCACCGGGATGAGGAACGATTTCGGCAAACTTGCCGAAGTACTCATCGAACAGCTCGCTGTCGAACTCAGGAAAAAGGCGGTACTGGGGCTGAGATCCGCGTCAAGGGTCGCCATCGACATCCTGGTCCGCAACCTCTTCGAGCGTACTGCGGACATCGGTTTTCTCGCGACCGACAGCGACATCCGGGTTTTTGCCGAGAATCCCGGGAAGGGGGATCTTGCCGCGCTCAAGCGCAGGTTCGACGAATATGTTCGTAAATACTCCGTATATCACGACATCATCCTGCTCTCGCCCGAGGGCGAGGTGCTCGCGCAACTGGCAGGCGGCGAAGGCAGGTTCTCGAAGGATCCGCTCCTGGCCGAATCGCTTGCAACCGGCCGGCATTACGTCGAGACGTTCCGTGCGACCGACCTGCTGCCGGGACAGGTGTCCCCCCTCATTTATTCCTACCGGGTGATGTCTCCGGATGGTTCCGCCCCGGTTGGCGTGCTGTGCCTCTGCTTCAGGCTGGAGGACGAGTGCGAGCGCATATTCCGGGGACTCATCGGCAAGGAAGACTGGACGGTGATCACCCTGCTGGACGGGGAAGGAAGGGTGATCGCGAGCAGCGACAGCCATCAGTTCCCGCGAGGCGCGAAGCTGGACGCCGTGCGTGGCGACGAGTGCAGCATCGTGCGTTTCGCAGGTCGCGAGTATCTTGCCACCACCTGCGATACCCGCGGTTACCAGGGCTATGCCGGGCCTGGATGGGTAGGCCACGCGTTGGCACCTCTGGATCATGCCTTCGACATGGCGGTTGCTCGCGAACTCGATCAGGTGCCTGAGGAGACCAGGGAAGGCGTCCTCGGCACGTCCACCCTGTTCTCGCGCGAACTCCGAGACATTCCGCTGCGAGCGGCGAGCATACAGAACGAACTCAACAGGGCGGTATGGAACGGCAATGTCTGGTTGTCCAGGGAAAACCATGCGCTCAATGCCTCTTTCGCCAAGGTCCTGCTCCGGGAGATCGGCAGTACGGGTTCGAGGACGCGCCATGTCTTCAGCCAGTCGACCGAGAATCTCTACGAGACGGTGCTCTCGTCCGTGCTCTACGATTGCGCATCCCAGGCTTCGCTTGCCATCGACATCATGGACAGGAATCTCTACGAGCGGGCCAATGACTGCCGCTGGTGGGCGCTGACTTCCGCGTTCATCGACGAAATGCGTGGCGTTGCGGACCGCGCGCGGCTTACGCAGATACTTTCGGAGATCAACGCCCTTTACACCGTCTATACAAACATCCTGATCTTCGACGCGTCCGGGCGGGTCGTGGCCGTTTCGAATTCAGGTTACGGCGACATGGTCGGCACCAGGCTCGATGAGGAATGGGTGAGGCGGACGCTTGCGCTTTCCGACACCCAGAGTTATTGCGTATCTGATTTCGCATCCAGCGAACTCTATTGCGGCCACGATACCTACGTCTACTGCGCTGCAATCCGCGACGGGGCCAATCCCCTTGGCGGGGTTGCGCTGGTGTTCGATTCGTCGCCCCAGTTTGCTGCAATGCTCGATGAAGCCCTGCCAAGGGATGAGGGCGGCAGGGTCGTGGAGGGTGCGTTTGCGGTATTTGCCGAGCGCGACGGCCGCATCGTGGCCAGCACCGACGAAAACTGCGTCGGGAAGATCGACATCGGGCGGAAGTTTCTGGATCTCGAATCCGGTGCAGGTTACAGCGACATCGTGGAATACAGGGGAAGGTATTTCGCAGCGGGCTCGCGAATGTCCTCCGGATACCGTGAATACAAGGGAGGAAGGGATGCCTACAGAAACGACATCGTCGCCATCGTGCTCGTGCCGCTATCCGAACGGATCGCGCTGCCTGGCGAATTTTCCGCCCAAGGTGCGGCGCCCTATGCCGTGAAGCGGGCGAAGGGCGGCGATACGGTCGAGGTAGCCACTTTCAATATTTCCGGAAACTGGTACGGCCTCCGTTCGAGCGAGGTGCTCGAAGCGATGGATTACACTCCCGTCACGTCCATCCCGGGCATGCCTGCCTGGGTGAAGGGTTGCATCATGTACCGCGACCAGGCGATCATGGTTTTCGATCCCGCCTGTTTCCTGCCGGGGGAAGGGGCTTCGGGAAAGCAGATCATCGTCGTCAGGGCACCCCGGCAGCAATCCGCGTTCGGGCTGCTGGTCGACGAGCTCGGCGACATTCCGGAGATCGAGGCGTCAAGGCTCGAACCCGTGCCCGGCATGATGCCCGGCACTTTGACGGAGGGGCTCGTCAGGCCGCAGGACGACGAAAAGCGCATCCTCGTGGTGCTCTCCGGGGAGCGCATGCTGGAAAAGCTCACGGGCGCAAAGCGGTCGGTCACGCAAAGCTGAGGCAGAGGTCGCGGATCTCGGATTCCTCGTCTGCGGCAAGCGCCACGATGGGCCTGGAGTCCGGCCTCGAGATGGTTTCGTTGCCGGACTCGTTGGCGTCGTGATCGATTCTGAAGCCCATGAAGCCGAGCGGCCTCGATATCAACTCGCGCACTTCCGGCGAATGCTCTCCGATTCCGCCGCTGAAGACCAGCGCATCGATTCCACCCGCTTTCGCAGCGAAGGAGCCGATCCTTCCGCTCACTTCGCGGCAGAAATAGCGGACGGCGAATTTCGCCTCACTCGTCTTGCTGGAAAGAAGCTGCTTCATTTCCGCACTCTCCCCGTTCGAGAGGGCGAGAAGCCCCATTCCATGGTAGACGAGGTCGGTGAGCGCATCCAGTCCGTGTCGCATTCCCAGTTCGAGCATTACGCCGGGGTCGATATCACCGCTTCGGGTTCCCATCACGATCCCGCCCGCCGGAGAATAGCCCATGCTGGTGTCGCGGGACTCCAGATTGTCCAGGAGGCAAAGGCTCGCCCCGCTCCCCAGGTGCGCTGCCACCACCTTGCCATGGGCGGCTTCCCCAAGGATCTTCGGCAGCCTTTTCGCAATGTGCGCGTAATTGAGGCCATGGAATCCATAGCGCCGGATGCTTCCTGGGACGGGAAGGCGCTTTGCGACTTCCGGCATGGTCGAATGAAAAGAGGTGTCGAAGCAGGCGATTTGCGGCGCATCGAAATGCTTCCTGCAAAGTTCGATGCCGAGCAGGTTTCCCGGAAGGTGCAGGGGGGCGAGCGGAACGAGGGATTCCAGTCTCGAAAACTCCGCATCGTCTACGATTCTCGCCGATTCGGAGACCTCCCCCCCGTGCACGAAGCGGTGACCGACGAGATCAGGCTGCGCATCGCGAGTGTCCCGGATGAGCCTGCCGAAAGCCTCTTCAGGATCGGTCGAATGGTGATAGACGAAATTGCGCCTCGTTCCGTCCTTCAGGAACAGGGAAGCCTTGAGCGAAGAGGACCCGCTGTTGACCGCCAGCACGTTCAATAGGGCCATGTCCAGCCGTCCGCTTCCGGAAGATCCACTCCGTGCTCGTAAGCGTAATTTTTGCACTCGATCTGATGTTTTCTCATCCTTTCCTTGACATGGGCTCCGGCCACCTTCAATTCGGGAATCCTGTCGATCACGTCGATGACCAGGCTGTAACGGTCGATCTGGTTGCGGATGGCCAGTTCCAGCGGGGTGTTGATGCTGCCCTTTTCCTTGTAGCCGCGCACGTGGAAATTGCGGTGATTGTTCCTGCGATAGGCGAGGCGGTGGATGAGCCACGGATAGCCGTGGAAATTGAAGATGACGGGCTTGTCGAGGGTGAACAGGCTGTCGAAATCCAGATCGGTGAGGCCGTGCGGATGCTCCGTTTCCGGGGTGAGTTTGTAGAGGTCGACCACGTTGATGAAGCGCACCCTGAGGTCCGGAAAATTCTGCCTCAGAAGATCGACTGCGGCGAGTGCTTCCTTGGTCGGGATGTCGCCCGATGAGGCCATCACCACGTCCGGTTCCACTCCTTCGTCGTTGCTCGCCCAGTCCCAGATGCCGATTCCCTTGGCGCAGTGTTCCGTGGCGGCATCCATGTCGAGATATTGCAGGTGTTTCTGCTTGTCGCAGACGATGACGTTGATGTAATTTTCGCTTTTCAGGCAATGGTCTGCGATCGAAAGCAGGCAATTCACGTCTGGAGGGAGGTAGATCCTGGTCACTTCGGGGCTCTTGTTCACCACCAGATCGAGAAATCCGGGATCCTGATGGGTGAAGCCGTTGTGGTCCTGGCGCCATACGGTGGAGGTAATGAGGAGGTTGAGCGAGGAAATTGCGGCTCGCCAGGAAACCGCCTTCGACATCGCCAGCCATTTCGCATGCTGGTTGAACATCGAGTCGATGACATGCACGAAGGCTTCGTAGGTGGAGAAGAAGCCGTGGCGGCCGGTGAGCAGATACCCTTCGAGCCAGCCTTCGAGCGTGTGCTCGGAGAGCATTTCCATGACTCGCCCATCGGGAGAAAGTTCGCTTCCTCCTTCGTCTTCGGGAAGGATTTCGGCGAGCCAGGTCTTGCCGCTCGCCGAGTAGACGTCGTCGAGCTTGTTGGATGCGGTTTCGTCCGGCCCGAACAGTCTGAAATTGTTCCGGTTGGCGCTCATGATGTCCCTCAGGAATTTTCCGAGCGGACGGGTGTTTTCGTGCAGGACCCTGCCCGGTTCCTGCACTTCGATCGAATATCCCCTGCAATCGGGCATGAAGAGTGCGCGTCGCAACAGCCCTCCGTTGGCGTGCGGATTCATGCCCATGCGCCGGTTTCCTTTCGGGAGGAAGGCTTTCAGCTCCGGCCGGACCCTTCCCTCGGAATCGAATAGTGCTTCGGCACGGTAGCTTCCGAGCCATGCTTCGAGGAGCGCGAAATGTTCCGGGGAGCTGACGTCCGGAATCGGTACCTGATGGGCACGCCAGAATCCTTCCACCTTCCGGCCGTCGACTTCCTTCGGCCCGGTCCAGCCCTTCGGCGAGCGCAGCACGATCATCGGCCAGAAGGGGCGGAAAGCCTTGCCGCTTCTTCTTGCCTGCTCCTGGATCTTCCTGATTTCCAGGATGCATTCCTCCATGGCTTTCGCCATTTTTTCGTGCATTTCCATGGGGTCGGAACCCTCCACGAAGCGGGGAGACCAGCCGTAACCCCTGAAAAGGGATTCGATTTCCTCATGCGAAATGCGCGAGAGCAGGGTCGGATTGTTGATCTTGTAGCCGTTGAGATGCAGGATGGGGAGCACTGCGCCGTCCCGGACGGGATTCAGGAACTTGTTGGAATGCCAGGAGGTGGCAAGCGGCGCGGTTTCGGATTCGCCGTCTCCCACCGCCACGGTCACGATGAGATCGGGATTGTCGAAAGCTGCACCGAATGCGTGCGAGATGCTGTAACCGAGTTCCCCCCCCTCGTGGATGGAACCGGGGGTCTCCGGCGTGCAGTGGCTGCCGATTCCTCCGGGAAAGGAAAATTCGCGGAAGAACCGGCGCATGCCTTCGATCCCTTCCCCCTTGTTGGGATAGATCTCGCCGTAACTTCCTTCCAGGTAAACGGGGGAGAGCACTCCCGGTGCGCCGTGACCCGGGCCCGCGAGGAAGATCGCGTCGAGATCGTATTTCACGATGAGGCGGCTCATGTGCAGGTAGATGAAGGAAAGCCCGGGGCTCGATCCCCAGTGCCCGAGCAGCCGCTTCTTGAGGTGCGCGGGTTCGAGGGGAGCGGAAAGAAGCGGATTGTCCCTCAGGTAGATCATTCCGGCTGCAAGATAATTGCAGGCGCGCCAGCATGCATTCAGCAGTTCGAGTTCCTTCATGCCCATCCTTTCCAAGTCAGCAAAGATTCTATTCTAGGAGAATGACGGCAAAGTGACAGAAGAGAGCAGCATTTTTGCGCCCACCAGTGCGAGCAGGATTGCGAAAATCCTCCGCAGCAGGGGCACCGGGAGGCGGTGCGCGAGGCGTGCGCCGAAGGGAACCGAAATCAGGGAACCGCAGACGATGAGTGCGAGGGCGGGCAGGTGGATCAGTCCGAGATGGAGTTCCTTCAGCGACGAAACGCCGAAGTCTTGCGCCGCATACTGCAAGGTGGCGGCGAAGGAAATCGGGAAGCCGACCGCGGCGGACGTGCCGATCGCCTCGATCATGGGAAGCCCGCACCAGGAAAGAAAGGGCACGGTGAGCGATCCGCCCCCGATTCCCACGAGGGCCGAAACGGCGCCGATCAGGATTCCGGCCGCAGTCATGCCGACCGGCCCCGGCGCACGGCCGGATGCGCGCATGCTCGGGCCATGGAACATCCTGGTGGCGGCCGCCATTGCGAAAAGCGCGAAGCAGATCCTGAGGAGGTGGGAAGGGAGGTGGATGGCGATCTGGGATCCTGCAAAGGTTCCCGCGAGGATTCCAGGGGTGATGCTGCGGAAAACATCCCAGCGTACCGCCTGTTTCCGGTTGTGGATGCGCAGGCTGAGGAAGGAAGTGAAGGAAATGACGGCGAGGGAAGTGGCAACCGCGGAATGGATGGAATGCGGCGTTCCGGAAAAGGCATAATCGAGTGCGGGCACATTCACGATGCCGCCGCCCACGCCCAGAAGGCCTGCCAGAAAACCGGATAAAAGACCGGTGACAAGAAAGATCGCGAACATCGATAAATGGTCAAGGTGTGCAATTTTTCAATTATCGGTTAAAATACGCCCCGCGATTCACCGGGGGAACAAAAGAGACGTGGATGTTGACGGATTCGGTTCCCATCTGTAGAATTAGCGGTTTCGCTCAGGAGGGGTTCCCGAGCGGTCAAAGGGATCAGACTGTAAATCTGACGGCTCTGCCTTCGAAGGTTCGAATCCTTCCCCCTCCACCAGATTTTTGCGCTGGAAGAAATTCCGGAAGAGGATTTGCGGGTGTAGCTCAATGGTAGAGCAGAAGCCTTCCAAGCTTACGACGAGGGTTCGATTCCCTTCACCCGCTCCAGATTTGCCCATGTAGCTCAGTGGTAGAGCACTCCCTTGGTAAGGGAGAGGTCACCAGTTCAATCCTGGTCATGGGCTCCAGTTTCATGTTGCAGCAAACATTTGATGTCAGGAGAGAACCATCATGGCAAAGAGCAAGTTTGAGCGGACGAAACCGCACGTGAACGTTGGCACGATCGGCCACGTCGATCATGGCAAGACCACCCTGACTGCGGCGATCACGACGATCCTGACCCGCAAGTTCGGCGGCGAAGCGAAGAGCTATGACCAGATCGATTCGGCGCCCGAAGAGCGCGCACGCGGCATCACGATCAACACCGCCCACGTCGAATACGAAACCGAAAAGCGCCACTATGCTCACGTCGACTGCCCCGGTCACGCCGACTACGTGAAGAACATGATCACGGGCGCGGCGCAGATGGACGGCGCGATCCTGGTTTGTTCCGCAGCGGACGGCCCGATGCCCCAGACCCGCGAGCACATCCTGCTGGCGCGTCAGGTTGGCGTTCCCTACATCATCGTCTACCTGAACAAGGCGGACATGGTCGACGATCCCGAACTGCTGGAACTCGTCGAAATGGAAGTTCGCGAACTGCTCTCCAGCTACGATTTCCCCGGCGACGACACCCCGATCGTCATCGGTTCCGCACTGAAGGCGCTGCAGGGCGACCAGTCGGACATCGGTGAGCCCTCGATCTTCAGGCTGGCCGATGCGCTGGACAGCTACATTCCCGAACCGCAGCGCGCGGTGGATGGCGCCTTCCTGATGCCGGTCGAAGACGTGTTCTCGATCTCCGGACGCGGCACGGTGGTGACCGGCCGTATCGAGCGCGGCATCATCAAGGTCGGCGACGAAGTCGAAATCGTGGGCATCCGCCCGACGACGAAGACCACCTGCACCGGCGTGGAAATGTTCAGGAAGCTGCTGGACCAGGGTCAGGCCGGCGACAACATCGGCGCGCTGCTGCGCGGCACCAAGCGTGAAGAAGTGGAGCGCGGTCAGGTTCTGGCGAAGCCCGGTTCGATCACCCCGCACACCAAGTTCCAGGCAGAGATCTATGTTCTGTCGAAGGATGAAGGCGGTCGTCATACCCCGTTCTTCAACGGCTATCGTCCGCAATTCTTCTTCCGTACCACCGACGTGACCGGATCGATCGATCTGGCTGAAGGAACGGAAATGGTGATGCCCGGCGACAACGTTTCGGTGACGGTTTCCCTGATCGCTCCGGTTGCAATGGAAGAAGGTCTGCGTTTCGCGATCCGTGAAGGCGGTCGCACCGTCGGCGCGGGCGTCGTTGCCAAGATCGTTCAGTAAGGTTGGAAAGTTAGGCCAGTAGCTCAATTGGCAGAGCGTCGGTCTCCAAAACCGAAGGTTGGGGGTTCGAGACCCTCCTGGCCTGCCAGAATGATGGCGGCGCGGCATGTGATGTGCTGCGTCGCCTAGCGTTTTTACAGGACATATGGCGGATAAGATCAAACTAGGACTGGCTGGATTGCTGGTTGCTGCGGGGATAGCGGGCTATTACCTGCTTCGGGATAGCGCCCTGGTGCTGCGCGTGATTTCGGTTCTGGCCGGCATGGCCTTCGCGACCGGCGTGGCCTGGATGTCCGATCCCGGAAAGCGATTCGTGCAGTTCGGGCGGGAGTCGATCGCCGAGTCCAGGAAGGTCGTTTGGCCGACCCGGAAGGAAACGGTGCAGACCACCGGCGTGGTGATCGCGTTCGTGGTGGTCATGGCGATCTTCCTCTGGGTGGTCGATGCGTCGCTGATGTCTTTCGTCAAGATGTTGATGGGCCAGGGGGATTGATGGCTAAGCGTTGGTATGTGGTCCACGCCTACTCGGGCTTTGAGAAAAGCGTGATGCGCGCCTTGCAGGAGCGGATCGAGCGCATGGGCATGTCCGACCTTTTCGGCAGGATTCTGGAGATCGG
>JAJZTT010000198.1 GCA_021848705.1 Pseudomonadota bacterium
TTTGCCAATGAATTTTCGAATCCGCATACGGATTCCGTCTGGAGCGACTCTAATCCATTTCCATGAACGGGACTTTTCCACGGGGGACGAAAACCATTCCCCGGGAGAATTTTTTTCCTGGAAAGGACAGCGAGTTCGTGGCTAAATTTACGAAGCACGGAAAAGCCGGTAAAATTGGAATTTTGGAAAAAGAATGCTGGTTCTCGGCATCGAAAGCTCCTGCGACGAAACCGGGGTCGCGCTCTACGACACCGCTGGCGGGCTCCTTTCCCACGCGCTTCACTCCCAGATCGCCATGCACGGCGAATACGGCGGCGTGGTTCCCGAACTCGCTTCCCGCGACCACATCCGGCGTGTGCTGCCCTTGACGCGCGAAGTGCTGTCCCGGGCTGGAAAAGATCTTGGCGACATCGACGGCATCGCCTACACGAAAGGGCCGGGGCTTGCAGGCGCGCTGCTGGTCGGCGCATCGGTGGCCGCATCGCTGGGATTTTCGCTCGGCAAACCCGTGATCGGCGTCCATCACCTGGAAGGGCACCTGCTCTCGCCGCTGCTCTCGGATCCCGCGCCGGAATTTCCCTTCGTTGCGCTTCTCGTCTCGGGAGGGCACACCCAGATCATCCGGGTGGACGAAATGGGAAAATACCGACTCCTCGGCGACACGCTCGACGATGCGGCAGGGGAAGCCTTCGACAAGACCGCGAAACTGCTGGGTTTGGGTTATCCGGGAGGCGCCGCGCTATCGAGGCTTGCGCAGAACGGCGACCCTGCGCGATTCAGGTTGCCTCGCCCCATGCTCAACAGCCCCGACTTCGATTTCAGTTTCAGCGGACTCAAAACCGCAGCGCTGACCCTGGTGAGGGCGCAAGCCGACGACGACCAGACCCGGGCCGACATCGCCCGTGCGTTCCAGGATGCGATCGTCGAGGTGCTGGTCAAAAAATCCCTTTCGGCAGTGAAAAAATGCGGATTGAAAAGGCTGGTCGTCGCGGGCGGCGTGAGCGCGAATACCGAACTGCGCCGCATGCTCATGTCAAAGGCGAAAGGAATCGAGGTGTTCTATCCGGACCTGCAATTTTGCACCGACAACGGCGCAATGATCGCCTTCGCCGGCGCAATGCGTTTCATGGCGGGAACGCAGCACGAGGAAGGATTCGCAGTCAGGGCGCGCTGGGACCTTTTTTCAGTCTGAAGCCGATCAGCCGGGCAATGCCGGGTAATACAACTGGTAATACCAGGCAAATGCCTCCCTGATCTGCGCCTCAATCCTGGGAGGAATCTCGCGCCTTCCGGGTTTCACGATCGAACCATGCTGGGCATGCAGGTATTTCATCCGGTAATGGCTGTCGGACTCCCGTTTCCGGCTCACTTCAATATTTTTCGGATCGACGGTCATGGGAGAGACGCCGAGCCAGGCGAAAAGATGGCTCATGCAGGCGACAGGATTTCCCATCAGGTCCTCGAAGCGCAGGAAATAGAGGCGCTGTTGCACTTCACGAGGCAGATCCTGCACCGCATGGATGGAAATCAGCGGAGCGCCGATCACCTTGTCCTTGGCGAACAGCATGTCGGCCCGGCCGAAACGGTCAAAGTCGGCGAGATGATCGATGAAATCGAGCAGGATCGTCTTCTGATGCTGCGCCTCGATCGAGCCGTAGATCTGCCCGAGATCCCTGAGACAGACGATGAATTTCGCCTCCGGTGCCAATCGGAGCACCATTTCGATGCAATGCAGCCAGGCACGGTTCTTGTCCACCACGATCTTCCCTTCCGCTTTCAACCAGCCGCGCAGGAAACCCGCCATCGCATCCTGAAGATGCCCGTAGCCCGATTCGAAGGAATTGTCCAACTGCGAGAGCATGAACTGGTCGTCGCTTGCCATGCGCCGGATACCGAGCAGCAGGTTGCACAGAGGCGAGCTCTGACCTTCGCAGTCGATCTCGGGGTGCATCGAAAGCATCTGGCAAAGCAGCGTGGAGCCGGCTCTGGGCAAGCCGGTCACTCCCACGAATCCCGGACTCATTCTCTTTCTCCCTGATTGACAAGCAGGGATCTTACACGGATTTCCTCGAACATGGCAAAGCCGAAATCAGCCCCCCATCCTGCGGATTCACCTGCAAAAAAATGTATAATCCGCAAGGGGGAACGAACAAAGCCATGAAATTCCATAGCCGCATTCTCTTGATCGACGACTCGAGCATCGACCTCAGGCTGCTGATCGAACTGATGTCTGCAAGACAGATGAAGCCTCACGTCGCATTCGACGGGCAGGACGGCTACCACAAGGCGAGCATTCTCCAGCCCGACCTGATTCTGCTCGATCTCACCATGCCGGACATGGACGGCTTCGCCACCTGCAGGATGCTGAAGAACGATCCGGAAACTCGCGACATTCCGGTGATTTTCCTGAGTTCATCGAACGAAGTGGAAAAGCGGATCGAAGGACTTTCCCTCGGCGCGGTCGATTATATCGGCAAACCATTTTCCGAGCAGGAAGTCTTCGCGCGAGTGGGAATTCACCTCAATCTGGCTTCCCGCGAAAAAATTCCGGAATTCGATTCAGAATGCAATGCAGGGCTTTCGAAACGGGACATGATTCTGGTCAGGAGCGCAACCGCCCACCTCAGACAAAATCTCTCCGCCCCGCCCTCGACCGAGGCGCTCGCCCGGATGATCGGAACCAACGAGAAGCGGCTCAACCAGGCATTCCAGAACGGATTCGCCATGCCGGTGTTCGCCTGGATCCGGGAAGAACGACTGCGCCAGGCCTGCGAACTGCTTTCAACTTCCGAAATCCCCATCTCGATCATCGCAGAACATCTCGGCTTTTCCAGTTCTTCCAATTTTTCCAAGGCGTTTCGCGAGCGCCACGGCTGCTCTCCACGAGAACTGAGAAACCGCCTGGAAGGAAACACGGCAGCATGAAACGATGGTTGCTGCTCTTCCTGCTGTTTCACGCATTCGATTGCAACGCACTCGACGTTGCCAACTTCACGCATCGCATGATCGCAAATGACGTGCAATGGTGTAAATCGGCCACCGGACTCGGCATCGACTTAATCGCATCGAATGCTTGCGACTTCAGAAACGCGCAAGGGAAGGACATGGCGCAAGGTTTCTCGGACAAGGCTTTCTGGCTCCGCATCACCTTGTCAAACTCCGGCCCCGTCGCAGTGAATCGCTGGCTCCAGATCGGCAACCCGCGCCTTCAGGAAGTGACGCTTTTCCAGAGAAATCCAGATGGAAAATGGGAAAGTACCGAGGCCGGCATTGCAACGCCGGCATCCGAGCGCAGTATCGTGGAATCCTATCCGGTTCTTCCAGTCGTATTGATGCCCGGAGAGAACAAAGTGGTGTTCGTCAGGATCCACTCCATAGCCTCGATCGATCTCACCCCGACGCTGTGGCTTCCCGAACGATACACGCTGAAACACCAGAAAAGCGTGCTTCTTCAATCGATGAGTCTGGGCGGGCTGCTCATCACGGCATTGCTCGCATCCCTGCTTTTTTTCAGGCAGCGCGAAAGAATCTATCTTTATTTCGGCGGAAAGATGCTCGCCGAAGCCACTTTCGATGCAAGCTTCACAGGCATTCTACCCGCCTACTTGTGGCCATCCGATCTGCCTTACGACCTCAGGCTCCAGGCGATCGCAGCCTGCCTGGTCGCGATCTTCTTCGTTCTTTTTGCCCGCGAATTCATCGGGGACGCAAAACGCTACCGCAAATACTATGCTTTCCTGTACTTCTTTGCCTGGGTTTTCGTCCTGATCACCCTGTGGGCCTGTGTGGTCGATTATCGGAGCGCGATGAAGCTGGTCTGGATCCCCACCCTGGCCCTTTTTTTCGGTGGAATCTCGCTTTATTACCGGGCATGGCGGGACGGCTTGCGCGCGGTCGGATACCTGCTCGTGAGCATTCTCGCGCTCCTCGCGATGATGATTTTCCGGTTCCTGCTGATGTACGGGGGCAACCATTATTCCGACTCGGAATCCTTCGGCCATTCCTGGTACATCCTGCTCATCACCCCGCCCATCCTTGCCGCCATCTCGCAGCGCTCCGACGCGATGCGTGAGGCATTGCAGCAGGCGAGAGCCGACAGCACGGCGAGAATGAAATTCCTGGCGCAGATGAGCCACGAATTCCGCACGCCGCTCAATACCGTGCTGGGTTACGCGGAACTTCTTTCCAGGGGGAGTAGGCGCGTTTCGGTGGAAGAAGCGGCCGGAGCGATCCGGCAAAACAGCCGCCATCTTCTTGAAATGATCGACGATATTCTCGATCATGTCCGGGGAGAATCGGGGCAGATCGAACTGCGCCCAGTGGCGGTACACTGGGAAAGCTTTCTGAAATCGATCGAACAGAAAGCCGCATTGATGGTACAAAACAACCGCTTCCGCATGATCGCCAGAGGAGCCTTACCGGACACCGTGAGCGTCGACGAATTCCGTCTTCAGGCGATCCTAGATC
>JAJZTT010000199.1 GCA_021848705.1 Pseudomonadota bacterium
CCGACAACCAGTTACGTGATGTGCAGATCGGCTTCCTGAGGAGAAGATCATGAAAAGGCAATCCGGTTTCACTCTGGTCGAAATCGCGATCGTCCTGGTGATCATTGGATTGCTCCTCGGAGGCGTCCTGAAGGGGCAGGAAATGATCACCCAGGGCAGGATCAAAAATGCGATCATCGATTTCACCGGAACGACGGCGGCTTATTACGCCTATATCGACCGCTACAAGACGCTGCCCGGGGATGACAACCAGGCTTCGACCCGCTGGGGAACCACCATCCTGCCTTCGAGCGCGAACGGCAACGGCGACGGAATCATCACCGGGCAATACAATGCGACGGGGGCGGCTTCCTCGGAGACGCAGTTTTTCTGGATGCATCTGAGGGCGGCCGGGCTCGTCGTCGGACAGGCGAGTTCGCCCAAGCAGCCGATCAATTCAGCGGGCGGCATCGTAGGGGTGCAGACCGGGAGCGGCCCTTCCTCCGGCTCTCCTTCCGGGGTGCTGAAGACCAATTCCTCTGACACCGGCTTCATCAGCCTCATGGTCTGTTCCTCAGGGCTTCCCGATCGGGTTGCGGCCGCGGTGGACATGCAGCTCGACGACGGGGTCACCAATACCGGGAACATCCGGGCGCAGCAGACAGCCGTACCCGATCCGATCGTAACCAATCCTATGGGGCCGCCTTATACCGATACCGGCACCACGCCCATTACCATTTGCAGGACGCTCTAACCCTGCAGCAGGCGGATCTCCGAAGAGGCGAGATCCGCCTGGGTTCCCCGCAGCACCACCACGTCCCCGATCTTGATCACGGTCTCCGGGGCAGGGGCGAGCCCGCGAATGTTCCTTCTCCTCACCGCGGTGATGTCGACCGAATACCGGCCGAGATCGATTTCGGCTAGCGTTTTCCCGACCGCGAAGGCTCCCTGCGGGATCATCACGCTCCGGAGCCTCAACTGCATCGCCTCCTGTTCGTCGTCCATCTGGTCGGTGATTCCCCTGAAATAGCCGCGAAATCCGCTGTATCTGGCTTCCCGGGTTTCGCGGATCCTTTTCAGCACCCGGTTGAGCGGCACGCCGAGCTGAAGCAGCGCGTGGGATGCGAGCATCATGCTGCCTTCCATGATTTCGGCCACCACTTCGGCAGCGCCGGCCTGTCTGAGTTTTTCCATTTCCGAGTCGTCGAGGGTTCGGACGATGACCGGCAGGTCCGGGCGCAATTCCCGCACGTGATTCAGGATGGAGAGCGCAGAATGAACGTCGGAATAGGCGACCACCACCGCCTTCACCCGGAGGAGCCCGGCGGCGATCAGCACTTCCCTGCGGCTCGCATCGCCAAAGACCACGTTTTCCCCCGCTGCGGAAGCTTCCCTTACCCGTAGCGGGTCGTGGTCGAGCGCGATGAAGGGGAGCGATTCCTGCTCCAGAAAACGGGCCAGCGTCTGCCCGCTCCTGCCATATCCGCAGATGATGATCTGCACGTCGGAGGCCATGGTGCGCACTGCGATGTTGTGCAACTGGAGCGCGCGGTTCATCCATTCTCCGGCGGAATAGCGCTTCACTACCTGGTCTGAGCGCTCGATGAGAAAGGGGGCGATCAGCATCGAGATCAGCATGGCGGCAAGCACGATCTGCAGCGCGGGCTCGCTGATGAGGTGCTGGTTTTTCGCCCGGGAAAGCAGCACGAAGCCGAATTCTCCGGCCTGGGCGAGGTTGAGGCCGGTCCTGAGCGCGACGCCCCAGTCCCGGTCGAAGAAATGGCAAAGCCCCGCCACCAGCAACAGCTTGATGGCAAGGAGGGCGAGTAGGGTGAGGAGCACCATCGGCAACTCGTTCCAGACCGCGGAAAGATCGAGCATCATGCCGATGGTGATGAAGAACAGGCCGAGGAGCACGTCCCGGAAAGGCTTGATGTCGTCTTCCACCTGGTAGCGGTATTCGGTCTCCGAGATCAGCATGCCGGCGAGGAATGCGCCGAGAGCCATCGACAGCCCGGCTGCATTGGTGACATAGGAGAGCCCGAGCGTGATGAACAGCACGTTCAGCATGAAGAGTTCGGAGGATTTCTGCCTTGCGACGAGGTGGAACCAGGGGCGCATCATTTTCTGGCCGAGAAAGAGCAGCACGGCGAGCACTGCGGCGGCTTTCAGGAGTGCGGCCCCGAGTTCGAGAGGAAGGGTTTTCGTGTCGTGCGAAAGCGCAGGGATCAAGATGAGCAGCGGGACCACGGCGAGATCCTGGAACAGCAGGATGCCGAAGATTTTCCTGCCGTGGGCGGAATGGAGTTCCTGGCGCTCCGCCATCATCTTGCTCACGATGGCAGTGGAAGACATGGAAAGCGCGCCGCCCACGGCGAGTCCGATCCTCCAGTTCACGCCGAGGAGCGCGGTGAACGCCAGGGTCACCAGGATGCCCAGCATGACCTGGGAAAACCCCAGTCCGAACACGATGCGCCGCATGGTGAGCAGCTTGGAAAGGCTGAATTCGAGGCCGATGGAGAACATCAGGAATACGACGCCGAATTCCGCGAGATAGCGGGTCTCCTCGGTATCCGGAATCCAGCCTAGGAAGTGCGGTCCGGTGAGAATGCCGACCAGCAGATAGGCAATCATCTGCGGAAGCGCGAGAATTCTGAAAAAAGCCACCACCAGCACGCTGGCAGCGAGCAGGACGAGGACGAGGGGCAGTGTGTTGTGCATGGCTTGAAATGTCTCCAGATCCAATGATGCCGGATGGGTCGTGAAAAATATAGTGCCGGACAACCCCGCAGGCGAGTTCTGGTATAATCGGGCCATGATGAATCCAACCGGCAATGTCTTTTCGGCGCTTGAAATTGCAGGCGAAGTCCTGGAAATCGAGGCGCGCGCAGTGGAGGGCCTGAAGTCCAGGCTCGACCAGAACTTCGTTCGGTCCGTCGAACTCATGCTCGCCTGCACGGGGCGAGTGGTGGTGAGCGGAATGGGAAAATCCGGTCATGTCGCCAGGAAGATCGCATCCACGCTGGCGAGCACCGGGACGCCCGCCTTCTTCGTCCATCCCGGGGAAGCGAGTCACGGCGACCTCGGCATGATCACGAAGGAGGACGTTTTTGTCGCGTTGTCCAATTCCGGCGAGAGTTCCGAACTTCTGACCATCGTGCCTCTGGTGAAGCGCCAGGGGGCGAAACTCATCTCGATGACCGGAAACCCTGCTTCGAGCCTCGCCCGCGAGGCGGATTTTCACCTCGATGCAGGGGTGGACAAGGAAGCCTGCCCTCTCGATCTCGCGCCCACGGCAAGCACCACGGCTGCGCTTGCCCTGGGGGATGCGCTCGCCGTCACCCTGATGGTCGCGCGCGGCTTCAGTGCGGAAGATTTCGCCAGATCCCACCCCGGTGGATCGCTCGGCATCCGGCTCCTCACCCATGTGCGCGACGTGATGAGAAAGGGCGCGGAAATTCCTTCCGTTGCCGAAGATGCGAAGCTTTCCGACGCGCTGCTCGAAATGTCCAGAAAAGGGATGGGCATGACTGCAATCGTCGACCGGGAAAATCAGGTCGTCGGCATCTACACGGACGGGGATTTGCGCAGGACGCTTGAGAACGGGGCGGATTTTCACAAAACCCCGGTCTCGGCCATCATGACGAAACATCCCAGGACGATCTCCCCGGGAAAGCTCGCCGCAGAAGCGGTCCAGGTCATGGAGCAATACCGGATCACCCAGTTGCTCGTCGTCGACGAACATTCGAAAATGGTCGGCGCACTCAACATGCACGACCTGCTGCGGGCCAAGGTGATCTGATTGGACGACATTCTGGAGCGGGCGAAGCGGGTCCGGCTGGTGATATTCGACGTCGACGGCGTGCTGACCGACGGCAGTCTCTATCTTTCCGATTCCGGCGAGGAAATGAAGGCGTTCAATACCCTGGACGGTCACGGCATGAAGATGCTGCAGGCCTCCGGAGTGTTGCTTGCCATCATCACCGGGCGGCGTTCGCGCTGCGTGGAGCTCAGAGCGCAGAATCTGGGCATTTCCCATCTCTACCAGGGGGCTTCCGACAAGCTCGCAGCCTATCGCGACCTGCTGGAAAAACTCCGGCTCGGTCCCGACGAGACGGCCTACATGGGGGACGATGTCGTCGATCTTCCCGTGATGCGGCGGGCGGGGTTTGCGATCGCAGTGCCGGATGCGCCGGACATCGTCCGGCAAAATGCGCATTACGTGACGAGGCGATCGGGCGGTCGCGGCGCGGTTCGCGAAGCCTGCGAATTCCTGATGCGCATGCAGGACAGCTATGACGCGATGATTGCGGAATACCTGTGATGGCGGACAGGCTGCGGAAGTGGTTCCCTGTCATTTTTCTGACGCTGCTTGCCGGACTCTCTTACTGGCTGGAGAACAAGGTCAGGCTTTCCGCAGTCATCCAGGAAGATGCTGGACATGCCCAGATCG